>JAGCUY010000116.1 GCA_017962605.1 Kiritimatiellia bacterium | reverse complement strand
TCCCCATTCCCCCTTCTACTTCGCCGCCTTGCGCCAGTCGCGCATTGAGCAGCCGAAGGTGCGGCGGAAGAGGTTCTTCAGGTGGCCGGCGCTGGTGAAGCCGCACTGCTCCGTGATGCGCCCGACTGTCATGTCGGTGGTGGAGAGGAGGAGTTTTACCTCCTCAAGCCGCCGCTCCCGCAGGACGGCGTGGACAGTCGTCCGCAGCAGTTCGCGGAAGCGAAGGTCGAGAATCCGGCGCGATACGCCAAGCGCCCTTGCCACGTCGGCGGCGCCGATGTAGCTGCATGCGTTGGCGTCGATCCAGTCCAGCGCCTTTTGCACGAAGTCCGCATGCGGCGAGGATGAGAGCGTCGATTCGCGGATAGAAACCCCGCGCGCCCCGTAGCGGAGGAGGTGTGGCCCGGATGTGTCGCCGTCCATCAGGCGCTGGAGCGCCTCGGCGGCCTGGAAGCCGCATGACTCGAAGTCCTGCACGACCGACGACAGCTCTGGTGAGGCGGAGAGGCAGAACATGGGGTCGTCATCGATGCCGAGAATGGCGATGTCGTCCGGGATGCGCAGCCCCTGCGCAAGGGCTGAGTTCGCCACATCCCGCGCGGTGGAGTCGTTGGCGGCGCAGATGGCGGCGGGGCGCGGGAGGGCGGCGAGCCATGCGCCAAGGTTGCCGCGCCTTGATTTGAAAATTGCGCACTCGTGTCCGCGTTCGGCCAGCGCCTCCTGGAAGAAGGCGCCGCGCTCGTGCGACCACGACTCTCCAAAGATAGTCCCAACGAATCCGAATGATGCGAATGACTGCCGCACCACGAGGTTCTGCGCAGCCTCGCGCGCAAGTTCGCGGGCGTCGCAAATGATCCGCACGATGCTGGAGTTCGCGAATCCTTTGTGCCCTTTGTGTTCTTTGTGGCTGGAATCATCGTTGTGGAGTCGCTCCGTCGTTTCCACCACGCAGGGGATGCCGCTGCGTGCGACGAGCCCTATCGTCTCCTCGGACGGGTAGTCGAGGATGATTATCCCCTTCACGCCTTGGCGTTTGGCGCGCCGGAGCTCTGCGGCGGTTATTGCGACATGTGAATACATGAGGGAAAGCGCCCACTTGTCCTCTCCACGTGGAATGCGCTCATTTAAAAAACGCATGATGCCCAACAACTTCTGTTGCCCAGCATGGGCGTCGATGGCGATTACGGCTGTGACTCGGCCTAGGTGGCGGTATTCGGGAATCTTCTTCATGGCGACATAATTTTGAGTAGCATCCCACACAATTTTCATGCAGAGAGGAAGAGAAGAACGGTCTCTGCGACCTCTGCCTCTCTGCGACTCTGCGTGATTGCTTTGACGGGCGTGATTGCTTTGATGGGACAACAACTAAAATTATATCAGAAATCCGATTTCCATAAAAGTGATATTTTGCCAAATAAAGAGTCTATGCGAAATGCTTGGAATATGAGAGAATAATAACATCAAAGATGGGTCGCCTGCGTTGGGCGCCCCGTTCGCAAACGAGCAAACGAAAGGCAAACACCGATGAAAGAAACAAAGCCACGCCGCCGCGCCGCTTGCGGGAAGTCGGCCTGCGCCGCCATTGCGGCCACTGTGGCGCTTCTGGCCGCAGTCACGGCGGCCGCGCATGTTGTCCAATCGGCGCCCATCGCCTTCCTCTCCCGCGACCATGTCACTGTCGAGTCGCAGCAAACGGCCTTCTCGACCTTTGAGCCCACGACTCTGGTAATCCTCCTCTAGCCCCTAACCACTACCACTACAACTAACCACTAACAACTAACGACTAGCCACTAACATCTCCCTCTACGCCTACACCTACCACCTACACCTCCTCACTAGCCTAGCCCCTAGCCCCTAGTCCCTAGCCCCTAACCCCTAACCACTACCACTACGACTAACCACTAACGACTAACCACTATGAAAACTATACTCCATACATTCGCCCTACTCGGCGCCGCAGCGGCCTTCGGCAATCTGGCCGATCCGCAGATATCGAACTTCAGCGTTCGTCAGGACCCATCGCGTGTCCTGCACGTCGCATACACGCTCGACGAGCCTGCATACATCACGATGGAGATTCTCACGAACGGTGTCTCCATCGGCAGCGAGAACATCAAGCTCGTCACAGGCGACGTGAACAAACTCGTCCCGGTGGGGAACCACATTATTGAGTGGAACGCCCGCAAGAGCTGGCCCGACCACCGCATAGACACGCCCTCCTTCTCGGTGGAAATCACCGCCTGGGCCGCCGACAATCCGCCTGACGTCTTGGACATCGACATTGTGAACGGCACCCACGCCTACTACCAGTCCGTCGATGCCCTTCCCGGCGGCGGCCTCACCAACGACATCTACCGCACGACCCACCTCGTGATGAAGAAAGTCTATGCCGCCGGCAAGACCTTCATGATGGGTTCGCCGACGAACGAATCGCCCTACCGGGCGACCAGCGAAGTCCTGCACGCCGTCAGTCTCACGAACGACTACTACCTCGCCATTTACGAGACGACGCGCCGCCAGTTCGCTCTCATGGGTTGCCAGGAGCGGACAGATCCTTCAGCCGTTTGGCCCGAACCATACGGCAGCGATGACCCGCTTCAGTGCCCTGTCGTATACATCACCTACAACAAGCTCCGCGGCTCCGCGCCTACAATCGACTGGCCCACCACGGGAGCGGCAGTCGGTGGCTACCTCGCCACAATCCGCACGGCGACGGGCCTCGCGCTTGACATCCCGACCGAAGCGCAGTGGGAGTTCGCCTGCCGCGCGGGAACAACCACCGCTCTTTGGAGCGGCAAGGGCAATGCCGATAAATACGGAAACAACGATGTCGCAGCCATCGCCTGGTACGCCTATAACAGCACATTGGTGAACAATGTCGCCACGGAATTTCACGCCGTAGGTGCCGACAATACTAAAAACCCGTGGGGCTTCTACGACATGTATGGCAATGCGGTGGAGTGGGTTCTAGACTGGAACGGTGCCTACGACACGTCCGTTTCGCCGACCATCGAGCCGCAGGGTCCTGCGACAGGAACAAGCCGTGTCCACAGGGGCGGATCATTCAAGTCCTTTGCACCTGATACCCGCTCCGCCGCCCGCGGCAGTAACAATCCAGTAGACGGCGTTGAACGGCATGGCTTCCGCCTCTGCCTGCCATTGTCGCAAAATGGCACCCAACTGACCACCGCTGCGGCCTCCGCCAGTAGCGGGGTCTCCGAGCCGTTCGCCTTTGTCTCCCGCGACCATATCGCTGAAGGATCCATTCCGATGACCTTCTCGACCTTCGAGCCGGCTACCATGATCTACCTCCGCTAGCCGCTACAACTACCCCTACAACTAATCACTACAACTAACGACTAGCCCCTAGCCCCTAGTCCCTAGTCCCTAACCCCTAACGACTAATCATCATGAAAACCTCCATCCTTGCAACCCTCGCAACCCTGACCCTCTGCGCCGCCGCGCTGGCCAATCCCGCCGACCCGCAGATTTCAAACTTCAGCGTCTCGCAGAACGCCTCGCGTGTCGTCCATGTCGCCTACACGCTGGACGAACCGGCCTGCGTGACGATCGATGTCCTCACGAACGGCGTCTCCATCGGTGGTGCCAACATCCAGAACCTCGTGGGCGATGTGAACAAACTTGTCCCAGCCGGAAGCCACGGGATTGACTGGTATGCGCACCGCAGCTGGCCCGGCTGGCGCTTCGACGACCCGACCGTCTCGGTGCAGGTCACCGCCTGGGCCACCAACGCCCCGCCCGATGTGATGGACATCGACCTCCAGACCAAGGTCATCACCTACTATTCCGGCCTGGACTTCCTCCCAGACGGCGGCCTCGTGAACGACAAGTATCGCACGACCCACCTCGTGATGAAGAAAGTCCATGCCGCCGGCAAGACCTTCATGATGGGCTCGCCGGATGACGGCACAGAGTATTACTATGCCAGGGAAAAGGTGCAACACCCTGTCACGTTCACGAAGGACTATTACCTCGCGATTTACGAGACGACGCGCCGCCAGTATGCGCTTCTCGGCGGTCCGGCCTATATTTCCGTTTACGGCGCACAGGAAACGCCATACGGCACGGATGACCCTGACCAGTGTCCCATTGGGCGTGTTCTCTACAACAGTCTTCGCGGTTCAACCGAGTGCGGTATAAACTGGCCCGACACAGGTTCGTCGGTTGGCAACTTCACTCTATCGTCTTCGACTCTCACCAGCTATCTGGCCGCCATCCGCGCAAACATTGGGCTTGACCTCGACATCCCGACCGAGGCGCAGTGGGAGTTCGCCTGCCGCGCCGGAACGACCACCGCCATTTATACGGGCAAAAACAACACCACACAATGGACAAACCCCGATGTACACGACCTAGCCTGGTACACCGGCAACAGTGGTCAGGCACCACATGCCGTAGGCCGCAAGCAACCGAACGCTTGGGGCTTCTACGATATGTACGGGAATTATCACGAATGGTGTCTAGACTGGTATGAAGATTCCTACTCTAGTGCGTCGGTGACTGATCCTAAAGGCCCCGTGTCGGGATCGCAACGTGTTATACGCTCCGCTCATTACTGGGAAGGATCACAAGGTATGCGTTCCGCTTTCCGATTCTCCCTCTCACCGGGTTCGGCCAACCCGTATGACGGCTTCCGTCTCTGCCTGCCGCTGGATTAAGCGCCATCTTTTCCCCGCTCGGAGTTTCCGGCCATGCGGGCAAGTCTTGACCCCGCCAAGCTGAAACGCGTTCTCGGCGAGTGGTTCGACGGCCATCTCGCCCGCGCCACGTTCGCCGGCGGGGAACTTCTTGTAATTCAGGACGGCGAACGCCTCTGCCACATCGCCAGGGGCGTCGCCGACATCCGCACGGGTCGCCGCATCGAGCCGAATGCCTTTTACCGGCTCGCCTCGATGACAAAGCCCATCACCGGGCTGGCCGCGTTGGTGGCCGTCGGCAAGGGCTTCTTTTCGCTTGACGACGAGGTCCGCAAGTTCTTCCCCGCATTTGGCGAAATGGATGTGGGCGCGGTTGAGGACGGAAAGGTCGTCCGCGCCCGCAAGGCGGGCGGCGAGATCAAAATCTGGCAGCTTCTGAGCCATTGCAGCGGCCTACTTTCGGGAACCGAGATCGGCGGGCGGCTGCTGGCGGCCGCACCGCCCGAGGCGTTCGCCTCGCTGGAAGCAGCCGTGGCCTTCGCCGCCCGTCAGCCGCTGTCGTTCGATCCCGGTGCACAGGCCGCCTACTCGGCATACGCGGCCTTCGACGCCGTGGCCCGCATCATCGAGATCAAGTCCGGGATGCGCTACTCCGAGTTCCTGCGGCAGTTCGTCTTCGACCCCCTTGGCATCCGCGACATCACCTTCCACCCCTCGCAGGAGCAGTGGCGCCGCATGGTCGCCATGCACGACCGCACCGTGTCCGGCCGCCTTGCGGCAGTCGAGATGCCGCAAGGCACGATCTTCGAGGGCTTCCCAGACTCCTACGAGTGCGCGGGGGCGGGGCTTGCGGGCGCCATGGAGGACTTCGCCAAGATCGCGCTTCTCCTCTGCAATGGCGGCAGTCTGGACGGCGTGACGGTCGTGGAGCCGGAACTCTTCATGGAATTGGCGCGTCCCCGCGTTCCGGACGGGACGCCCGGCAGGGCGCCCAACGACAGCTGGGGGCTTGGCGTCCGCGTGAAGGTCCATGAGGACTGGCTGCCCGAGGGTTGTTTCGGGTGGAGCGGCGCCTACGGAACGCACTTCTGGGTTGACCCCGAAAACCGAATTGTCGCCATCCTCATGCGCAACATGCGCTGGCACGACACGCACGGGGCAGGGGAGATGGGCGTGGAATTCGAGCGGAGCGTGATGGGTTGCGCTGTTTGATTTTTGGCAATGGAAGAGACAGGGAATAATCAGTCATCCTGGGAAAGCCCGCGGACAACGCGCCGCTACCTGCATCCGCCGATGGCGGAGTGCATGTTCACGCTCTGGAACGACGGCAAGGTCATGCGCGGCGAGCATCTCCACCGCCACGACTGGAGCGTCGAATACGGCGACCTCGTGGCCGATGTCCTGTGGGTAATGCACGGGGCGGATGACAGCGCTTTCGACTTCAAGGCCGCTGAAAACATCCAGCCGCCGGACGGCATGCCCTTCCACGGCCTCGCGTGGCGTCTCGGCCCTCTGGCAGTCCGCATGGATGCCTTCTGCGGAACTGGCGGGCGCAAGCCCCCCTGTTTCCTGCGCCTGACCTTCTCGAACGGTGGCGGCGAAGCAGTCCGCGAACCCGTGGCCGTCCATTTGCGGCGAATGAAGGAAAGTCTCGTCGTCAAAGGCTCGCCCGACCTCTACGAACCCTACGAGACGCAGACGGGGCCGTTCCTTGCCGCCTCGCCTTCTGGCTACAATCAGTGCGGCGATTGCGCCTGGGCAAGCGAATCGGCAGTCGTGCGCGCGGAGGGGCTTCCCCCAGATGCGCAATGGGATGGCGCTGCAATCCGCTTCGTCGCCGCGCCGGAGCCAGGGAGGCCGCTTTCGATTACATTCTCCATAGCGGCGCCGGATTGCCAGGCGAAGCCGGGCGACTGGGATGAGGCCCGCGAAAAGGCAACGACATTCTGGGCCGGAGAACTCGCAAAGATCAACCGCCTGCCGCCTAGCCTCGCCGCCAACGCGGAGATGCTGCGCCTCGTGCGGAGGCTCACGGTGCAGATGCTGCAGTGCTTCTGCCACCCCGTCGGCTCGGACTGCGTCCTGCCGCGCCAGGGCGGGCTCCAGCGCTACGTATGGCCATGGGACTGCAAGTGCATGCTCGCCGCGCTGGGGCGCATCGGCGATTTCGGCGAATACGTCGAGGGCGCGTTGGACTTCTACTTCCGCGAATACGCCACGGACGAGGGCCGCATCGGCCCCTTCCGCAACAAGTGGCTGTGCGACACCGGCGAATGTCTCCACTCCCTTGCCCGATACTGCATCGACACCGGAAGGCGCGAGGTGTGGGCGCATCACCGCGAGGCCGCGATGCGCGCCTTCGACTGGATTCGCGGGATTCGCGCCACCGAGCCCGTGCCCGGTTGCGTCGCGGGGCTTTTCCCACCCGGCCAGGCGACCGACAACCCACGCCCAACGCAGCTGTGGTGCTTCACCGACATGCTGACGCTGGATGCGCTGGGGGCCTTCGCCGAGGCCGCGCGCCTGTTCGGCGACCCGCGCGCCGGGGAGATCGAGGCCGAACGCGATGACTTGCGCGGCGTGCTGGCGGGCATCTACGCACGCTTTTCCGATGCCGCGAAGGACGCCGACGAACTGCGGCTCCCGCTTACCCCGGACGGATGCGACGACGCATTGCGCAAGGCCGGATACTTCGACACCAACCAGGGCTATGCGCTGTATGTCGGCCTCGCAAACGGCTTCGTGCCGGAGGTCGACGTCGTAAAGGTCTACAACTGGCATCTTCGCAGCGGCAAGGCCACGCCGAAGGGGCTTTGCGCCAACCACCCGCCAGTGAAGAACCAGGCCGACAAGCATGTCTGGTACACAACGGCTTCGGACATGTACTGGCACTCCAATTTCCTGCGCATCGGGCGCGACGATCTCGCGGAAAAAGTCCTTGACGCCACGCTCCGCTACGCCATTACGGCCGAATGCTACGTCAACGAGCGCTACCGCGACGACACGCCGTGGTATTCGCCGTGGTGCCCGAACGCAAGCGGATCGGGGCGTATCATTCTAATGCTTTTGCGCAAGTGCCGCGCAATGGACGGGCCAACACAATGAACACGCTGGAATCTTTTGACAGAATCGTGGAAAAGGGCATTGCCGCGCGCGAAATGACGTGCGCGTCCTACACGGTCAGCGTTGACGGCGAAGTCGTGTGCGGGAACGCCCTAGGGCTGGCGGACATCGTCGCCAGCCGTCCGCTCAAGGAAAGCGACCTCATGCGGATTGCCTCCATGACTAAGCCCCTGACCTGCGCCGCCGTGCTCCGTGCGCGAGAGTTGGGGCTGCTTGGCCTCGACGACGAGGTTTCGCGCTATCTGCCGGGTTTTGAGCACATGCGCACGGCGGAGTTTGACGCGGAGGAGCGGATGACGGGGTTGCATACAACCGAGACGCCAATCACCGTGAGGATGCTGCTGAACCATTCAAGCGGCCTCAATTCGCGACTGATACCGTGCCGCGCCCTAGTCGAAGCGGGGCCGGACGCCACTTTGGCCTCCATCGTGCCACGCTACGCGGAGCATCCCCTCCAGTTCGAGCCCGGAACCAAGGCCGCCTACGGCAACCTCGGGTTCGACGTGGCCTGCCGCATCGTCGAAATCGTGTCGGGCATGGAATACGAGCAGTTTCTGCGCAAGCACATCCTCGACCCGCTTGGCATGGCGGACACGACCTACGCGCCAAACGACGAACAAAGGTCGCGTCTGGCGACCATGTATTTCTGCAAGGGCGGCGACCCCGTGCCGGCGCAGCACAAGGACATGATGCTGCCGCACATCTCCTCGACTTTCAAGGCCGGCGGGATGCGGATATTCTCCACGCTGACCGACTACACGCGCTTCGCCGCCATGCTCTGCTGCGGCGGGGTCTGGCGCGGGACGCGGGTGCTGGAGCCGGAATCCGTGCGGCTCATGGCCACGCAGTCGCTGCCGCAGGCGCTGTGGGGCGAGTCCGAGTCCTGGGGCCTCTCCGTCAGGGTCATCCACCGCCAGAGCTGGCCCGAACAGCCGCTACCGCCTGGCTCCTTCGGGTGGAGCGGCTCCTACGAGACGCATTTCTTCATCATCCCGGAGCAACGTATTTCCGCAGTCCTGTTCAAGAACATCGCAGGCGGTCTTGGCGCCGGCTCGCTGACCGCCCGCGATTTCGAGCGGGAGGTAGTCTCCGAATTCATAAGGCGGAAGCGCCAATCGGCATAAGTGGCGCGGCGATGTGGTATCATTGAAACCGTGAACGACAAATGAAAGTCCTCGCAATCGGCAACAGTTTTTCAGCGTGCCTGCACCGGCAGCTTCCGCCAATGGCGGCGGCGGAAGGGCGCGGGCTGGCATTGGCAACGCTGAGCATCGCCGGCTGCACGCTGGACCGCCACGCCGAAAACCTCGCCAAGTCGGCCGCAGACCCTTCGTTCCGGCCATACGGGGCGCGGTGCGTCGGCTTCGCTGCGGGCGAATGGCCCGATGGCGAGTTCAACGCGAGCGCGGGAGAAATGCTTGCGCATGGCGGCTGGGATGTCGTTGCCATTCAGCAGGGGAGCAGTAAAAGCTGGGACTACGCCCCCTATCAGCCCCACGGCCACGCGGTTGTCGAAGCTGTCCGTAAGGCGTGCCCCAAGGCTGAGATTGTAGTCCAGCAGACATGGGCCTACCGCGCCGATGACGTCTGCATCAGGGATGGCGGACTGTGGGGGTTCGGCCAGGATGAAATGGCGGAGCGCGTCTTCGCCGCCTACGACCGCTTTGCCGCGGACGAGAAAATCGCGCGCCTGATCCCGACGGGGCGCGCCGTGTGGCTGAGCCGCAAACGCGAAACTTCGCCCTTCCGCCCCTACGACCCTGCGGCGCTTGACGCCTGCCGCTGGCCAGACCTCCCGCCCCAGGCGGGCGATGTGGTTGGACGCCTCAAATGGAGCAAGAGCGCGGATACGGGGGAGATGGAAATCGTGCGCGACACAATCCATCTCAACAAGCGCGGCGAATACCTCCAGGCTCTCGTCTGGTTCGGATTTCTCTTCGGCGTCGATCCGGCGTTCGTCTCCTACGTCTCGCCTTTCGTCGGCAAATCCGACGCGGCGTTCCTCCGTGAATGCGCCAGAGACGCGCTCGCAGGGCGGGGCAATGTTGGATAATGAGCGGCGGCAAATACAAGGAACGCGACCCATGAAACGAATAAACACCGGCACCAGCGACTTCCAGGACCTCATTGAGAGCGAGAACATTTACGTCGATAAGACGGCGTATATGCACCGGCTGATTTCCGACAAGATGAACAAGGTCCTTTTCATCTCGCGTCCGCACCGCTTCGGCAAGTCGCTCACGATCTCGGCGCTCCTCTGCACGTTGCCCCTCCAATTCGCCATGAGCAGCACGTCCCGTTTTGACTCTACTGCGGACACCTCCGCGCCGCATCCGTCTCCAACCCTTTCCGCGCTTGCGCTTGCGGCTCAATCCGCAGGCGCAAGCGGGGCGAGCCGAGTGGTCGTCGCCGTCGATCCCGCCGATGCGGTCGGCCCCGTCAAGCCCATGAACGCGGTGAACAACGGCCCCTCCGTGAAGAATCCCGGCGGCGACCAGGTTCGCGGCAACTTTGATGAATACAAGGCGGCGCGAATCCCATTCGCCCGCACCCACGACTCCATCAACTGCGTCGCCGGCGGCCCCCACACCTGCGACATTTCGGCCGTATTCCCCGACTTTGACGCCGACGAGAACGACCCCCGCAACTACGACTTCGTCTTCACAGACCACTACCTCGACAACATCCGCCGGGCAGGGACGCAGGTCTTCTTCCGCCTTGGCCAGACGATTGAGCATGGGCCGAAGAAATACGGCGTCCTGCCGCCGAAGGACTTCGCGAAGTGGGCCCGCATCTGCGAGCATGTCATCCGCCACTACAACGAGGGCTGGGGCTGGGGTGTGGACAAGGGCTGGACGACGAAGAACGTCGAGTGGTCGAACCAGTTCGGCATCGAATACTGGGAAATCTGGAACGAACCGGACCTCGACCCATCGGATGGCGAACCGCCGCGCAACCCGCGCTGCTGGGGCGGCACGGCGGAGGAGTTCTTCCGCTTCTACGAGACGGCGGCGAAACACCTCAAGGCGAAATTCCCGCATCTCAAAATCGGAGGCCCCGCCCTTTGCGGGAACCTGGAATGGGGCGAGCGATTCCTTGCCTACTGCCGCGACCACGAGGTGCCGCTTGACTTCTTCTCCTGGCACGTCTATGCCACAAACCCGAAGACCATCGCCGGAAGGTGCGACGCCGTCCGGGCGCTGATGGACAAATACGGCTTCGGCAAGGCCGAGTCGATCCTCAACGAGTGGAACTACGTCAAGGGCTGGACGGACGAGTGGGTATATTCGCTTGAAGTGGAGTCGGGTCGCTTCAACCAGAAGGGCGCGGCTTTCGTCATGTCGGCGATGATAGACTGCCAGTCGAAGCCGCTCGACATGCTGATGTTCTACGACGCGAAGGTCGGCAGCGGCATGAACAACCTCTTCGACAAGACGACGCTATGGCCGATGAAGGGCTACTACCCCTTCTACGCATGGTCGAAGCTCGCCGCGCTTGGCACGCAGGTCGTGTGCGAAGTCGCCGAGTCGGGCGCGACCGCCGTAGGCGACGGCCCGGCGACGGGGGTGGTTCTGGACCGCGCCGCCGTTGCGGAGTCGCTGGGCGTGCGCGCCGTCGCGGCGAAGGGGGCGGACGGCTCGGGTGCCGTTATCGTCGCCCGCTACTCCGAGGACAACAACTCGACGGCGCCCTTCGGCGTGGCGCTCGCCGTTTCCGGCGCCGACCTCTCCCGCGCCCGGTGCCACGTCACCGATGCCGCCCGTACCTACACGGAGGTGCCGCTTGACCTCCGGCCCGACGGAATCGTCCTCGTGCGCCTGCAGCCCAACTCCTTCGCGTTGGTGGAGTGGTAGCCGTTCTCGTCTGCGGCCTCATGTTAACTTTAACTCCACGCCACGGCCTTCTTTTCAGCACGAAAAAAGAGGATAAGGGCCAAGTTTGCCCTGCGCGGGACAATCTGGTATGATGGAAACCGCAATCGACAAGGAGCGCGACATGCCCAATCACACAATCCGCCAGCTCACCACGAGCACCTTCGACTTTCCGGGGCTTATCCAGAACCCGAAGGCCAAGTATGTCGATAAGACGGACCTGCTCTACACGCTCTGCGGCGACGTGGACCAGCAGCTCTTCATCTCGCGCCCGCGCCGCTTCGGCAAGTCGCTCATGCTCTCCACCCTCAAGGCGATGTTCGAGGGCCGCAGGGAACTCTTCAAGGGCCTGAAGCTCGACGACCTGCCGTGGGAGTGCTGGGACGAAAAGCGTCGCTACCCCGTTTACAGTTTCACGATGTCGCGGGCGAACGGAACGGCCTACGACGAGTTCCGCATGGCGTTGCGCGGTCTCGTGAAGGATCTCCGCGCCTCAGTCGGCCTTGAATACGACAAGGAGAACACGATTCCGGAAAATTTCGAAAAGTTTCTCCAGACCGCCGCCGAGAAATCACCGACAGGGAAGATTGTCGTCCTCATCGACGAATACGACGAGCCTGTGGCGAAGTTTTTGAATGACCTGGAAACGCTGGACAAGGTCCGGGACACGCTCCACGACTTCTACGAGAAGCTGAAGAACAACTCCGGCTCCATCCGCTTCCTCATGATGACAGGCGTGACGAAACTCACCAAGCTCTCGGTTTTCTCCGGCCTCAACCACCTCAAGGACCGGACGATGGACCCGCGCTTCGCGACGCTCCTCGGCTACACGCCGGAGGAATTCGACGGGACGCTCCGCGAGAACGTCGAGGCGTTCGGCGCGAAGAACGGCTGGGACTTCGCCACGGCGAAGGCGAAGCTGCTGGAGTGGTACGATGGCTACCGCTTCTCCCCCGCGTCGGAGGCGAAGGTCTGCAATCCGGTCTCGCTCGGCAGCGCGTTCGAATCCGGCGAGCTCAAGAACTACTGGGAGGCGACAGGCCGCGCGACAATGATCATCGACCGCATCAGGGCGGCTGGCGAGATACCCGCCGACCTGAACGGGATGGCGGCGACACGGACACAGCTGGACGTCTGTCAGGCCGAGACGATGCCGCTTCCCGCCCTCTTGTACCAGGGCGGCTACCTGACGCTCAAGGAAGTCATTGACGCCAATTCGTTCCGTCTGGGAATCCCAAACAACGAAATCGCCAATTCGCTTGCGGAAGGATTTGTTTCAACGCTTCTGTCGCAAGGGATGGAAGACTGGACCGAGCGACTCGTTGACGCCCGCGCCGGATTGAAGGCCAAGGGCGTCGAGACGCTGCTCACGCGCAACCTCCGCGCCGCCTTCGCCGCCGTGCCGCACGAGTGGAAGATCGAGAACGAGCTGGAGGCGAAGCGCTACTTCCTCCTCTTCATGAAGCTCATCGGCGCGGACATCTCCGGCGAGCGCCAGAGCGCGCGCGGCCGCGCCGACGCGATTCTGAAGGACAAGAGCGGCGTCTATGTCTTCGAGTTCAAGTACGGCAAGACGCCGCAGGAAGCCGTGGCCCAGGCGCGGACGAAGGACTACGCCGGCCCCTGGCTCGACGGCGCTCCGCCCGTCTTCCTCGTAGGCATCAACTACGATCCCGCGAAGCGCGGCATCGACGACCCGCTCGTCGAGCGGGCGTAGAAGCCCCCGATGCCTTACGCCCCGTGCGGAGGTGTGGTATGATGATGGAAGCCGCGATTGACAAGGAGCGCGACATTGAGGCAATGAACGACAAATGAAAGTCCTCGCAATCGGCAACAGTTTTTCAGCGTGCCTGCACCGGCAGCTTCCGCCAATGGCGTTGTCCGTCTCCTACGTCTCGCCTTTCGTCGGCGACTCCGACGCGGCGTTCCTCCGTGAATGCGCCAGCGACGCGCTCGCTGGGCGGGGCAATGTGGTAAAACGGAAGGAGTCAACGACCCAGCGTTGCACACGCGACCGCTTCATACCCGAAGACTTCACCACGGCTCGGGAGGACGGCCGTTATGAAAGCGATGTAGCCTGGGCGCGCGACATGCTGATGAACATGCGGCCGGCCTATTCCCTGGACATGGTGACGTGCGCAGGGGACTTCCCGGACTGGCGGGCGAAAGTGCGTTCGAAACTGCATGAACTTCTCCAGATTCCAGACCCGCTGCCGACGGTCGAGTTCAAACTCCTCAAGGAGGAGCCACGCGAAGGCTACAGGCTGCGGACATACGAGTTCTACCCCGAGCCGAAACTCGCCGTGCGCATGCTGATGCTCGTCCCCGACGAGGCGGCGGCGGGGAAGGTTCGGGCACCCGCCATGGTGAGCCTTCCGGGAGGCGGCGCCTCCCTCGAATCCCTGGCGGGAGAGCCAGACGAATATCCCTGCCGCTTCCCGTCCCGGAACCGCCAGTCCTGGTTCTTCGCGAAGATGGGCGTGGTCGGCGTCGCGCTTGAAAACCCCGCCACCGCGAACAACGGCGTCGAGGGAGTCAGCCAGTGGGCCAGCCAGATGCAGTTCGCGCGCCTCATGGCGCTCGCGGGGCGCAGCAACTGGGGATTCGCGACGGCCCACGTCCTCGAAACCATCCGGTTCCTGCGGAGTCTGCCGTTCATCGACTCGGAACGCATCGGCGTGTCGGGAATGTCGCTAGGCTGCATCCCGGCGCTCTACGCCGCCGTGCTGGACGACGGAATCTCGGCCGTGATCTACAACGACTTCGTGTGCTCCTGGGCCGCGCGGGCGACGGCCGTCACGGACGGCATCGACGGGAACGTGGATGCAAGGCGTCCGTTCGGCTTCCACCGCTGGTTCGACGACCAGCCCGACCTCATGGCCGCCGTTGCGCCGCGCCCCATGATCCTGTCCGAGGGCGGTTCGTGGCGGAACTGCATCGAGAAGGTGAAGCGCGGCTACGAACTCGCCGGCGTCCCCGGCAATCTCACGGTGCGGTACTATGAAAAGTTCGCCGATCCGGCGTCTCGGAAATACGAGGACGTTGACCTCCACAAGGTGCAGGGCCTGACGGACGACGACTACCTGCTGCGGTCAAACGTGGACGCCCCGCAGCACAGCTTCCACCCCGATGTCAACCTGCCCTGGCTGGCGGAGCGGTTTTTCGGCAATTCGAACTTAAGTTTTAACTCATGGAAATGTAAAGATAAAACTTAATTACAGCATGTTTTCTCGATGAACTTAAGTTTTTTCTTGTGAATATCTGAACTATGGCAAAAAAGACCTTACCACCTAGCATCGCAACTCTCGCCGTCGGACTTGCCCCGTCGGCCAGGGGCGGCGACGAGGTTCGCTGGTTTGAGGAGATGGTGCCGATGCGGGATGGGACGCGGCTCTACACTTATGGAGTCTTGCCGCCGGAGGGCGTGAAATGCGGCATCGTCTTCATGCGAACCCCCTACGCGGAGGAGAAGCTCGTGGACGTGTCGTCATGGGCCGCTGACCAGCGCTCCGCGCTTGCCCGCGGATACGCATACGTCATGCAGCACGTGCGCGGCACCGGCATGAGCGAGGGCGCGTGGCTTCCCTACGAGGACGAGCGCGACGACGGCCTCTTCATGCTCGACTGGCTGCGCCGCCTCCCGCACTACAACGGCGAAATATTCCTCGACGGCGGCAGCTACCTCTCCAGCGTCCACTGGAGCTACCTCGACACGAACCCGCCCGACGTGAAGGGCGCGGCGCTCGCCGTCCAGGACGTGAACCGCTACAATATCGCCTACCGCAACGGCTTCTTTAAAATCGGTTTGCATGGCAACTGGTTCGAGGAAGGCTTCCACAAGAAGGACAAGTCGCTGAGGCGCTCCGCAGCGGCCACTTTCAGGGACTTCCCGCTCATTGACTATTCGCGCCGCCATTGGGGCGAAGCGGTTCCCGCACTGGACAACGTGCTGCGCCACCCTCGCCCGGACGACCCCTTCTGGCGTTTGCACGAGCCGGGTAGTGGCGTTGACTACCGCGAGGCTCTGAACAACTCGACGATGCCAATCCTTCTCCGCACCGCCTACTACGACATCTTTACCGACGGCGTTTGCGAGATGTGGCGCGAAATGACGCCGGAGCGCCGCTCCAACTGCGCCTTCCTCATCGATGCCTACGGCCACAGCGGGCAACCGGAGGACTGGGCGAAGGGGACGCACGGAGAGTTCCCCGGAGGTGCCCGCTCCGACGAGGGCGTCAGTCCCCTCGACTGGTTCGACTATTGCCGCACGGGCGTTCCTTGCGCCGGGGCCAAGCCGGAGCGGACGCGCTACTACGTCCTCTGGGAGAACCGCTGGGAAGAGGGGCCGGAACTCGCAGACGGCCCGCGCCGCGTCAGATTTTCCCTCGGCGAGGGGGCGCGGTCGTGGACCTACGACCCGATGCGGCCTGCGCCGGACTTCCCGGGTTCCGGCGGACTCTGCTTCGGCGGGATGCAACTCCAGCCACCGCCGGACTTCCGCGACGACGTCGTTTCCTTCGTCCTGCCGCCGCTGGAGGATTCATTGGATGTCCGGGGGCGCATGACGGCGGAACTGGCCGTCGCGAGCGACTGCGAGGACACCTGCTTCTACATCCGCGTCAGCGTCCGCAAGGATGACGGCAAATGGTATCTTCTCCGCGACGACATCACCTCGCTCCGCTTCGACGGCGCCCCCTACGTCCCCGGCGGGGAGCGCCGGGTGTCGTTCCGCTTCGCCGAACACGCCTTTAGGCTGGAGAATGGCGACGCGCTGCGCGTGGACGTCGCCAGCGCCAGTCCCTCGTTCGCGCCGCACCCGAATGTCGCGGGCGACGCCTTCGCATGCGCGAATCCAAAGGTCGCCCGCAACACCGTCTTCCCCGGGCGGTCGTTCATCGAACTCCCCTGCCGCTATCCCTGGATTGGCCATTGGTAATTGGCAGCATTTCCACATTTTCACATTTCCACATTCTCATCCCCACCTCCGCACCATGGCAAAACTGACCTCCACACTTAGCATCGCAACGCTCGCCTTCATGCTTGCCCTGTCTGCCAGGGGCGGCGATTCCGTGGCCGCCTCGCTGGTTTGGCATCTTTCCGAGTTCGCCACGATCTCCAACTCGGTTCTCGTGGTCGAAGTTCCGGCGGACGCGCCAATCGGCATGTATGGGGCAACGGCCGATCTCGACCTCACTCCATACGAGGGTCGCTCGCTGGGAGCCACGGTGATGGCCGAGGCCGGGCCTATCACGGCGTCGCCGAAGGGCATCCACGGCCTGAAGTTCATGTTCCACTTCGCCAATACGCTGAGCGGTCTCGACTGCTGGCCCGAGGCGCGGCGTCCAAAGACTCCCTTCGCAAGGCAGAAGCTGGAGGTCGACGACGGCCTCTCCGGCGGCAACCGCTCCGCCTCCGGCACCCTATTCCTCGGCCTCCAGGGCGTTACCGGGCGCATTGTCTTCGACCTCTCCACCCTCGAAATCGTTTCGGCCGACCCCTTCTACCCGCAGGTCAACGGCGACCTCGTCTGCGCCTACACGGATCGTGTCCGCAACGCCCCGCAGAAGCGCGGCGTGATGCTTCCGGCGCGGGCCTGCACGGAGGATGACTTCAAGACGCTCCACGAATGGGGCGCAACCCTCGCCCGCTACCAAATCGTGGACGGCCCCGTTCCGGCCAAGGGCGAGGCGCCCGAAACCTTCATCCCCCGCTACCGCGCCTGGCTCGACGGCATGCTCGACCGCCTCGACCGCGACATGCTGCCATGGGCCGTCAAATACGGAATCGACATCGTCGTCGATCTCCACCGTGTTCCCGGCGGGTTCAAGGACGGCGTTGCCAAGGTCTTCTGCGAGAAGACATACACGGACGAATTCGTGGACTGCTGGCGGAGGATCGCCAGTCGCTTCAAGGGGCGCGAGGGCATCTACGGCTACGACCTCATCAACGAGCCAAACCAGCATGCCCCGGCCGAAACCGACTACTGGACGCTCCAGCGCCTAGCCGCAGAGGCCATTCGCGAAATCGACCCGGAGACGCCAATCGTCATCGAATCCAACCACATGGACTCGCCGCTCTCCTTCTCATACCTCAGCCCCCTCGACCTGACGAATGTCATCTACCAGGTCCACATGTACGAGCCGGGCGACTTCACCCACCAGCTGCCGCACACCAGGCTTGGGATCGAGCCGCCGGAGTTCGTGCGGTATCCGTCGCCGGGGCACGACAAGGCGCTTGCCAGGCGTGTCCTTGAAGTGGTGCGGAAGTTCGAGAGGAAACATGGCGCGAAGATTTTCGTGGGCGAGTTCAGCGCCTCGGCTTGGGCGCCCGGGGCGGAGAAATACATCGCCGACTGCATCGACCTCTTCCACGAATACGGCTGGGACTGGACCTACCACGCCTTCCGCGAATGGGAAGGCTGGAGCGTCGAGCACGAGCCGGTAGCCTTCGGCACCGCGCCCGAATGTTTCCGGCCGTCGGCCGACAACCCCCGCAAGCGCGCCCTCATAGAAGGAATGCAAGGAAAATGAAAAACACCAGATACGACTTCACCCGCCAGCGTCTCTTCCCCGGTTTCGACGGGAAGTTCTGCAAGGTCCAGCCATCCGTCGCCACCGACGGCCGCGGAACGGCGCTACTGGGCTTCCAGAAATTGCTGCTGACCGGCTCCGACGTTTTCTACGGCCAGTTTCTCTCGAAGAGCGCCGACGGCGGCATGACTTGGAGCGAACCCGTGGAACAGGCGGCCCTCGCCGACACGTGGGAGGGAGACACCCGCGTTGCACGCACCGCCACCCTACACTACGCGGCAAAGACGGGCAGGTGGTTCGCGCTCGGAATGGAGGAACTCTTCAAGGACGACAAGCTCCCGTTCCAGGAATGCGTGGACGGCCACCCCTATGGGAGGCCGATCCAGACATTCGTCGATGCCGACGCAGGGCGATTCACCGGCTACGCGCCGTTGCCCTTCCCGTTCGACTACGAACTGGCGATGCCCTTCGGGCAGGGGCTTGAATGCGAAAACGGCGACATCCTCGTTCCGTTCTATTTCTGCCCGCCGGGCGCGGGTCACAGAAGCCGGGTCGTGACGGTGCGCTACGCCTTTTGCGGAGACGACCTAAAAGTCGTCGCGGTGGGGACGCCCGTCGCCCGCGACGACCTCGAACGCGGCATCGGCGAACCTTCGCTGGCGCGGCTCGGCGACAAGGTCTTCCTTACGCTCCGCAGCGACGAAATGGGCCTCTGGTGCGAAAGCAACGACGGCGGCCTGACTTTCTCCGCTCCGCGTCCCTGGACATGGACCGACGGAACTTTCATCGGCAACCGGAACACGCAGCAGCACTGGGTCCCCTGTGGCGACGCCCTCTTCCTCGCCTATACGCGCGAGACTTCGGCGAACGGCCATGTCTTCCGCAACCGCGCGCCGATCTTCATGGCGGAGTTCGATGCGGAGCGTGGCGGTCTCGTCCGCGAGACGGAGTTCCCGCTTGTCCCGGAACTCGGCGCCCGGCTCGGCAACTACTGCGTCGCGGACGTGGCCAGCGGGGCGTGGCTTGTCACGGCCGAGTGGATGCAGCCGCAGGGGTGCGAGCGTTACGGAAGCGACAACTCGCTCTGGCTCGTCAAGGTCAGCCCCGCATCTTGATATAGTGAGTGCATCCATGCCCATATCGGACAAGCCGACATTCAGGACGCTGACGGCGTTTTTCCTACCGCTCGTCGTCATCGTCTTCTCCCAGTCGTTCACCTACCCGCTCGTCGCGAGCGTGGTGTCGAACGGGCCAATGGGAGGCTTGGAATATGAGGCGTATGTCATCGGGCAGCAGGTGCTGACCTTCTTGGCCTCGACCAGCTTCGGCCTTGTCACGACTGGCATCGTCTTCGCCACGACGCGGCTTGGAAGCCGGAACTTCCTATGGCTGAGCCTGCTGCTGGCCGCCGTGGCGGCCCTGTGCCAGGTCATTGCGGCCCTGCCCGCGACCGAAGGGCTCGTATTCGGCCGCATCCTTGCCGTGGACAGTGCAGCAGTGCGGACTGTCGCGCGCCGCTCGGTCATAGCCTGCATCCCGATGCAGATGAACTTCTACGTCCGTGGCCTCTTCCTGGCGCCGCTCCTCCGCGCCAAGCGCAGCGACCTGGCCAATGCCGCGACGCTCATCCGCGTGGCCGTGGCCGTCCCGCTCGCCTGGTGCTTCGTGCGATTCGGCCTTGTCGGCCACATCTGGGGCGCGGTCGCCATGACGCTCCCGTGCCTCGTGGAGACTGGCCTCACCTGGCGCTTTTCGCGCCCCTTCATCTCCGCCCTGCCGGAAAACGCGCCGGACGCCTCGCCGCCCGCCACCGTCAACCGCCAGCTGCGCTTCGCGATCCCGCTTTCCGCCGGAGCCTTCCTGCTAACCGCAACCTCCGCCATCGCGACATACTTCTACTCCCGCTCCTCGGATCCGGAGCTATACCGCCTCGTCCACTATGTCGCCTACGGGCTGGCAATCTCGTTCCTCGCCTCGGCGCAGCAAGTCCAGACGGTGGCGGTCGTCTTCGCAAAGACGCGGGAAAGCGCGCGGCGCGTCCTGTCCTTCGCGCTCGTCGCCGGCGCAGGACTGGGCGTGGCGCTCCTCGCCGCATCTTTCTGCGCGCCCTTCTCGCGCTGGTATTTCTGCGACTTCCAGAAAATCCCGCCCGGAAGCCTTGGCCTTGCCACGGCCGCCCTCGCGGCCGGCTCCGGGATATGCGTGCTCAACGCCCTCCGCGGCTTAGTCGAGGGGCTTGCCGCAGTGCGCCTCAAGCCGCGCGCCGTCCTGCTGGGGCAGGTAGCCTACGTCATCGTATTCTGGCGGGCCTTCGCCGCCTGCCCGACCCTTCTCGCCGGACGCGACCACCTCTGGGGCATGGCGGCGGTCGCCGCCGCGACGACTGTTTCCGCGCTGGCAACCTATCTGTCATCCCTTCTTCTCCCCTCCCAAGTGGAACATAAGGAAAACACACCATGAAAAATAAAGCAATTCGCCAATCGTCGCCCGTCACCGCGGCGCTTCTCGCCTCCGCGTGCCTCGCCTGGCCGGGCGCATCCTCGGCAACCTCGGCTGTCGCACTCGAATGGAACCCGACGCAATACGCCACGATTTCCGGCAACATCCTTACGGTCGATGTGCCGGCGGAGGCGGCGGACGGCACCTTCTACGGCGCGAGGGCTTCGTTTGACCTCGACCAGTTCGAGGGGCGCACGCTCTCCGCATCTGTGTTGGCGCGCGCGGGAACGCTGTCCGTGCCGGAGAGGACAACCTACGGCATCAAGGTCATGCTCCACTTCACCGACCCGGACACCGGAAGCGACCGCTATCCGGAGGCCCCGCGCCCTGCCGCGCCCTTTGAGTGGCAACGCATGGAGGTCGTCGATACAATCTCCGGCGGCACGCGTTCCGCGCGCGGGCGCTTTTGGCTCGGCCTGCAGGGCGTCAGCGGCCGCGTGCAGTTCGATCTCTCGACCGCCGAGGTCGTGAACGGCGACCCGCTATTCCCGCGCGTGAACGGCGACCTCACCTGCGCCTACACGGACCGCGTCCGCAACGCCCCGCAGAAGCGCGGCGTCATGCTTCCGGGGCGCAACTGCACCGAAAACGACTTCCAGACGCTTTGCCAATGGGGCGCGACGCTGGTGCGCTACCAAATGACCGATGGCCCCAAGCCGTCCTCCGGCGAATCGCAGCAAGACTACCTGGCACGCTACCGCACATGGCTCGGCGGCAAGCTCGACCACCTCGACCACGACGTGCTGCCCTGGGCCGTCCGCTACGGCATGGAGGTTGCCGTGGACCTCCACACGCCCCCCGGCGGCAACGACGGGCGGATGCTGGACGACGAGACCTACGCCCAGGAGTTCATCTCCCTATGGCGGAACATCGCGACGCGCTTCAAGGGCCGCGCCGGAATCTACGGCTACGACCTCTGCAACGAACTGAACCAGACCGGTCCGGTGCTCTACGACTACTGGACGATACAGCGTCTCGCCGCCGAGGCGATCCGCGCCATTGATCCCGAGACGCCAATCATCATCGAGTCCAACAAAAAGGACTCGCCGCTGACCTTCTCCTATCTCTCCCCGCTCAACCTGACGAACGTGATCTACGAACTCCACATGTACGAGCCGGGAAGTTACACGCACCAGGGCGTGAACGGCGAGGAATTCACTGTCATCTACTACCCCAGGGAGGGGCGCGACAAGACATATCTCCAGCAAGTCCTCATGAAGGCGCGCGCCTTCGAGGCGGCGCACGGGGCGAAAATCTATGTCGGCGAATTCTCCGCCCCCGCATGGGCCGGCGGCGTGGAGGTCTATCTCCGCGACCTCATCGACATCTTCGGGAACTACGGCTGGGACTGGACCTACCACGCCTTCCGCGAATGGTCGGGCTGGAGCGTCGAGCATGAACCCGTGAGCCTTGGCATCACGCCGGACTGCTTCCGGGCCTCTGTGGACAATCCGCGCAAGCGCGTTCTGCTGAAAGGCATTTCGGGCCCCGCCTCCGACACGCTCGGCTACGACCCGCAGATTACCGCGTTTCGCGTCGAACAGGACAAGCGCTGCAAATTCCGTATCTCATACCACCTCGACGAACCCGCCTACATTACGATGGATGTCCTCACGAACGGCGTCTCCATTGGCGGACAGAACATCTCGTTCGTCAAAGGCGACTGCAACCAGCTTGTTCCCGCCGGCGACAGGTCAATTGTCTGGGATGCGCGCAGCAGCTGGCCCGACCAGAAGTCCGACACCCCATCCATTTCGGTGTCGCTCAAGGCATGGGCGCGAGATGTTCCGCCCGATGTCATGGACATTAATCTCGAAACCAAGGCCATCGCCTATTACGCCTCCGAAGGCTTCCTCCCGCAAGGTGGGCTAACCAATGACATCTACCGCACGACCCACCTCGTGATGAAGAAGGTCAGTGCCGCCGGCATGACCTTCACCATGGGTTCTCCGGAGGACGAGAACCAATGGCGCAACACCACGGAAACGCAGCACCTCGTCAGCCTCACGAACGACTACTACCTGGCCATCTACGAGACGACGCGAAAGCAGTTCGCCCTCATGGGATGCAAGGTTCACGCCACCTACGGCGAGCAGGAAACCCCCTACGAAGGCGACGATCCCGACCAGGCGCCAATCGGACGCATCCTCTACAACAACCTCCGTGGCTCGGTTTCGGATGGCATCAACTGGCCCTCGACGGGTTCAACGGCCGGAGGCTACCTCTCGACGATGCGTTCGGCGACGGGGCTTGCCCTCGACCTTCCGACCGAAGCGCAATGGGAGTTCGCCTGCCGCGCCGGAACGACCACCGCCATCTACACAGGCAAGGGCAACGATGCGCAATGGGGCAATTCCGATGTATCACCCATAGCGTGGTTCACCGGCACCAGCGGCAATCAGATACACGCCGTCGGTGGCAAGCAGCCGAATGGCTGGGGCTTCTACGACATGTATGGCAATGCCCGGGAATGGTGCCTTGACTGGTACGGCAACTACGACACGTCCGTCGCGCCGGCCATTGATCCCAAAGGACCGTCGTCGGGAAGCGAGCGCGTCATTCGTTCTTCATACTACTATGACGGCGCCAAGGGCATGCGTTCGGCCTTTAGAACCAGTCAGGCGCCAGGCACGGCTAACACCACATACGGCTTCCGCCTCTGCATCACCTTGCCCTAACCCCCTTTCCCCCGCCTTGAACGCATCCGCAAGTAAAGAGTCTCCCCCCGTCGGCAGGAGGGTGCTGGTTATGCTCTCGTCGCCGATTGCCAGCCGCATGGATGGCGTCTCCCGCTATGCGCGCGAAAAGGGCTGGCACCTGATGTTCCAGGACCGCATGGGCTTCGCGCACCCTTTCGACTGGATGGGCGACGGCGTGGTCGCCACCATCCGCCGGGAGCCGCGCTGGCTCGCCTTCCTGCGGCATCTCGCGCTGCGCGGCGTGCCTATAGTCGATCTGACTTGCGACGTGCCGCGCTTCCGCTGCGCCCGCGTATCGGCAGACCATGTGTCCGCCGGCCGCCTCGCCGCGGCCCATTTGGCGGAGCGCAACTACAGGTCCCGCGTATTCTTCACGCTTGACTGGGACGGCAACGTCCGCAACCGCATCTGGCGCGGCTTCACGGAGTCCGGCCCCGCTGAAAAGTGGGTTTTCTCCAGGGAGTGCCCCAATGTCCGGTGGGACGACTGGGACGCCGTGGGGCGTTGGTTGGCCGGCAAGTTCGCGGCGGCGGATAAGCCCCTTGGCGTCCTGGCCTACTCCCAGGGGGAGGCAGTCCTGCTTATGGACGCCGCGCTGGGCCTTGGCATCCGCGTCCCAGATGAATTGGGGGTCATCGCCGGCAATGACGACCCGATTCTGCTGGAGAGCCAGCCTGTGCCCGTGACGGCGGTGGATACCGATTTGGAGCGAGGTGCCTACGAGGCCGCCGCCTTGCTG
Source organism: Kiritimatiellia bacterium (assembly GCA_017962605.1). Classification (GTDB taxonomy): domain Bacteria; phylum Verrucomicrobiota; class Kiritimatiellia; order RFP12; family JAAYLN01; genus RGIG5952. The sequence goes on along the minus strand of JAGCUY010000116.1, from coordinate 36,723 downwards.
GACAAGCTGATGGACAGGCCCGGAGGCCGCGCCTTGCAGCGTCAGCTTGCGGAAATACCGCCGCGTGGCGTCGTGGTGCGCCGTTCGACGGCAGAGGCGGTTTCGGGCGACCCGCTTGTCGGCGGCGCGCTGCGCCTTTTCGCGGAGGGGATGTCTTCGGGCGTAGGCGTCGAGGATATTGCGCGGCGTCTGGGCGTGGCGCGGAACACTCTCGACCGCCGCTTTGCCGCCGAGTTCGGACGCTCCGCCAGCGCCGAGTTCCACCGCCAGCGCGTGGCGCTGGCGAAGCGGTTGCTCGCCGATTCGCGCAACAAGGTCGAATACGTGGCTCGCGTAACAGGCTTCTCCTCGGCCTCGCATCTCGGAACGGCCCTCCGCGCCAACTGCGGCCTCTCGCCCCGTGAATTGCGCGTGGTGAAAATCTGATAGTTTTTATTCAAATTCTGATATTTTTTTATTCCTCTTTCTTTGCTATACTGTTTGCAATCATCGAAAGGGAATACTGTCATGAATTCAACTCTTCTCAAAACTTCAGCCCTCGCAGCCGTCTGCGCATTCGCCCTTCCGGGAGTCGCCCGCGCCGAAACCGTCACCGCCGAGCCGGACGCATTCCTCGAATATGTGGAAACTGATCAGGATCCGAACAACGATGCGACAGTGACGCAATACATCAACACGGGCGTCAAGGCCGAAACCGGCCTTAAGGCGAGAATGGACGCAGTCGTTCTTTCCAACACGCGTAGCGATTCGGCCATCCTAGGTGCCAGATACAACAACAATCGTCGCTTCTTGATGCTCCATAGCAACGGGAAGAAGGCATGGACGGCATACGGCCTCGGCGATACAGGGAAATGGACGGATTCCGTAAAACATCCAGTCGATCGCTACGAGCAATTGGTCGATTTCTCAGATGGTGCCGCAGTCCAGGTCTATGTCAACGGTCAGCCACGTCTGTCTGCAGCTCAACAGGCCACGTTGAAGTCCGTCGCCGAGGACTCTACTACGGGTTCGATATCGGCATCGTGGATGAACAATCTGACGCTCTATCTTTTTGCCGCCAACAACGGCGGAACCGCAGCCTGGCCCTGCCGCATCCGGCTTTATGAGCTCAAGATACTCAAGAAGAATGCAGCGACAGGAGGTTTCGATCTCCTGCGCCACTACCTGCCTTGCATCAAAGGAGGAAAGGCCGGTCTCTACGACAAGGTCAACCGCACGATCTCCTACTCCGAAGGCAGCGCCGATTTTATCGCCGGCCCCGTTCTCGACAAGCCGCTCGACTTCGTGAGATCGATTACGGGCAACGCCCACCAGTGGTTCAACACGTGGGTCTGGGGCAAGAGCGGTCTCAAGAGCGAAGTTGAAGTGTCAACCATTTCAAACGGTGCCGACCGAGCCATTCTCGCCTCGCGTGGAGATGGCGGCAACACCAGGCTTTTCATGGCTTATCATTACGAGACGGCATTTCGCTTTGCGCACGGACGATTGCCGGCGAAGACAGAAATCAATGTGGTCAAGCCCGAAAACAATGTTATTGGAGCAACACACAACGATGTTCGCTATCTCATTAAAACTGATACGACCATTGGTAGTTTCTCCATGACCGTAAGTCGTAATGGCGGTGAACCAGTAGAAGTCCTCAAGGACGACGTGGATTACGGCTCCGACTATCTCGCGACAACCAATACGCTTTATATTCTGACCAATAATCTGGGCGGCAAACCAACAAACATAAACGCGGCCACGATTTATGGGGTGAAGATATGGGACGGATCAGAACTGTTGCGCGACTTCGTGCCTGTTGTGGCGACCAATTCGAGCGGCGTCACCTATGCCGGGCTCTACGATCAAGTGACAATGCGCATCTACAAGCGTGAAACAGGTTCCAATGCATCCGATTTTGACATTTCCACCTATCAGGTCGGCGACGTCACAAACACCCTGCGTACCGTAGCACGTCCGTCATCGCGCATCGAATATGTGGAGTCGGACGGCGATTACGATTATTTAGACCTTGGCGTACTGGCCAACGCCGGCATTGAAACCGAACTGACAATGGAGTGGTTGGCGATTCCCGGTGAACGCGCTTTCATTGGAGCGCGGCATGTCTTGGGCTCTGGCCAAGACCCAATACGACTGTTCCCTTATAGCTCAAATACCGACACCAATGTCGTTCCCACTCAAATCCAACATGTTTACCATTACAACCATAGCAGATACTCTCCGAGGGATGTCGACAACAAGGCCATAGAGATTGAGAAAAACGTGATATACAAAGTTGTCTCAAGGCTCGAACAAGGGTTGCAGAACATAAAGTTATGGTCTCGTAATGGCAGCTCTTGGGAGAAGTTGGGCGAACGCACACTCAATTCAAGTGATGACGTATCCCTTGGCATGCCGCTCTATCTGTTCGCCATAAACGAGGACAACCTTGCCCGATTCCCCATTAAGGCGCGGTGCCGTTCGCTGAAGCTCAGTGTCAAGCAGCAGGACGGGTCGTATGCGCTGGTGCGCAACTTCGTGCCGGTGAACGATCCGGTGACCGGCGGCGCGGCGCTTTGGGACAAGGTGAGCGAGATGTACTTCCGAAATGGCGGCAAGTATCGGCTTGTCGGCGGAGGCGAGGAGCGCGCCTTTGAACTGCCATTCGTGCTATCTGTAAGGTAGGGGGGCCTGGTTCCCTAGTCGCCTGGTAAAAGCCATGAGAAAGGTGATTCTTTTTGCGGCGGTGCTGTGCGCGGCCGTTGTGTTGCAGCGGGGTGCCGTGGCGTCGCCAGCCACCCGCGTCATCCTCGTCGGCGTTGACGGCCTAGGTGCGCGGTGGATTCCCTGGGACGACATGCCCAACCTCCGCGCCCTCCGCGACGATGGGCTTTACGCCGTCGGCCGCGCGCATTTCCCCACACTCTCGGCTCCCAACTGGACGTCGGTTTTCTCCGGTCTGCCAATTGAGTTGCACGGCACCCGCGACAACAGCGGCGCGCCAAAGGTCGAGCCTTGGCGACCGGCAGCGGGGGGCGCGGCCGACGGCGCAGCACTCTTCGCGGATCTCTTCTCCGAACTCCGCCGCCAGGAGCCAGGGGCCTTCACCGTGAGCGCCTTCGCGTGGAAGGGGATTGGCTGGTGCCACAACACCAACGCCGTAAACGCCGCGCGCCACTTCGGCGGGACGGCGGCCGAATACGCAGACCGCGACGCGGCCGCCGTTGACTGGGCGCTATCCTTCCTGCAGCGCTCTCCGCGCCTCGCCTTCTACTACCAGGGTCAGGTCGATATGGCTGGCCACCAGCTGGGCTGGGGCAGCGCCGGATTCACCAACGCCTGTCGCAACGTCGATGCGAACATCGGCCGCATTGTCTATGCATACAAGGCGGCTGGGCTGTGGGAAGGCGCGGCGGTCGTCTTTGTGGCGGACCATGGCGGCCACGACAAGACGCACGGCGACGCCACGCTTGAATGCTTCGAGGTGCCGTTCCTCGTCTCTGGGCCGGCGGCGCGCGGGCTTCACCTCCGTGAGCCGGTAGTCCTTGCCGACACGGCCCCGACAATTCTCTCGCTTCTCGGCCTTGGCATTCCCGATACGATGCGCGGCCGTCCCGCCATCCCGAATTGAACAATCGTTTTCCGGAAATATGCTATAATGATTCATCAATTTGTAGGGAGACACCCTTTAATCAGAAAGGAAAACCATGAGGAGAAGACGCGTCAAGGTCGAGGGGGCATACTACCACGTGATGAGCAGGTGCGCGCTGCAGGCGCATTTGCTGAAAGGGGACGGGGGAGAGGTGAAGGAGATGTTCATGAAGATGCTCAGGAGGGCGGAGTCGTTCTCCGGGGTGAAGGTCGTGAACTACTGCGTCATGGACAACCACTTCCACCTGCTGTTGCACGTGCCGAGGCGGAGGGAGGTGCCCGACGGCGAGCTCGACAGGCGCGTGCGCGTCCTCTACGGCGAGAGGCGCGCCTCGGGGATCCTTGAGCGCTGGGCGGAGATGCTCGAACGGGAGGGCGGCGAGGCCGCAGTCCGGCGCGAGCGCGACGCGATGCGCAGGCGCATGTATGACCTCTCGGAGTTCGTGAAGACCTTCAAGCAGCGCTTCTCGCTGTGGTACTGCAGGAACCACGGGAACCTGGAGGGGACCATCTGGCAGGGCGTGTTCCACAGCGTCCTGGTTGAGGGGAGGCACGACGCCCTCGGCGCCGTCTCGGCCTACATCACGCTGAACCCGGTGAGGGCTGGGATCGTCGATGACCCCGGCGACTACGCCTGGAGCGGCTACGGCGCCGCGTGCGCCGGGGACGCCGCTGCGAAGAGGGCGCTGCTCTCCACCTACTTCGGCAACGCGGCCATGTCCGCCAAGTGGGAGGCGTACCAGTCCATGCTCGAGGCCAAGACCGCCCGTGACGCCGCCAAGGCTGAGGCCGCTGCGGGGGAGGCCGGGGCCGCGAGAACGGTCCTCCGCCCAAACGAGGGCAGGAGCGTGTCGGAGACGATGCGCGAGCGGGACAAGGGGATTTCAAGGGGGCTGGCCATCGGCTCGCGCGGGTTCGTCCTGTCGGCGGCCGCCAGGTTCACGCCGCGAAAGCGCCAGCCGGACGCACCAAGGCCGATAGGGATAGGCGAGTTCAGGACGCCGCTCTTCTGCGCCGGAAGGCAGAGGGCATAAAGACGAAAAGGAGGCATGTGAGATGGATTCCTTTATCTAATAGAAGGGTGTCTCCCTTAAAAACCCATGGGGTTTGCAAAAAAAGATGAAGCGGTTTATAGTCATAAGGGAGGAAGAATATGGCTGACAAGGAAATATCAATCTCGGCGGCAACCCGCGCGGCGGGCAAAATAAAGCTCACCTGCGCCGAACCAGGGGAGTGGCAGTTTTCAATCGTGGCGGAGCAGGGCGCCGCCGAGGAGGCGCGCATCTCCCTTGATTCGCCGGAGGAGGCTTTCCCTCCGAAGTTCGAGGTCGTATTCTCCGTGCCGCAGGGCGACGTCCGCCACATCTGGCACCCCGGCGCCGAACACGGCTTTGTCCCGCCTGACTGGGACGGCCGCGGCCACCTCCGCACCAGCATCGCCACCGGGATGCCCATCATAGCCCTCGTGGGCCTCAATGACGCAAACCGCCTGACAGTTGTCTGCTCCGAGGCGTCCCGCGTCCTGGACACCAAGGCCGGCATCGTGGAGGAGTCGGGCGAAGTCCGCTTCGAGATCGGCTTCTTCAACGCACCCGAAGCCCCCCTGCGCCACTACGAGGCCACGCTGCGCTTCGACGCCTCCCCTCGCTTCTTCGCGGAGGCGGTTCGCGAGGCGTCGGCCTGGCTCTCGGCGCGCCCCGGCTACGCGCCATGCGTCGCGCCCCCAGCGGCATTCGAGCCGCTCTATTCTTCGTGGTATGCCTTCCACCAGGACCTTTTCGCCGCAGAACTCGAGGCCGAGTGCGCCGAGGCGGCTAAGGACGGCATGCGCGCGATAATCCTCGACGATGGCTGGCAGACCGACGACAACTCCCGCGGCTACGCCTTCTGCGGCGACTGGGAGGTTTCGCGTCGCCGCTTCCCCGACGGCATGGCCGCCCATGTGGCGCGCGTCCATGCCCTCGGCATGAAATACATCGTCTGGTATTCTGTTCCGTTCGTGGGCCACAAGAGCCGCAACTACGCCCGCTTCCGGGGCAAGTTCCTCTCCGACATCCCCCACCTCCACGCCTCAGTCCTCGACCCGCGCTTCCGCGAGGTGCGAGATTTCCTTGCCGGCACCTACGAGAGCGCCCTGCGCGAGTGGGACATCGACGGCTTCAAGCTCGACTTCATCGACAGCTTCCGCTTCAATGGCGAAGACCCCGCCGCGAAGGAGAACTTCGCCGGACGCGACATCCGCTCGCTCCCCGAGGCCGTGGACGCGTTGCTCTCCGACATCATGCGCCGCCTCCGCGCCATCAAGCCCGACATTCTCATCGAATTCCGCCAGTCATACATCGGCCCGGCCATCCGCGCCTACGGCAACATGATCCGCGCCGGCGACTGCCCCGCCGACTCCTGCGCCAACCGCATCCGCATCGCCAACCTGCGGCTCACCTCCGGCGCTACGGCCGTGCACTCGGATATGCTGATGTGGCATCCGACCGCGACGCCCGAGGAGGCCGCGCAGCAGGTGCTGGCTTCGCTCTTCGGCGTAATACAGTATTCGATGCGGCTGGGCACCCTCCCGCCAGAGCACCACGCGATGATGCGCCACTGGATCGCCTTCACGCAGGAGCACCGCGAGGCGCTTCTCCACGGCGACTTCCGCCCGCACGGACCCGCCGAGTGCTACACCATCCTGGAAGGCTCGACCGCCGACGAGGCCGTCTTCGCCGTCTATGCGGAGAACACCACGTGCGTGGTGGCGCAGCCCAAGGCCACGGTCATTGTCGTGAACGCCACCGGCCACGATTCCCTCTGTCTCGACTTGGCGGCTGCGCCGGATTCGGCCGAGGCCTTCGACACCTTCGGCGCATCGGCTGGGATGCCTGCGCTGGCCGCCGGCATCCAGCGCGTCGCAGTTCCGCCCTCGGGCTACATCCGCCTCCGCTTTTCCGCAGGCCTTCTCCCTTCCGGACGAATCGTCGTCGGCGCGAACTACTGGGCCAGCCATGCGGCCACGCAGATGTGGCGCAAGTGGGACGCCAAGGCCGTCGAGGAGGACCTGCGCGTCCTCTCCGCCGCCGGAATCCGCATGCTGCGCGTCTTCCCGAACTGGGCCGACTTCCAGCCCATCCACGCCTGCTTCCTCTCCGGCAACAACTGCCGGAAGGTCCGGGAGACGCGGATGTTCGACTCCGAGGAGCCGCTTCCCGACACGCCATGCGGCCGCGCCGGGGTCGATGAGCGCATGGTCGAGCGATTCGAGGCCTTCTGCGACATGGCGGACGCCTTCGGCATACGCCTCATCGTGCCGCTCCTTACAGGGCAGATGACCTTCCGCAACTACACCCCGCCGGCGCTCGCCAACCTCGACCCCTTCAGCGACCCCTACGCGCTGATGTGGGAGGGGCGCTACCTGGAGTGCATGGTGACGCGCCTCAAGGCGAAGCGGGCCATCGTCGCATGGGAAAGCGGCAACGAGGCATGCGTCCTTGGCGAGAACCGCGGCCCGGCGACCTCCGAAGCCTGGCTGCGCTATGTCCACCAGACAATCCGCTGCGCCGACCCGTCGCGCCCCGTGATTGGCGTCAATGGCCTGTTTGTGCCTGAGGACGCCGATTGGCCGTCCTCCATGAACGGAAGCCTCTCGGACTTTGTTACGACGCATCCCTACGGCTTCTGGGGCGACGTTTACAACGACGACTTCAATTCCGTCCGCTCCCTCACCTTTGCCGCCGCGCAGACTCTGGCGCTGGGGCAGGTCGCCGGCAAGCCGGCATTCGTCGAGGAGCATGGCGCCCGCCGCCAGGAGCAGACGAGCCAGGGCGGCGTCGCCCGCTACATGCGCGGCATGCTGTGGAACCTCTGGGCCGTAGATGCCAGGGCGATGCTCTGGTGGTGCGCCTACGACCAGACCGGCCAGACCATCGCCCCATACAACTGGCGCGAGCCTTGCGTGGAGCTTGGCCTCTTCAAACGCGACCGCTCGCCCTATCCCGCCGCAGCGGCACTTGGCAAGTTCGCGGCGATGCAGAAGTCGCTTCCCTTCGCGGCGCTGCCCAAGGCGAAGCCGGACGCAGTCGTCATCTCGGCGGACGAGAACGTGATCCACTCCTCCTTCGTGCTTGCTCGCCAGGCGGGCATCTTCCCCGCCTTCGCAAGCCCTGAGAAGCCGCTGCCTGCGGCAGACTGCTACTTCCTGCCCGATGCCCTCGGCCGCGCCTTCATGCCGCTTGAGCGCTGGGAGGAACTTAAGGCGAAAGTCCGCGACGGCGCGATCCTCTACCTTTCCTGGAACGACACCTTCCTCGACTCCATGGAGGAAGTCGCCGGAGTCGAGGTGGCCTTCCGCGAAAAGCGCGCCGGCACCGACCGCTGCGACTTCGGCGGCTTCGCCGTAGAATTCCCCTACGCCGTGAAGCGCCGCTTCAACGCGCTCACGGCCGAGACGCTGGCGGTGAACAAGGATGGCGAGGGCGTCTTCTTCCGCAACCGCTACGGGAAGGGAACGGTCTATCTCTGCATACACAACTTCGAGAAGACCCTCTACCAGGGCGCCGGCGGCTACGAGGGCGACGCCTGGAGGATATGGGCGAAAGTGCGCCCGGTTGAGCGCCTCGTCGAAACGGGCGACAAGAATGTCTTTGCCTCAGAGCATGACTTTGATGACGGGCGCGTTGGCGTAGTCGTCGTCAACAACGCCAGCGCCGACTACGACGGCGAAATCGCCATCCGCGATGGATGGCGCGTCGCATCGACGCTGGCCGACGACCCCGCCGCCGCGCAATTCGGGCCAGGAAACCGCCTTGCCCTCTCCGCCAACGCCGGCATCCTGCTCATGCTGGAGGGGACGGATTGTTGAAAGGTGAAGAGCCGAAGAGGCTTATAACTGGTCGGAATGTGCAAAAAAACCAAGATTCCGACCGATTATAGGCGATAACTTGACGGAATCCCTGGTAAATGGTATGATTTTGACAGAATAGAGCCAGGAGGGTATTGCATGGTAGGCAGGGAAAAAGAAGTGGCCGCCCTTGAGCGCGCTGCCGCATCTTCGAAATCGGAGTTCGTTGCCATATACGGCCGACGCCGGATTGGCAAGACGTATTTGGTCAGGAAAACGTTTGGGCCGCGTTTGCTTTTCAGCCATGCAGGGGTTGAAAACATCGGGATGGAAGGTCAACTTCGCGCTTTCAGGAGTTCACTCAGAGACGCCGGGGCGGAACCGAATGGGAAAATCGCGAATTGGTTCGATGCCTTCGACGCGCTGAAGGAACTCGTCCGCACCTCGAAGGCCACGAAGAAGATTCTTTTTCTGGACGAACTGCCCTGGATGGATACGCCCAAGTCCAACTTCGTGCCAGCGCTTGAGTTTTTCTGGAACGGATGGGCATCGGCTCGGGACGATGTCCTGCTCGTGGTTTGCGGCAGCGCGACATCGTGGATTGTCCGGCATATACTTAAGGCAAGGGGCGGATTGCACAACCGGGTTTCGGAGCAACTGCGTCTTCAGCAGTTCACACTTTGCGAGTGTGAGCGCTATGCGTCAGAACTTGGACTGGAAATGTCCAGACTTGACTTGACCGAGGCCTACATGGCGCTGGGCGGGGTCGCTTGGTACTGGAGCCTTTTGCGTCCTGGAATCAGCCTCGCCCAAAACATGGACGCCCTTTTCTTCGATCCTGATGCGAAACTCGGCCTTGAGTTTTCCAGCCTCTATGCCTCGCTCTTCAAGCATCCAGACCCGTATCTCCGCATAGTCGAGGCCCTTGGGGGCAAGGGGAAGGGGCTCGCGCGGGAAGAACTCCAAAAGGCCTGCGGATTTCAGGAGTCAGGGAAACTTTCCCGGCTCATCGACGATCTTGAGCAATGTGGGTTTGTCCGGCGCTACACGCCCTTCGGAGCCAGCAAAAAAGGGACCCTGGTTCAACTTCTCGACTCTTTCACGCTCTTCCACTTCCGTTTCCCAAAAGAGGTCGTAAAAGGCAATCCGACATTTTGGACATCCTCATTCGGCAAACCGGCAAACCGAATCTGGGCCGGACTTGCATTCGAGCGCATTTGCCTTTCGCATGTCGGGCAGATTCGCAGGGCGCTGGGCATTGCCGGAGTCGCGAGCGGGATATGTTCGTGGAGCGTTCCGGGGAAGGACGGGCGTCATGGGGCGCAAATCGATCTTGTAATAGACCGTGATGACCGCATCGTGAACTTGTGCGAAATGAAATTCTGCGACGGCCCGTATGAGGTGGACTCCACGGAGGCGGAGCGTCTTCGCGCCAATAGGGAGGCATTCATCCGCGAAACGGGCACGCGCAAGGCCGTTCACTTGACGCTTGTCTCCCCCTTCGGCCTGAAGCAAGGACGGCATTCGGGGGTTTTCCAATCCGTTGTCACTCTCGACGACCTTTTCCGCATCTGACACTTGATTGAGCCATACTATGCGGACTGTCCTCCAATTCCTCGCCGCCTACACCGCAGTCTGCCGCCGAGCCTCGGACGGCATCCGCGACTTCGCCACGCGTTCCGGCTGGCGGCTCCATGTCGTCCCATACGCCAACGCCGCCGATAGGGAGGACGACCGTTTCGGCAACATGCGCGACGCCATGGCACTCGACGCGCTCCTCAAAGAATGGCGTCCCGACGGATGCATCATCCACTGGTCGCTCGTCTGGCCCGATCTCGCCAAGTCGCTTCGCGGCATACCGTGCGTGACAATCGACGGCGCCGACGACTTGCCCGCCGTATGCCTCGACAACGCCGCCATCGGCCGTGCGGCCGCCAAGGAACTGCTGCGCCTCTCGCCCGCTTCGCTGGCCTACCTCTCCATCCACCGTCCTACATACTGGTGCGACGAGCGGACTGCCGCATTTGCCGCAACCGTGCGGGCGAATGGGGCAAGGGCCGTCGATCTTGGGGAGACAGGTGAGTCGGTAAACTCCGTTTCCGGACGTCTCGTGGAGGCGCTGCGTAGGCTGCCGAAGCCGTGCGGGCTGTTTGCCGTGAACGACATAGTGGCGCGGCGGGCCGCCGAGGCCGCGGAGGTGGCCGGGCTGGACATCCCCTGCGACCTGGCGATTGTCGGCGCGGACGACGACGAACTGGTCTGCGAAGGACCGGGGCCTACGCTCTCCAGCGTCCGCCCCGACTTCTGGGGCCTGGGCCACGAAGCGGCCGCCATGCTGGACCGCCTCATGGACGGCGCGTCCGCCGCACCAGTCGAAGGTCGAAAGTCGAAGGTCGAAAGTCCGGATGCGAGGGGAGGGCGCGTGTCCCCACGCGCCGCCGGGGGAGGGACTCGCTCCGCCGCGTCTGCGCCCGCCGCGTCCGCCGCTTCCATCCTCCGCGTCGGCGGCGAGACAGTCGTCCGCCGAGCTTCGTCGCGACGGCTTCTCCTCGGCGACCCGCTCGTGTCCGCGACGCTTGAGGACATCCGGCTGCACTACGCCGAGCCTATTACGGCGGCTTCGCTGGCGCGGAGGCATGGCGTCGGCCTCCGCACACTTGAACTCCGCTTCCTTCGAGCCAAGGGTCGCACAATCGGGCGGGAGATTTCAGACACTCGCTTCCACGCCGCGCAGGATTTGCTTTCCGCGCGTGAGTGGCGCTCAATCGAGGCCATCGCCAACTTCTGCGGCTACGACTGCGACTCCACCCTGCGCAAGGCGTTCAGCGCCCGTCTGGGCCTCTCCCCCTCCGCCTGGCGCAACGCCGAGAAGAAGCGCTAGAAGTTCTAGAAAGGCTAGAGGCGCTAGAAGGGCAAGAAGATCTAGAGCCCCTAGCCCCTCATTTCCACATTGGCTGTTTTCATACTTTCACATTTTCACATTCTCCCTCCTTCCTGCGTGTTTTTCCCGATTTACCATGCGTGTTTTTCCCGATTGCCGCTTTTTGATTTGCTAGAATGGATAGCGTCGATATTTGGGCTGGGTAGCCCAAAATTCACGTCAGGCAAACACCAAACCAAGGAGAAATTACCATGAACCGTTGCTTCCATCCCACCCTCGCCACCGTGTGCGCGGCCCTGGCCATCGCCGCGACGGCATCGGCCCGCTCCATCACGGGCGTCTCGTTCACGCAGTCCTCCGGCGGCGAAAAGCGCGTCAACGTCGCCATTGAGGCCGGCGTGTCCGGCGACGACCACGCGCTCTACCTCGCCTTCGACAACGCCGACAGGGGCGCCGACATCGCCTCATGGGCCACATTCCAGCGCGTCGGCCGCGTCGCCTCGGGCGACACCGCCGCCTCAGCCGTCGTGTCTTCCCTCGCGGCGGGTGCCTACACGCACTGCCGCGCGTTTCTCGTCGAAAACAGGCTCCCCTACGACACCCTTGTCGAATCGCTTCGTCAGACCGGTACACAATGGTTTGACACAGGCATGAAGCCCAACTACCGCACATGGTGCCGCGTGGCCGTACAGTTCGACTCCAACGAAACGCGCCAGCAGCGCGCCTTCGGCATTACTTCCGACGGCAACGATGCGGCAGGCTTCTCGTTCTCGCTCTACATCAATGGGAGCGGGTACTGGTCAAGCGCTTGCCAAGACGGGCGGGGGAACTGGGCATGGGGTGGCTGGAGCATTGCCACGACACAACGGGCGATGCTCACCCTTGACGCCAACAACGGATCATCCCAAGGCTACTACTTCTCCATCACCAACCTCACCACGCACGGAAACACGCGCTACACGCACCAGACGACGCGCACGGCTGAATCTGCGGGCACACTCGTCGTTCTGGCCAACCGAGCCTTCGCAGCCGACGGCACCGACTCCATTACCGGCATCATGACGGGTGGCTACATCGACTACTGCCAAATCCGCGACGGAGGTGAGAATGGGACGCCCATACGCGACTTCCGCCCCTGCTCTGTGAACGGGCGTGGCGCGATGTACGACGCGGTAAACGGAACCATTACATATTCAGGTGGAGCCGATCCATTCAAGACGGATGGCGAAGCCCTCGCCGCCGCGCCCGCATCCGGCGAGACGCAGCTTTCCGCCTCCTCGGCCATGGCGCTCGCGTCGCCCGCCTCGACAGGACGCGCCATCACGGCAGCCGACTACCGGCGCGTCGGCGTCGCGACAAACATCGTCCTCTCCCTCGCCCCCGGCGCGACCGGCGCAGACCATGCGCTCTATCTCGCCTGGGACACCGCAGACAGGGGCGCCGACATGGCCAACTGGTCGCACTTCCAGCGCGTCGGGCGCGTCGCCGCCGGTGCCACGAGCGCGACCATCCCTGTCTCCACCAACCTTACTGCCGACGGCCGCGTCGTCTGCCGCGCGTTCCTCGTCGAGAACGCCCTCCCCTACGAATACGCCACCCCCCTGCTGCGCCAGAACCGGAGGCAGTGGATCAACACGGGCGTTTACGCCGGCCCCGGCACACGCACCCGGATGACGCTGATGATGGACAGCGCCACCAACGAGCAGCGCCCCTTTGGCGTCGATTCCGGCAACGCGGCCGTCGGCTTCTCCTACGCCCTCTATGTCGGCAACAACGATCACTACTGGTACACCTGCTGCCAGGACGGGGCCGGCAACTACCTCCGGGACGGCTGGGCTCTCCCGACGACGCAGTTCCAGACGCTCACGCTGGACGCCAACGACGGTCTCGCCGCCGGCTACATCTTCTCGGTCACCAACCACACAACGCATGGCAACACCCGCGTCTATCCGGCGAACACGACACGCACCTGCACATCGATCTGGCCGATTGCACTTTTCGCCCGCACCACGCGAAACTACGTTGCTGGGACTAACACCATGGCCGTTGACCACTTCCTCGAAGGCGCCTACGTTGAATCGTGCCGCATCTGGGACTGCGAGGGGCTTGTCCGCGACTACGTTCCGGTGTCGGCGAATGGCGAGGGCGGCTTCTACGACCGCGTGACAGGCGAGGTCTATCTCTCGGCGGCCAACAGCGGCGTCCCGACCATGTACTATGGCACCTCCGGCGCGACGGTTCCAACGGACGTGGCCCCGCTCGTGGCCGACGGCGGCCCCGCCGACTGCACTCCTGTCGCATCCGAGACGATGGTCGCCGTCTCGGCGGCCGTGGACATCACGGTCCCGCACGGCACGGTCATCACGTTCAGGTAGGGACGTTTCCACGAAGCGTCCGCGCCCGTTCCCACCATGAAAAAGCGCCGTTCCTCTTTTTCAATTTTCAACTTTCAATTCTCAATTTCCTTCGTTGCGCTTGCGGCGTCATTCGCAAGCGCGACGGTCGCCACCGGCTTCCTCGGCGTCTGCGAGCATGTCAACGACGACGGCGAGAACTTCTTCTACCGCAGCCGCGCCTACAACCTCTGCAATCGCGCCGGCGCCACTTGGCTGCGCGTCGATTTCCCCTGGGCCGACATCGAACCCACCCAGGGGAACTGGCAGTGGGACAAGTTCGACGCCATCATGGACGACGCGGAGGCGCGCGGCATCCAGATTCTCCCCATCCTCGACTACGGCAGCGCCTACGGCGGCCACGACAAGCTCGTCTCCGACGATCTCGACGGCTGGCTCGCCTACGTCCGCAACGTCCTCACGCGCTACAGGGGGCGCCTCCCCGCCGTCGAGGTCTGGAACGAGGAGAACATCACCTCCGGCGACTGGGTCTTCTGGTCCGGCACCACGGCGCAGTATGTCACGATGCTCCGCGCCACCTACAACGCCGTCAAGGCCATCGATCCCTCGGTCAAGGTCGTCCTCGGCGGCCTCGCCGGCGACTGCGAAAGCTACGTCTCCGACCTCTACTCCAACGGCGCGAAGGGCTGCTTCGACGTGATGGCCATCCACCCCTACATCGGAACGCACAGCCCCGACGAGGAGTGGAAGACAGGCAGCATCTTCAACCGCCGCTCCCACAGCCTGTCGCTCTACATCAGCCGCGTCCGCTCCATCATGAATGCCAACGGCGACAACGGCCTCCCGATCTGGATCACGGAGCACGGCTGGTCCACGCAGACGGCCGGCACCTCCGGCTCGGCCGGCGTCTCCGAGGCGGACCAGGCGGCCTACCTCGCGAGGGCCATGGAAGTCGCCGCGAACTGCGGCGTTGGAAAATACTTCATCTACAACCTCGTTGCCTACGAGGGCGACCTCTCCTACGCCGAGCACTGCTTCGGCATCGTCCATCACGACTACACGGCCAAGCCCGCCTTTACGGCGGTTCAGGCGAAGATGCGCGAACTGTCGGGCTCGACAGCCGACGCCTACTCAAATCATGTCTGGCTCACCTTCGGCGACTATGTGGACGGCCAGACGGTTTCCTGGGCCTCGGCCGGCCACTGGTCGGACGGCGCTGCGCCGTCCGCCGACAAGGACTACCTCGTGGACATCGGCGTATTCCCGGACGCCAAGCTCCTCTCAACCATCCAGCATCACGCCGCCACAGTCTTCGGCGGCGGTTCGCTCACGCTGGGGCGTGTCGGAGGCCGAGCGGGCTACTTCTCGCACGAGGGCTGGGGCAGCACCGTAACCGTCTCGCGCCTCGTCCTCAACAATGGCGTCACTGTCGTCGGCGGGCAGACCGGAATCAACGGCCAGTGGCTGCTTGGCGGCGCCACCGTCGCCTCGCCGGCCTCCGCGCCCTACACCATCGAGTCAATCACCAACACCTACGCCTGGGCGCGGGACTACACCATCGGCGCCGCCCTCTCCGGTGCCTCCGGCACGGCGCTCCGCGGACTCTGCGAGGCCACCGCCCCCGGCGGCGCCTCGCTCAACCTCTCAGTCTCAGGCGACTGTTCCGCCTACGCCGGCGGCTTCATCGCGGATGGGCGCCACACAACGCTTCGTCTCGGGGCCGCCGCGCTGCGCGCCCCCTCCGGCGCCGACGCCATCACCCTGCGCGGCGGCGCGATGTTCGCGCCGCTCGAGGATGGCCTCACGCTCTCCGCCCGCCCGCTGGCCGCCGAAGGCGGCACGGGCGTCATCGACGTTCCCGCCGGCTTCACCTTCACCCTCTCCTGCCCAATCACCGGCACTTTCCGCAAGACCGGCGCCGGGGCGCTCGTCTTCGGGGGAGGCATGACCGGCACCGGGCGCATCGCCGCCGACGAGGGCGATGTCGTGGTCAATGACGACACGGTTCGCTTTCTTGTCCCCGCGCCGCGCACCGTCGTCGCAATCGACTCCTTCGAGGAGTCCGCGCGCGGGGTCGCCACAGCCGCTCTTCCTGGTTGGAGCGGCGATGGCGCTGTCGTCGCCGAAACGCCGGCCACCGGCGACCCGCCGGGAAAACCCCTGCCGTTTGCGACGCACACAAACGCCCTTTCATTTGCGGGCGGCGTCGCCACGCGCGCCTACGCCGGAGCCTTCGCGCGCGACAGCCAGAGCTTCGACTTCCTTGTCCAGGTGGCGCGGCTATCCAACGGCGGCTGGCGGGAGGTCTTCGCCGACGATGGCGCGCTCCAGCTTCGTCTCGCCTTCGACGAAACCGGCGCGCCGTGGCTCCTCCACGCCGGCGCCTCCGGAGCCCCCGCCTGGTCGCGCCTTGGCTTCTCCCTCGCCGCCGTGGGCGCGGGGGGCGCAGCGTCCCCGTCCTTTGCCGATGGCGCCTGGGTGCGCGTCTCCCTCGACCTTGACTATTCCACAAACCCCTCCGGCCTCGCCTTCGCCCAGGTGCGTCTCGACGGCTCCTGCCTCCTGGCGGACGATGGCTGGCGCACCCCCGCCACAAAGGGCGCGGGCGGCTCCTGGTTCCGGCTCCCCGCCGCCGCGTCCGCCGCGCACAAAGTGTCGTCGGTCGAGTTCGACGGCGCCCTGGCGGTGGACGACCTCGTCCACGCCTACCACGACCCCGCGCTCGTTCCAGACTTCCCCTCCGGCGCCGTCACCTCGGCGGACGGCATACCCTTCGTCTGGTTCGACGAGCAGGGCATCCCGCGCGACCCCGGAGGCGACCCCGACGGTGACGACGCCTCCAACCGCCAGGAGTGGCGCGCCAACACCGATCCGCTCGACCGCGCCTCCCACCCGCCGACAAGAGCCATACTGTCGCTCCACTAGAAGCCTAGAAAACGCTACGCCGCTGCCATGAAAAGAGCAATTGCCACCGCCATTTTCCATCTGGTCCTTTTTACCGCAGCCTTCGCGCCCGCCGCCAGCGTTACGGCAATGGAGGTTGGCATCTGCGCCCACATAGCCGGCGATGAATACCGCTACCTTGAAAAGGCGCTCGACCGCGTGGCCGAGGCCGGCCTCTCCCGTGTCAGGGCAGATTTCACCTGGGCGAAAATCGAGCCAAGCCCAGGCGTGTGGCGCTTCGAGGTCACAGACCGCGTGATGGCCGAGGCCGCGAGACGCGGCATCCGCATCCTGCCGCTCCTCTGCTACGACAACCCCAAGGCATATCCCGGCTATGCCTGGCAGAATCCCGATGCCTGGAGGCGCTTCGTCCAGGCAGTCGTGACCCGCTACCGGGGGCTTATCGACGTTGTGGAGATATGGAACGAGGAGAACATCCCCTTCTGGAAACCAAAGCGCGACCCTGCCCAGTACACCGAGTTCCTGCGGCTCTCCTACCGCGCTGTGAAGGAGGTTGCGCCAGAAGTCCGCGTGGCGATGGGCGGCCTCGCCGGACGCGACTACAAGTACCTTGAGGAAATGTACAAGGCCGGCGCCGCAGACTGCATGGATATCGTGAACTTCCACCCCTACCTTTGGCCCGATCCGCCCGACGGCATCCTTGAGGAGGCGATTCGCCGCTACCGCGCCGTAATGGCGGCGCACGGCGACGCCAGCAAGCCCATTTGGATTACCGAGATGGGATGGCCCACCCACAAGGTGCAGATGAGCGGGCAATACGCAATCCTGGCCGGACTGCGCATCGCTCGCCCCGAACGGAGCGCCTGGCGCATGGTCTATGCAAAACTTTCAGAGGACGGCCCCGGCGAGGCCGACGCCGCCCTGCTGGCGTCTATCCTGCCCCCCGGCTCCACCGCCGAGGCGTGGGGGCCGCGCCGCCTTGCCGCCGAACTCTCGACCACCACCGCCGATGCCGTGATGCTCCCGCCCGAGCGCTTTCCCCTCGACGCCCTTGACGCACTGCGGCAGTTCGTGGCCGATGGCGGTGTCCTCGTGTCCGTAGGGGGCGTCCCGATGTATTACGCCTCGCGCGGCGGCAAGGACGTCGGCGGCATCGACTGCGACGACGTCAAGCGCCAGTTCCACATCGGGTGGCGCGCCTGGTGGAGGGACAAGACCCTGCCCGAATCGCTGCGCGCCTTCGTGACCGACGAGGCCGCCGCCGCGGGCTACAAGGCCGACCCGGCCGGATACAAGGTTGAGCGCTTCTTCACCGATGCCAACCTAGCCCCCGGCGACCGCATGGTTCCAATGCTCGTCGGCACGGACAAGGCCGGGGAACCGGCCGTAGCCGGGGCCGTCTATCTCCTTGACAGTGACCTCAAGGGCGCGGTTGTAGTCAACTCGCGGGGCGTCGAGCGCGGCGAAATCGACGAAGACACCCAGGCGCGTTATCTGATGCGAGCGCTGGACATCGCCGATGCCGAAGGCGTCGAGGCGTTCATGCCCTACTCGCTTTGGTCCTACGAGGGCGATCCCAGCTTCGCAGAACACCACTTTGGCATCTGCCATCGGGACTACTCCCCCAAGCCAGCCTTTGAAGCCCTGAAGGCTCGCTCTCAGCGGCGCTAGCCGCCACCACGATCCGTATCCAGCCAATTTCCCTAGCTATGCCATGCCGGAGTGGTTTCGCCAAAACCGCACTACATGGCCATGTTCCTGTGAGCGGGGTTCCGCACGGGTGTGCCAAAGAAATGTGCCAATGTGAAAATGTTGCCAATGCCCAAGTCCAATACCAAATTCGAGCAACAACATTGATAATTGGCAACATTGGAATTGGCTGTTTCCCCGTTCCCCGTTCCCCGTTCCCCGTTCCCCGTTCATTATTTGCTATACTTGTCGTCATGAAGGAAGGGGCTTTCCAGAACTCTACGAATGTCGCCATCCAGCCAACGTTCCGGCTGGTGGCGCTTTTCGAGGAGTCCATCGAATACGACCGGCTCTGGTGCCTGCCATTCCACTCGCTTGCGCTTTGCGCCCACGACAATCCAACCGACCCTTCGTGGGTCGATCTGCCGGGTACCGGCGAACGGATGCCACTCCTCCCGGGCCATGTCCATTTCACCGCCGCGTTCACGCCGATGCGCATCCGCTACACCACGGAGAACCGCCATCTCTGCATACACTTCCGCTACGAACTCTTCCCCAGCGTCGATGTCTTCACCGGCCTCCGCGGGCGCTTCCGCCTGGAGGATGGTGGCGGGCCGCTTGCCTCGAAAATCAGGGAACTCTTCGCCGATCCCGACCCCATCCGCCGCCTCGCCCGCGCGGAGGCCGTCGCGCTTGAGGCGACGCTACCATTCTGGCCGGACCGGCCACCGCTCGACATGGCGCGCGTCACGCCATACGCGGAAGCCCTGCGCGACATCAGGGACCACCTTGACGCCCGCACCGGCGTTGGCGACCTAGCCAAGCGCATGGGCCTTCCCGCGACACGCTTCGCCCAAACCTTCCGCGCCCTCTTTGGCAAGACGCCCAAGCACTGGCTTGAATACGCGCTTTTCGAGCGCGCCATGTCGCTCCTGGCCGATCCTAGCCGAACCGTCAGGGATGTCGCATACGCGCTCGAATTCTCCGACGAATTCAACTTCTCGCGCTTCGTCAAGCGGCTCTGCGGCCTTCCGCCCTCACAGCTCCGCGTCGGCACCAACGGACCCCTGCTTGTCACAAAATGACATGTCGCCGCCGCTTTTTGACATTCACGGCGGCGACGGAAAGGCGTAGAATGGATGGCACCATGAACGACCGCATCCAACGCCTTATCGCCGCCGCGCGCGCCGGCGACATCTACCCGAAAACCGTTCACGTCGAATACGACGCCTTCGACGAAAACCTCTCCGACCCGCAGCGCATCGCAAAGCGCCTCACGGAATACATGGCCGCGCAGCCATGCGCCTTCTCGGATGACAACGAACTCGTCGGAATGGTCCGCTTCGACGGCTCCGTCGAGGGGCCGCTCTTCCCGCGCATCGGGCATAGGTTCTTTGCCCAGACTCGCGACCAATACTACTGCAAGCCCCAGGAGAATCTTTGCACCTTCGAGTGGCAGCACTCGAACGCCGACTTCGGCAAGGTGATCAATGTCGGCCTCGTGGGCCTGCGCGCGGAGATCGTCGCCGCCCGCCGCAACTACGAGTCGGACATCCACCGCCTTGAGTTCCTGGCCGGGTTGGAGTCGATGATACGGGGCATCGTCAACCGCTCGCGGCAGTATGCCGCCGAGTGCCGCCGCCGCGCCGCCGACCCTGAAACGGCGCCCGCGCGCCGCGCGGTTCTCCTCCGCATGGCCGCGAATTGCGAATGGGTGCCGGAGCATCCGGCGCGCACATTCGAGGAGGCCGTCCAGTGCCTCTACTTCTGCTTCCAGTTCCAGCCCGACAGCATCGGCCGTCCCGACCAGTATCTGCTGCCGCTCTACGAGCGCGGCCTCGCGGACGGCACACTCACGCGCGACCACGCCAAGGAGCTCCTTCAGGAACTCTTCGTGATGATCCATGGCTGGACGCCTCCTTGCTCCAAGAATGCCGACAAGGGTGGAGAGTCGCACTTCGCCATAGGCGGCTACACGCTCGACCACCGCTGCGCATGGAACGACCTTTCGGAGCTGATCCTCGAGGCGATGATGGAGTGCGACCTCGTCCGCCCACAGGTCTCGCTGCGCTGGAACCGCCTTACGCCACGAAGCGTCCTGCGGCGCGTCCTCGACGCCGAGCGCCACGACAAGAACAAGCGCATCGCCATCGCGAACGACGAGCCGCGCATCGCCGACATGACGGGGCGGCGCGGCATCCCGTGGGAACAGGCCTACGACTACATCACCGTTGGCTGCAATGAACCGGCCTTCCAGGGCGGCATATCCCTGGGTGGGAACAAGGTCAACATCGTTCGCTCACTGGTTCGCACCCTTGACGGCCGACGCGCCGAGGCGTTGGAATGCCGCGACTTCGATTCCTTCTACACCCTCTACGAGCAGGAGCTGCACCACGACCTTGAGACGGCCCTCAACTGGTCAAACCGCTTCAACATGCTACGCTCGCGCGACTGCAACGTCCTCACTTCCCTCTTTATGTCAGGGTGCATCGAGCGCGCGACGAGCGTGACGCAAGGCGGCGCATCACGCGCCCTTTGGTGCGCAGTATTCATGGGTTCGACGAATCTTATCGATTCGCTCGCCGTCATCAGGCAATTCGTCTATGAGGAGAGGCGCTGCACGATGGCTGAGCTCATCTCGGCACTGGATGCCGACTGGAAGGGCCATGAGGCGCTGCGCGAGGAAATCCTGCGCGACGGCCGCTTCTACGGCAACGGCGACGACTTCGCGGACGGCGTCGCCCATCGCTTCTACCGCTCCGTTGCCGCCTTCGCGGATGGGCGCACCGACTTCTTCGGCCACCCTCTCGCCTTTGGCAACCTCACAGGATACAACCCCCATTTCGCCTGGTTCGGCGCGCAAACAAAGGCAACGCCCGATGGCCGTGTTGCCGGCTCGGCCCTGCTCTTCGGCAGTGGACAGTCAGATGGCAAGGACCGTAGCGGAGTCACTTCGCTTTTGATGTCCGTCGCGCACATGGATCCCACCGGCGTCATGTGTGGCGACTCCATCTTCAACCTCTCCGTTGACGAAGCCGTCGTGCAGAACGACGAATCCTTCGAGAAGCTCGTCACGCTCGTCGAGACATACTTCCGCGAAGGCGGCCTGCACATCCAGCTGAACCATGTCTCGGCCGAGGTGCTGCGCGCCGCGAAGAAGGATCCCGACCGCTACAAGAGCGTCCGCGTCCGCGTCTCTGGCTTCTCCGCCTACTTCGTGGGGCTCAAGGAGTCGATCCAGGACGACGTCATCGCCCGGACGGAACACAAGGCGTAGTGGTTAGTGGCTAGTGGCTAGTAAAACATGAGCGAAACGTCAACCCTCGTCTTTGACATTGAGAAGTTCGCGGTCCATGACGGACCGGGGATAAGGACGGTCGTATTCCTGAAAGGCTGCCCGCTGCGCTGCCTCTGGTGCCACAACCCCGAGTCGCAGTCCTTCGAGCAGGAGACGATGGCGGGCGTCAACGGAGGCCCGCCTGAAACAGTCGGCAAGGCCATGACCGTCGAGGAGGTCATGGCGAGCGTCCGCAAGGACAAGCCATTCTACGACAGCTCCGACGGCGGCCTGACCATCTCCGGTGGCGAGCCGTTGGCGCACTTCGACTTCACTCTCGCACTTCTCGCAGCCGCGAAGGCCGAGGGCATCCACACCGCCGTCGAAACCTCCGGCTTCGCGCCGCGCGAACGCATCGAGGCGCTGCTGCCGCTCGTCGATCTCTGGCTCTGGGATGTCAAGGCCCCGCCCGCGATCCACAAGAAGCTGATCGGCGTGGAGGCCGCGCCCATCCTGGACAATCTCGCCTTCATCGCCGCGCGCGGCGCGGCCATCGTCCTGCGCTGCCCGCTTGTTCCTGGCGTCAACGACAGCGACGATGCCCTCGCCCACATTGTGAACCTCGCCAAAAACACGCCCGGTGTTCGCAAGATTGACATCGAACCCTACCACCCGATGGGCGAAGGCAAAAGCCGCCGCCTAGGCCGCACAGGCTACTTCACCGCGCCTTTCGCCACCGACGCCGACAAGGCCCGCTGGCGCGAAGCCATTTTCGGGCCAGATGGGTGTGAGTGAACCTTGGATAACGACGAGTCGCGTTGCTTTTCAGGAGCGCCTTTGATATAATGTGGACTGTGCTAATTAGGATAGCGCAAAAATAGGCAAAGGCATTATGAAGAATCCTTTCAAATATGGATGCGTAGTCGGCGGGGACAACTTCTGCCAGCGCCCTGAACTCGCACGGAGGCTTGCTGACTTCGTGCGTTCGGGGCAGAACGTGGTCATTCAGGGAGAGCGGCGCATGGGCAAGACGTCGCTCGTTCGCGAGACGATTGGAAAACTGCGTGACGTACGCCTAATCTACATTGATCTGCTTGGCGTGTGCGACACTCCAGACCTTTGCGGCCGGATTTCCGAAGCGCTGTCCGGTGCCGAACGTTCGCTCCCCTTTTACAGAAGACTTGGAAAACTCCTGCCTTTGCTTCGTCCAACCGTGTCCATAGACACTGACTCCGGTATGCCCGTCTTCTCCATCGACAAGGCCGCAGCCTCCTCACAGGGCTCGCTTGAATCCATCCTTGCCGCCGTTGCAAACGAGTCCGCGCGGCGGCGGATTTGCGTGGTCTTCGATGAATTCCAGGACATCCTAGGTATGGAGGATGGCAAGCGTGTCCTTGCCGTGATGCGCGGGAAGATTCAGCTTGACGCATCGACGCCCTATTTGTTTCTGGGAAGCGTCCGCAACAAAATGACGGACATTTTCTGGGATCCGTCAAGCCCCTTCTACCATTCGGCTGCGGCATTGCCTGTCGGCGAAATCCCCGAAGATGATTTCTACCCCTTTGCGCGCTCCAAATTCAAGGCAGGAGGGCGCTCATTGTCGAAAGAGGCGTTTTCCGCAATCTTCGAGAGGGCGCGCGGCATCCCCGGATACATCCAGGAACTGTGCGACACGATTTGGGACTGCACCGATACTGGCAGCGCGATAGGCGATGCGGAAATAGCCCTTGGGCTTCAGTCCGTCTTCGCAAGGGAGGGGGACCACTACGAGATTTTCATGGGTCGCCTCACGCCCATCCAAAGAAAAGTCGCAGTTGCCCTGGCCACACATGGCGGGCAGGGCGTCTATTCGGCCAAGTTCCTAAAAATGGCGGATGTGTCCGGAATCGGCACCATGCGGCGTTCGCTTGCAAAACTGACAGCCGAGAACCTGATCTACCGCTTCGACAACGAATACCGCTTCTTCAACCCATTCTTCGCCCAATGGCTGCGCCAGAGGTGATGCCAGTCCATGATAAGGCGCGACCGTCATGTCTTAACCGCAAACAAAAATGATCTCGAAACTCCAGACAAACCGCGTCCGCCGCAGCTACCTCGGCGGCGCCCGCATCGACTCCTTCTGCAATGTCGAAAGTCGAAAGTCGAAAGTCGAAAGTCAACAGCCGAAGGTCGAAAGCCAAAGGTCGCAGGTCGGCGATTCCTCCGGCGAAATGTCATGCGACATGCGACAGGCGACATGCGGCTCCCCGGGCGGGGCGCAGCCCCGCCCGGAGGACTGGCTCGCCTCCACCACGCAGGCTTTCAACGGGACGCTTGAAGTCGAGGGCGAGGGCCTTGGACGGCTGGAGGACGGCCGCCTGGTGCGCGACGCCGTTGGCGCTCTGCCGATACTCGTGAAGCTCCTCGACAGCGACGAGCGGCTTGTCGTGCAGGCGCATCCTACCGTGCCATGCGCCCGCCGCCTCTTCAACTCGCCCGTCGGCAAGACGGAATGCTGGTATTTTCTTCCCGGCACCGCTCCCGACGCCTGCGTATATCTTGGCTTCAAGCCGGGGATGACGCGCGAGGCTTGGGAGGATTCTGTCAAAAGGGACTCTGCGCTCTCCGCGCCTCTGCGTGAGGATAATCCAATCCTTTCGTTCCTCCACCGCATACCGGTTGCGCCTGGCGACTTCGTCTTCGTCGATGGCGGGGTCCCGCACGCGATTGGCGGGGGATGCTTCATGATCGAACTCCAGGAGCCAAGCGACCTGATGGTGGTGGCCGAGCGCTTCACGCCATCGGGGCGGCGCATCCCCGATGCCAAGATGCACGGCGGCGTCGGCTGGGAGAAGATGTTCGAGGTTTACGAATACGAAGGCCGCACCTACGACGAGACCGTCGCTAAATACATAAGACGCAAAGGCGCCATCGACTGCAGCCGACTGCCACCGACTGCCACCGACTGCAACCAAGACAACGCGGCTCGCATCTGCGGGCCGGAGTTCACGGACAAGTTCGAGATGTGGCGGGTCGCGGGCGGCGGGGCCGTCGCGCTTGACGGCGCACCCGCAGTGGCGGTGGTCACCGAAGGGCAGGGGATGCTTGGCGGCGAGGCTGTGAGGCGCGGCGACAGGCTTGTCGTCTCCGGCGAATCAGCGCTTCGCGCCGATGGCGCGCTCTCGGCCATCGTGTGTTTTTAGAGCGGGAGCGGGGAAGAATGTGAAAATGTGAAAGTGTGGAAATGTGGAAATGTTGCCAATTACCAATGTTGCCAATTACCAATGTGGGAATGAGGGGCTAGGGACTAGGGGCTAGGGGCGGTTGTCGGCTGTCGAATGTCGGCTGTCTTCCCGCTTGTCGCATGTCGCGTGTCTCTTGTCAATGACTCAACGGCAAAATCGTGGTGTCGCATTTACGATACTGAAAGTCGGAAAGACGATATTGATTTTTCTTGCCTTGCGGCGTTGTTCGTGGGATAATGGTAGTGGCTGGGGCAATTCCGCCCTGGCCAGACCAAGCAAGGAAAATCACCATGAACATCAAGAAAGCGATTCGTTTCTACCTGGCGGCGACCGCTGGACTACTGGCCGTCGGCACTCTCCGCGCCGACACAACATACATATTCCACCGGACATCGGAGTCCGGCGCGTGGAACAATCCCGCCCTCTGGCGATTGGAGGACGGCTCAACGCCCGTGAACTTCCCGGACAGCACGAACGCCATCGTCGTCTTCCGCGAAGACAACGCAATCGGCCTTGCGGGCTTGTTCCCCAACAATAACCACCAATATGTTTCGCTGAAGGAGATGCGTCTCGAAGGTTGCGGCGGCAAGTGGGGCAAGGTTTCTTCGACAACGGACAATCTTATCGCATGCGAACTGACTTACATGGGGGTGCTTAAGTTCGCGGCTGGCGGCGGCCTCTCGTTCCCCGACCTGCCCGCCGTCTCGCCACAGCCGCTCTACTACTACCTCTCGACGGTTCCCGGATGCCAGGGCGACGGCGATGTCGTCTTCGACATCCCCGGCAACGTCGAGGTGAACTTCGACAGGAGCGACATCTACCATCCCGCCGCCGACACAGGCCATCCCGTTCTCGTGAAGCGCGGCGCGGGCCTGCTCTCCATCGCCAACGGCGGCAACAGGTGGAACACCTCGACCGCAGGTGCCGGTAGGCCGGAAGTTCCGATCAAGATCGAGGCTGGCACGGCGCGGCTCGTCTTCGCGGCGTCCTCCCACGACATCGCCGTGCCGCTGACCTTCGCCGGCGACACCGCCAAGGTAATTATCGACAAGCGGGCGGGCTCCGCCGGCGGCCTCTGCTTTGGCACAGGCTACATTGATGAGACGGCGGACGTCACGGGTGGCAAGCACTCCATCGAGAGCCAATACGGCAGTGTCCTCGGCTTCTACGGCGCGACGGCCGTGGAGACGCAGACGTTTTCGGGTTGTCTCGCGGGCAATCTGCAATTCCAGTTCAGGCCATCTGCAGCAAGGACGTTCGTTTTCCGCAAGGGTGTATCGACGACGACGGGTGCAATGACGATTGCAACGGGCACCGTGCGCGTGACGGACGGAGCATCCTTCCCGAACGTGAGCTCCGTGACGATAAACACCGGTGCGATGATGATCGAGGAGGATGGCGCAGCGGCATTCCCGAAGGCGGCCTTCCAGCTTTACAATGGCGGCAAGATCGGCGCCGCGGCCGGTTGCCGCGTGGCGGTGAAGTCCGTCAAGAACCACGACACGGTTTACGGCGCGGGAATCTACACGCGGAGTGGCTCGACACTGCCGGAAGGAACCGAGGCGACGTGGGTTGCGGGCGACGGGCTGGTGGTTGTCGGCTTGCCGGTCGAGGCAGCGGCGGAGGCCGTGACATGGACCGGCGCAGCCAATGACGGGGGATGTGCCTCTACGGCGTCAAACTGGAGCACCCCGCCTCAAAACCTGACGGATGGCTCGGCCTCCATCACGACCGACATCGGCAACTATGCGCACTTCCTGGCCGACTCGGATGTCTGGATCAAGGGCTTCTCCTTCGCCAAGACGCACTTCGCAATCGGTGCGGCGGATGGCAAGGAACTCCGGATTGGCTCCGGCGGCTTCGCCAACCCCGGTAACGGCGAAATCTACGTCGGCTTCGGCTCGGCACCTGGCGACATTGTCCTCGCCGCCGACCAGACTTGGAACCCCGGCAACGGCCACATCATAATCAACGGATCGGTCAAGACGCTCGGCACCGCGAAGCTGACGGTCTCCGGAAAGGGCACGACGGAGCTTAGGCTCAACGCGGCAACGCCCGGCTGGAACAATGCGGTGCTGGCTGACAACATGAAGGTCCTGTTCAACACGAACAACGCCTTCGGCTCATTCAAGGGCGTTCCTGTCACGATTCTCCACAATGGACAGGCCAATTCGCCGACCTTTGTAAACGGTGTTGAAATCAACCGCCCGCTCGTTTTGGCGGATCGCGATCCAAGTGTGGCAGCGGACAAACGGAGGACAACTATAACCATCCCGGCGAACGCTACGGTGACATTCAACGCTCCTGTCGTCACATCCAATAGGACGGAAATCGCATTTGTGGCGAACGCCGGCTCTCGCGCGGTCTTCAACGACCTCTTCATGTCGCGCAACAACGTCTATGCCTCCGGCTCCGGGACGCTGGTCTTCAACGGGCCGTTCCACACCTGTTTCCGCTTCTACCCCAACGGCTTCACGGGAACGATTGAGCTACATTCCACCGGAAACCGCTTCAACGGCCTCCTGGGCGACTACTGGACGGCGGGGACAATCAAGACGATGGTCCCGTATGCCTTCACCGCTACGAACCCGCGCCGCGTCACCGCGTCGTCGGACACGACGAACAACCCCATCGACGCAGATACGCGGTCGCTTCTCTACCTCAAGGAAAATGCGACACTCGACCTCTGCGGCAATGACCAGATTCTCGGCGACTTGCACACAACCGGCGGCGGCTTCATCACGAGCGAAACGCCCGCCACGCTCTACATAGACTTCACTGCCAGTGTCGTCACCGAATATATCAACGCCAACAGCAAGGCCGGATACAAGACCCGCGTCGAAAAGGCGGTTTACACCGGGGCGGTGAACTACAGCAAGTGGGGACAGCTGCCACGCTGGTTTATGGCCGACAGCACCTCGACCGGCATCGTCGAAATCGCCGAGGGGACGCTCACCTTCTCCTCAGGGACGGGCACTGTCAATCTCACCCCTGAGAACGGCACCGCCTACAACTACCCTGACGCCCTCGCGCGCGGTTCGTGGCGCAATGCAAGCGCCGTCGTCATCAAGGGCGGCAAGATGGTCTTCGAGCATTCGGAGGCGGTCGGCCGGCATACGGACGTCCGCTTCGAGAAGATGAACAACGCCTACGGCAAGTTGCGTCTTGAGAGCGGCGTCCGCCAGCAGGTCGGCTATCTCTACATCGATGGCGTAAAGCAGCAGACTGGCAGCTACGGCTCGACTTCCTCCTCGGCCACGCACCAGGATGACACACTCTTCGAGGGCGAGGGCGTCATTGAGGTGACTGGCGATTCGCCGTTCATAATGATCTTCAAGTAGTGATGACATTGAGGTCCCTATCTTCGCTCCTTGCCGCCGCGCTGCTCGCGGCGGCGGGGGTGTATGCTCAGGAGATAGCGGGCACTTCGCTTTCATGGAGCCTTTCGCGCTTCGCGCGGATCGAGGGCGACATCCTGACGGTTGATGTGCCGCCCGACTGCGCCAAGGAGGGCGGCAGCGCCGTCGCCATGGTCGATATGACCCCAATCGACGGGCAGTGCTTCTCTGCTTCGGTGAGGTGCCGGGGCGAGAACATCAGCAAGCCTTTCGAGCATTGGAACGGCCTCAAGTTCCAGTTCGAGTTCCGCGACGTCGTGACCGGCGAGACTGTTTACCCGAACACGAAGTCGCGCCTCGGCACCTTCCCGGAGGAGACAATCTCGACCACGGTCGTGGACGCCGGGTCGCGGCTTGAAAAGGCCAAGCTGACCCTCGGCCTGCAAAGCTCGTCGGGAAAGGTTGTCTTCGACCTCTCCACCCTGCGCATCCGCTCCGGCTGCGACCTCTTCCCCGCCACCAATCAGGACTGGGTTGTCCGATACTCGGACAACCCAGCGGCAGAAGGCGGGACAGGCGACAAGCGACAAGCGACAAGCGGGGATGCCGAAAGTCGAAATGTCGAGATGCCGTCGTGCATGTCGCATGTCGCGAGTCGCTTGTCTTCGGTCGCGGCGCAAGGCGCCGCCACGCTGCGCCGCCCTTTGCGCGGCTGCATGTCGCCCGGACGGCGGGACATGACCGAGGACGACTTCCGCACCCTCCACGAGTGGGGCGCGACGCTTCTGCGCTACCAGACGGGGCGCAGCTGGGATTCCAAGAACGACCAGTCACGCGAACTCGCCGACTACATGGCATGGCTCGACGGCAGGCTCGACCACCTCGACCGCGACATCCTCCCGTGGGCGGAGAAATACGGCGTGCATATCATCGTCGATCTCCATGCGCCTCCGGGTGGCCGCAGCGGAGGCGACATGAACATGTTCTACGACATGCGCTGGAACGACGCCTTCGTCGAGGTCTGGCGGAAGATCGCGCGGCGCTTCAAGGGCCGCCCGATGATCTACGGCTACGACCTCGTGAACGAGCCGAAGCAGAGCGATCGCGCCATTTGCGACTACTGGAACACGCAGAGGCGCGCCGCCGAGGCCATCCGCGAAATCGACCCGGACGCCACCATCGTGGTCGAGGCGAACGGCTACGCCGCCGCGAGCGCCTTCGCCTACCTCTCGCCGCTGGCTATGGACAACGTGGTTTACCAGGTCCACATGTACGAGCCATTCGCCTTCACGCACCAGGGTATCCACAAGGGTTTCGGCCCGACCGTCTATCCCGACGAGGGGAAGGGGTGGAACCGCGAGTATCTGGCAAGGCGGCTGGCACCGGTCGTGGCCTTCCAAAAGAAGCACGGCGCGCGCATTCTCGTTGGCGAGTTCAGCGCGGTGGCGTGGGCGGATGGCGCGGAGAAATACCTCGCCGACCTCATCTCCCTCTTCAATGAATACGGCTGGGACTGGACTTACCACGCATTCCGCGAAAGCCCTTGCTGGGACGTCGAGAAGGCCGGTCCCTCCATTCCCAAGATGGTTCCGGTGCCAGACACCCCCCGCAAACGCGCCCTGCTAGACGGTTTCGCGAAATAGCCTAACTTGCTTCTAGCGGCGGTTTATGGCATAATAGATGCTTCATTGAGGATTGTTCCATGGCATCCAGTGACTCCGCGGGCGATGCGCCCGCAGCGGTTTTTTCCGTTGAAGACGTTCTGTGCCGCACCGAAATCGAGGAAAGCGGCGAACTCATCCAAAAGCTCGTTGGGCTTCTGGCCGAGCACCATCCGGGCTTCGACAGCGAGGCCGCCCTCGCGGCCGTGATGAAGCGCGAAAGCGAGGCCCCGACCTTCGTGGCGCAAGGCGTGGCGATGCCGCACGCCCGCGTCGATGGCATCGACGCGCCGCTGGTGGCCGTAGCCACAAGCGAGGACGGCGTTTCGTTCGAGAGCGCCGGCTACACCGCGAGCCTGGTGTTCCTCGTCCTCACGCCGCACCACTCCCCGGCCGCCTACTTGAAAATCGCGGCCAAGATCGCCCGCCGCCTCCGCTCGCAGGGGTTCCTCGAAGAGGCCGCCGCCTGCTCGACCCCTGAGGAGGTGTTCGCCCTGTTCAGCGGCACGCGCCACGACCACTCGTCTGTGACGGCCGGCGACATGATGTCGCCCCCCGGCGCCGTCCTCCAGGACACCAACAGCGTCAAGGACGCCATCGACGCCATCGTCACGACCGGCCTCGCGGAGATTCCCGGGGTGGATAACGCCGGCGACCTCGTCGGCGTCGCCTCGGCCCGCGCACTGCTCGGCGTATGCGTTCCCGACTACATGCTCTGGATGGAGGACCTTTCCCTCTTCAACAACTTCGAGCCCTTTGAGACGCTGCTCCGCAAGGAGTCCAGCACCTGGCTGGCCGACATCACCGACGACGACTACGCCTCAGTCTCCATCGACCAGCCCGCCATCGCCGTGGCCGAGGCCATGGCGCGCCACAAGACGAACCGCTGCTTCGTGGTGGACGGCGCCCGGCTGGCGGGTGTCGTGACCCTTCCCTCCTTCCTCAACAACATCTTCAGGGACTAGCAATAGATGTCGGCAAATGCTTCGGCTCCGGAGCGGCGCGGGGTGGTAATAAAGTTCGCCGTGATGTTCGGTGTGGCGGCGCTTGCCGGTTGGCTCGCATCGCTGCTCCCGGCGCCGGCCGACATCGCAGCCGTCTATCCCGACCTTGTCAGTGCGGCCTCCCCGGCGCGGCTTCTGGGCATTAGGCAAATCGCCGCCGTCGCCGTCTTCGCCCTCATCATCTGCGCCACGCTGATGTTCGAGGAGCGCCGCCTGGGCGTTGCCTTCGTGGGCATATCCGCCCTGCTGGCCCTCAAGGTGCTGACCCTCTCGGAGTTCGTCAGCAGCACCGAGCTTCACATCATCCTCCTGCTCGTTGGCATGATGACCCTTGTCGGCGCGCTGAAGGACATGGGTCTCTTCACCTGGATAATCCAGACGATTATCAACGCGCGCCACATGACCGGCTTCAAGTTCGTGGCGATCCTCATGCTCCTCTCCGGCGTGATGCCGGGGATCGTCGATGAGGTCACCTCCATCGTCTTCGTGCTGGCGCTCGTCTTCCAGGTCTGCGACACTCTGAAGCTGCGGCCCACGCCTTTCGTGCTGATGAGCGTCATGGCCACGAACATCGGCTCCACCGGCACGATGCTCGGCAATCCCGTTGGAATCCTCATCGGCACCAAGGCCACGCCTGATCCGCTTTCCTTCGGCGACTTCATCGCGCGCGCCACGCCCATCATGTTCCTTAGCCTGCTCGCCACCTTTTTGGTGCTGCTCGTTTTCTATCGCAAGGAGATAAAACTTCTCGACGAGCGGCTCGCGGAGCGGCGCGCAAGCCACATTGGCCTTGGCCCCATGGTGGCCATCCCGTATGCGCGCGGCCTGGCGATCCTCCTGGCTTCGCTGGCCTTCATCGCCGCGCACCATCCAATCGAAAAGGCGCTGGACCTTGAGCCGAACACAATGCTCGTGGCCGCGCCGCTGACTATCGCCGGCCTCCTGATGGTCTTCCGCAGCCACCGCGCGCGCCATTATGTCGAGAGTTCGATTGAGTGGTGGAGCCTCCTCTTCTTCATGATGCTCTTCGCCGTCTCCTTCGCCCTCGAGCACTGCGGCGTAACCGAGGTGATTGCCGACCAGATCGCGCCATCCGGCGGCGCGGCCCCCAGCAAGTGGATTCTCACCCCGATGATCGTGGCCATCACGGCCGTCGGCTCCGCGTTCGTTGACAACATCGTGTTCGTCTCGACATTCATCCCCATCGTGAAGACCATCGTGGCGAACGCGCCGTCGATGCAGCCGCTCTGGTGGGCTCTGCTCTTCGGCGCGTGCTTTGGCGGCAACATAACGGCCATCGGCTCCACGGCCAATCTGGTGGCGATTTCGATGCTCGGCAAGCGCTACTCGGTCAAGGTCGCCTTCCTCGAATGGCTCAAGGTCGGCATCCTGGTTGGGGTTGTCTCCTGCGCCGTCGCGACGGCGGTGGTGCTCTCCTACTTCAAATCCACCCCCTAACCCTCCGCCACCGCTGATGGTTCAGTGAAGTGTGTGATGGGAGTCTAGGCTGTCTGCGTGTCGCGGTGTATGTGTGTGTTGTCTGTCTCTGTCGCCGCCTTTCCCCGAAAAACCTTCTCTCTTGGCCGACATCGGGCAATGCGCTGGGCCAATCCGCCTGCGGCGGACGCTCGCGGCAGACTTTAGTCTGGCCGCTTCGCTAGGTTGGCGCCCGCGCCTTCCCTCGATCTCGGCCAAGCGGTTTTTTCGCGGGGAAAGCCGGCGGGGACACCTTTACCAATCCGACGCTGCGCCGTCTCG
This sequence comes from Kiritimatiellia bacterium, assembly GCA_017962605.1. Classification (GTDB taxonomy): domain Bacteria; phylum Verrucomicrobiota; class Kiritimatiellia; order RFP12; family JAAYLN01; genus RGIG5952. The sequence goes on along the minus strand of JAGCUY010000116.1, from coordinate 4,172 downwards.
TTCGCGCCGCTCGGTGTCGGCTAGGGGCGGTGGCTGGCGGCGCATCCCGGGCGATCTGCGTCCCGCGCCAGTCCGTTCCGTCCTGCCGCCGGGCACGCCCTTGCGGCCTCGCACCTCGCCACGGCCTGCATCCGCCATCCGCCGCCCCGTCGCCTCCGCCGTCGCTCCGCTCGCTTCGTCGTCTCCGCTGCCCTCCGTGCGGAAGTTAGGCGAGGTTTCAATTTTGCCATTTACGCGACATGGCATCCACCCGCAGAATGAGAACAAAACGCATTTGCGAAAAGTGAGGCGCAGAATGCAATCTCCTGCAACCCGCAACACTTTCGGACAAAACGGAATGGTTGAGGCGAGGAGGAAGAGCGCAGGCGGAGGCGCAGAGGCTGCGGATGGCGAGCGAAGTCCGAGGCGAGGTGCGTTCCCTGGCGCACGCCCGTCCAGGGTGGGTGCGGGGCGCAGATCGCCCGGAATGCGCCGCCAGCCACTGCCGCAAGCCGACACCAAGCGGATGACGACGAGACGAGGCCATGTGGCTTGGCAACGTGAACTTGACGTTTTTACCCGCCAGAAAAACGCCCGGCCCAGATTGAGGGAAGGCGGGCGCACAACCTAGCGAAGCGGCAAGACTGGTGTCTGCCGCGAGCGTCCGCCACAGGCGGATTGGGCGCCCGCATTTCCCAATATGGGCCGGGAGAGAAGTTTTTCCGGGTAAAAATGCCCGGGCCTTCACTCTTCACCCCACCTCACTTCACCATCTCGCACCCGCGCTCGACGAATTAGGATCACTGTATTTTTCTTGACAGCGGAGGTGAATCCGTGTAGAATATTCATGTTGTTTTTTTGCTCGTGCGGGCGTAATTCAATGGCAGAATAGGAGCTTCCCAAGCTTCACACGAGGGTTCGATTCCCTTCGCCCGCTCCATCTTCCCCCTTCACCCACCACACCGCCTCCATGTCCAAGCGCCGCACCATCGTTCTTGCGATATTGGCCGCGCTTCTCCTGGCGCTGGTGGCTCTCCCCCCGCGCAAGGCCGACATCTTCGGCTACCTCCCCGACCGCGCCCTAGCCGTCGGCTACCACCCCGACCTCCGCGCAACTTGGAAGCAGCAGCTTAAGGACCCCGTCGTCGCCTCCTTCCTCGCGGGATACGACGTGGATGCCGAAAAGGCCGCGCGCGAAAGCGGCGCATTCTGGACTTTCCTCCTTGCCGTTGGCGAGGATGTCGCCTCGGCCATCCAAGTAGGCGACGACGGCAACCCGTGCGTGGCCGCCGCCTCCCCGACTGGCCGCCGCGACCTGCTTCTCCACTTCTTCTGGTTCATCCGATGGGTTCCAGGCCTTGGCCGCATCAGGACTTCTCCCGAAGGCTTCCACTACATCGACCTCACCGACGAGGACGACGACGACCCCATCCCGCTTATCCTCTCCGTGGCCCTCGGCAAGCGCGTCCTGCTCGCAAAGCTTTCCGACCGTCCGGTTAGCATGGCCGACATGCTCGACGGCGCGCCGCGCCAGAACGGCCTTGAAGCCGTCCTGCGCGACAGCCTCCCCGATGGCCTCCGCCACCGCATCGTCGTCCGCGCCGACATCCCGCAAATCCTCGGCTTGGGGCTTCGCTTCGACCGCGACACCACCATCGACGTCTTGCAGCGCAAGGATGCCGTCGCTTTGTCCGCGTCCTTCCCCGTGCTTGACGCCAACGGGCCACTTGCCGAGCTGCTTTCGCAGCAAATTTCCGGACGCAATGCCTCCATCGGCGCGCTCGCCGCCGACCATGCCTTCTTGCTCGCGCTGCTGCCCCAGGGCTTTGCCAAGGCGCTTGCCGGCAGGATGTTTGGCGAGGCGGCCTCAGCGTCACGCGCCGCCGCTAGCGCCGACGATGCGGCCATTTACCTGACGGCCGCGCCATACGGCGCCAAACTTTTTGTCTTCGCCATTCCGGCAATCACGGCCTCTTTCCCCGGCCTCACCGTCAACGAGGCGGCCCTCAAAAACATCCTGCGCCCAATCCTGTCGCGTCAGATGCGCTCGACCATAGCCGTATTTGGCGAGAACACGGTCTGCTCCTCGGCCGCGAGCCTTGCCGCCCAGCGCCACGCCGATCCCGCGCCCGAGTTCACCTGGCGCAACGCATTCGGGCAAATCGCGGACGCGCGGCCGTCGGCATACTTCTTCATCGACTGCGATTCCTTCTTCCGCGAACTGCGGCAGATCGCGCAGGCGATAGGCATGGCCTCGTCTTTCGCCCGCGACGCGATATCCCCTGAAGTTTCGGCCTCGGCGCGTAACATCGCCATGGCGCTTCCTGACTTCTCCACCAGCGCCTATGTCGCGGCTGCCATTTCCCGCTCTGCGGGCGGCGCAGGCAATGCGGCCGCCTCCTCCAATGTTTCGCCCGGCGGCATAAATGCCGCCGATGCCTGCCGCGTCACGCTGCTCTTTGCGCTGCACCAGCCGCAGGCGTCGCGCTAATCGCTCAGATCTTCAGCCTCGGCACCCAGAAGTGTCGCCTGAGGAAGCGCTCCCGCTTGAGGAGCGACATCCGCCCCTTGTCGAGTTCCCCTGGGCGGAAGCGGTCTCGGAATTTGTAAACGCCGGCCATGTCGATGCGGCGTAGCAGCCACCCCAGCAGCGGGACTTTCGCCAGCGGCAGCGCCGACTGCCAGTCGAGGATCACCGGTTTGTAGCCGGGGGTAACCATGACATTGCGTTCGTTGTGCAGGTCGAGGTGGACGAACCCCTTTCTGTGGACGGCGCGAATCCCCGCTTCCAGCGCCTCGAAGAATTCGCGCGGGATCGGTGCGTCAAGCACCTCGCGCGGCACGCCCTCCACGACCTTGACGCCGGGCTTGTTCTCCTCATGCACGCCGCAGCAGGATTCGCGCAGCGTGAAGCCTGCGCACCAGTCCTCGCGCATGGCGAAGGGCGAAATCTTCTCCACGCTGCCTGGAACCACGCCCGTTCCCTGAAGGCACCGAAGTATCCAGCACTCGCGGAATATTAGGAACCGCCCCAGGGTGTTCCGAACAATCCACGAGCACTCGGAGAAGTCCTTTTCGATGCGCATCTTCCCGTCGCCCTCCGTCACGCGGTAAACGCGGGCGTTCAGCGCGCCGCCTTTGTGGATGAGGATGCGCCCCGCCGCCTGTGCCGCGCCTCTGTCTGGCAGGTTGGATTCGTCCTGTGGCATAGAACGCTATGAAGCGGAGTCTGCCGCTAGCGGCGTCCGGCGAGGGCTCGCTTGAGGGTCAGCGGGTCGGAGTAGGCGATGCCGCTGTCCACTGGCAGGCCGAAGGCGATGCGCGTTACGCGGGCCGACGGAGCCGCGCTGCGGATGAGCGACGATAAAAACTCCGCCGTGGCGTCGCCGTCGAGATCTGTGCCGGTGGCCAGGATTACTTCGCGGAAATTGCCTTCGGCCAGACGGCGTGATAGCGCCTCCAGCCGCAGGTCGCCGGGGCCGGTGCCGCGTGAGGCCGACACCTTGCCGTGCAGGGCATGGTAGAGGCCGTTGAAGGCCCCTGCGCGCTCGATTGACGCTATGTCGCCTGGCTCCTCCACTATGCAGAGGGTCGTGGCGTCGCGCGATGAGTCGGAGCAGCGAGGGCAGGGGTTCTGGTCGCGCGTCGTGAAACCGCCGCATACGTCGCAGCAGACCACGTTGGCGCGCGCCTCTTCAAGCGCCGCCATCAAGGGGTCGGAGAGCAGCGATGGCTGACGCACCAGCGCCAGCGCCGCACGCTCCGCACTGCGCTTGCCTAGGCCGGGAAGCCTGGCAAGCGCGCGTTCAAGGTTCTCCAGTGGGTTCCTCATCAGCCGCCGAAGAGGCCGGAGAGACCGCCCTCCTTCATCATGCTCATCATCTTCTCCTGCGTGGCCTCCTTGGCCTTCTTCAGCACGCCGTTGAAGACGTTCTGCATCATCGTGGTGAAGCGCTCGGTCTTGCCTTGCTTGAGCTCGGCGAGGGCGTCGTCGTCGAATTTGAGCGAGGTCAGGGTCATGTCGCCCTTCATCGTCGCGTGGATGCCGCCGTTGGAGTATTCCACGACGATGCGCTCGAGTTCCTTCTGGATGCGCTTCTGCTCAGAGCGCATTTTGATGGCCTGCTTGGCCTGTTCGAATATGTTTGCCATAAATTAGGGATTAGGGGTTAGGGGTTAGGGGTTATGGTGTA
>JAGCUY010000115.1 GCA_017962605.1 Kiritimatiellia bacterium | reverse complement strand
GACCGCCCTCGGCTGCATCCGCGCCACAGGCGGCGGGCAGGACGGCGAACTGCTCCGCGACCTCGTCCGCGCCGAAGGCTCGCGCCACGCCGAGTCCATGCAGTCGCAGGCACAGCTGCTGCTTGACCTCGCCGCCATCGCGCCGATGGTCGGCCTCCTCGGCACCACGCTCGGCATGCTCCAGGCATTCGGCTCGATTGCGCAGGATGTCCTCCTCGCCGCTAAGCCCGTGATTCTGGCGCAGGGCGTCTCCAAGGCCATCGTCACGACCATCGCCGGCCTCCTGGTGGCCATCCCCTGCATGTTCGCCTACGCGATATTCCGGCGGCGCGTCGTCGCCCTTGCAGGGCGCCTCGAGGCCGCCTCCGCCGAGATCGTCACCGCCATCGCGGCCAGAAAGGGAGCCAGCAAATGAGCCTCCTCGCCCGCAACGGCCAGGCGCTGCCCGAATTCCAGTTCACGGCGATGATCGACGTCGTCTTCCTGCTGCTCTGCTTCTTCGTCACCACGTCGGTCTTCTCGCAGTGGGAGATGGAAGTCGATGTCGTGCTGCCATCGGCGCAGTCCTCGCAGATGCCAGACCGCCTCCCCGGCGAAGTGATCGTCAACCTCTCGCGCGACGGCACGATTACCATCAACCAGCGCAAATACACGCCAGACGAACTCCGCGACAGGCTCTCGCGCCTCGCGCAGCTCTTCCCAGGCCAGCCGGTGATCATCCGCGCCGACAAGGACTCCCGCACCGAGCAGCTGATCGGCATCGTCGATGTCTGCCGCACCGCCGACATCTGGAACATCTCCTTCGCCACCATTGGCGACAACTAGTCTTTTACACCACGGGCGCCAGACATGCTGCCAGAGACACCTAACACCGCTTCCCTTGACGCAGCGGCTGCTGCGCTCCCGCCCGCCTGGATTGAATTCAAGCCTGAAATCGGCCTCGTTCTTGGCTCCGGCTGGAGCCGCGCCGTCATCGGCCGCGACTTCATCGACAGGCTCCCCTACGACTCCATCCCCGGCCTCGGCGCAAGCACTGTCCAGGGCCACGCCGGCGAGGCGCGGCTGCTGGAGCTTGGCGGACGCAAGGCCGTTGCCTTCTGCGGGCGCCGCCACTTCTACGAGGGCATGGGCTGGGGGCCGGTTGTCCTGCCCATTGAACTGATGCGGCGCATGGGCGTCGGGAACGTCCTGCTGACGAACGCCGCCGGGGCCGTGAACCCGACGCTTGGCCCCGGCGACCTGATGCTCATCACCGACCATGTGAACACCACCGGACTGAACCCGCTCCAGGGGCCGGTCCGTCCCGGATGGGGGCCGCGCTTCCCCGACCAGAGCGAAGTCTATTCAAAGGCATTCGCCGCCGCGATACGCACCGCAGCCGCAAATCTGGGCATCGGCCTCCACGAAGGCATCTACGCCTTCACCTCCGGCCCGTGCTTCGAGACGCCTGCGGAAGTCCGCGCCTACCACATCTGGCAGGCTGACGCCGTGGGGATGTCCACCGTCCCGGAGGCGATAGTGGCCAACGCGATTGGAATGCGGATAGCCGCCGTCAGCTGCATTACGAACATGGCCTCCGGCATATCGGCGCAGCCGCTGTCGCACGCCGAGGTCATGGAACACACGGAAGCCTGCGCAGGCAGGATGGCAAGTCTCGTCGAAGCCATCGCCGCAGTCGCGCCGCATTAACGGCAGCAGAGCATGACCTCCCGCCCCTCGGCTATTGCGTAGTCGTTGCGAGGGCGGCCCCCACTTCTCGCCGAACAGGCGCTCCCAGAGGGCGTGGCGGTTGTCGCCTTCGTCCAAGCCCTGCGGAAAAGGAGGTTGGTGGCGTTTTCGATGTGGGGGATCGTCAGCTGCGTTATATTCCAAGAAGGCTCCGAAATGGGATGAGGGCATCGAAATAGCCGCTCCCTTGGACGGATTTCGAGAGATGGCCGTCATAGACAAGTGCAGTCCTGACGCTCATGCCGTCGCGGATTGTCAGCCGCCGGATCTTTTCGGCGACCTCACGCTCGACATCCTCCCCGATTTCGTTGCGGCGCTTGATCTCGACGACGCAAACCGACTTGCGGGACTGCACGAGAAGGTCGATTTGACATCCGCCACAGGCTTTCCCCCTGCGGCTTCGCCATGGGGCGGCCGACAGAATCTGCTTCCCTTCAAGGTTAAGCGCCGGGAGCAGTTCACGGACATTGTTCAGGACAAGATTCTCGAACTGGAGTCCAAGCATGGCGTCCCAGCCCGGAAGGTTCTCGACGGAAAAGAAGGCGAAGTCGCCGGCCAGGATTTCCTCCCGGAACGGTGCGATGTATTTTAAATAGAATCGCGCGTAGTTGTCCTTCAGCCTATATCGGTCTTGGCGCGCGCGCTTGCCTGTTTCGGGGTTTATGCCGGAATTTTTCGAAACGAACCCCGCCATTTCCAGCTCGTCAAGAATATCCGAGAGGCGCCCGTTGCGGGCGACGCGAAGGCGTTCCGAAATCTCCGTGCCGTCGAGTTCCGATTCGGCGAGCGCCTCGAGTATCCTCCGCTTGACCGGGGCGTTAGCCCCGAATACGGACGCGAAGACATCGTTGAAGTCCCGGAACAGATAGCCGTTGGGGAGGAAGCACATCCTGCGGATGTTGTCGTCGGAGGAAAGCGCTGGATCCAGTTCCTCCAGATAGCGCGGGACGCCGCCCGTGACAGACAGGATGTCGAGAACCTCCCGCGTTGAGACGCGCCCTGCGGCATCGCCCCAGAACCTGGCGCACTGCCGCAGCGGAAGTTCGCGGACGATGAGGTCGAGGGATATCCTCCCGACGAATCCGGTGTTGGACAGGATGTTCTCGTCGATCCAGGCCGAGACGGAGCCGCAGACGACGACAATCAGGTTACTCCTGTCGTGGAAGCGATTGTCCCAGGCATATTTCAACTCTCCGGGGAAGTTAGGGTCGTAGCGCCCCATCCACGACACTTCGTCAAGCAGGACAACGGTCTTCCCCGCCTTGGGAACCGCCCCGTCGAGCAGGCGGAAGGCGTCGAACCAGCTTTCCGGCACCGTAGGCGCCGTTCCAGTCTGCTCTGCCAATTGGCGTCCGAATGCCTTGAGCTGGTCTGCGTTTTTCATCCGGCGCTGCGGGGCAAGTCCCTCCAGCCGGATAAGTGAAGCGCCGCTCACGTCCGCGAAGTGGCGCACCAACGTGGACTTGCCGATACGCCTCCTGCCGCGGCACGTCACGAGCGAGGCTCCGGGACGCCTCCAAAGGTCCCCCAGTTGCCTTAAATCCAATTCCCTGCCGAAAAATGCCATGATGAAGCAAGCCTCCTGTCGGACATCAACTCTACCATTCTCCCATCGAAATTGCAACATTTGACAGTCTTGAAATCTTGATTTTTGAATTTCAAGACTGTCATTTTACCCGATAGACGAAGCATCGCAGCGTTTTCATTGTTTCAGTTGGGGCGTTTCAGATTGGAAAGGACGGGGTCGTCTATCTGCCGCTCTACATGACCTACCTGCTCACCGGCAGGGCATGACCTCCCGTCCCTCAGCTACTGCGACGTAGTTTAGAGGGCGAACCACCGTTTGATGAGAATCTTCCCGTTGACGCAGCCGCGCCCTGACCTATCGCTAGGCTTCGAGGGCGCGGAGGGGGCTGTCGGCGTAAACGGCGCGGTAGAAGTCGATGTTCTTCAGGAGCGAGGCGGCCTCCTCGTCGATGAAGACCTTTGCGTCGCGGTGCATCTGGAGGGCAGTTGCCGGCGTCATGTGTGAGATGGCGCCCTCGACCATTGCGGCCACGGCCTGTGCCTTGCCCTTGCCAAAGGCCATCAGGATGGCCGTGCGGCTTTCAAGGACCGTGCCTATGCCCATCGTGATGGCGCGCTTCGGAACCTCGTCGAGGTTGCCGCCGAAGAAGAGGCGGGCGTTGTCGAGGCGGGTGCCGAGCATGAGCGTCTGCACGTGAGTCCGCGAGGCGAGGGAGGTCGTTGGCTCGTTGAAGCCGATGTGGCCGTCGGAGCCGATGCCGAGAACCTGGATGTCGATGCCGCCATCGGCCGCGATGCCTGCCTCGTAGGCCGCCGCAGCGGCCTCGAAGTCCGACGCCATTCCGTCTGGCACATGCGTGTTGGCCTTGTCGATGTTGACATGGTCGAACAGCTGGTCGTTCATGAAGAAGCGGTAGGAGGCGGGGTGCGTTGGCGCCAGGCCGACGTATTCGTCCAGGTTCCAGGTGCGGACGCGGGAGAAGTCCAGCCCTTCGTCGCGGTGGCGGCGGATGAGGTCCTTGTAGAGGAGAATCGGGGTGGCGCCGGTGGCGAGGCCGAGAACGGTGTCGGGCTTGGCGCGAATTGCGCGGTCAATGAGGCCGGCGACCATGTGGGCCGCCTGCTCCCTGTCTTTGCAAATAACAATGTCCATGGCTTGCAAACGAAAATCGCCCGCGAACTAGCGCTGGACGCGGGCGTTGCCCTTGTAAACGTCGAAGACCTGCTTTTCGTCCGCAGGTTCCGCGTAGTCGTTCAAAGACGAAGCAGCAAGGACGCCGGAGGCCCAGCCGAACTGGAGACACTTCTCGCCGTCCCAGCCTTTGAGGATGCCGTAGAGAAGGCCGCCCGTGAAGCCGTCGCCGCCGCCAATGCGGTCGAGAACGTCGATTTCGCGCGGCTCCTCGACGAACCACTTGCCGTCCATGCGCAGGATCGCGCCCCAGCGGTGGCGTCCGGCCGAGATGACCTCGCGGAGAGTCGTGGCGAATACCTTGACCTGCTTGTAGCGCTTGGAGGCGGCGCCGATCATGGCCTTGAAGCCGTCGATCTTGGCGTCTAGGCCACGCCCGCCAGCCTCAGGGCCCTTGAAGCCGAGGCAGAGCTGGAAGTCCTCCTCGTTGCCAACGAGGATGTCGGCTATCGAGGCGATTTCGTGGAAGGCCGCGCTAAGTTCGGCCTCGCGCCCTTTCCAGAAGGTGGCGCGGTAGTTGAGGTCGAAGGACACGAGCGTTCCGGCGGCCTTGGCCGCCTTGGCGACTGCCAGGCAGGCGCGCGTCGTCTCGGAACTCATCGCGGCGATAAGGCCGGAGAGGTGGAGGATGCCAACGCCGTCCTTCTTGAAAATCTTGTCGAGGTCATAGTCGGCGGCGTCTAGGGTGCGGCCGACCTCGCCGGCGCGGTCATTCCAGACGCGCGGGGCGCGGAGGCCGAAGCCGGAGTCGGCCACATTGAACTGGTGGCGGTAGCCCCAGGGGCCGCCCTGCGGGATGTCCGGTCCGACATAGGCGATGTTGCGGGCGCGGAGCTGCGCCTTGATGAAGGCCGCAAGCGGGCTGCCCTCGACGAAGCGCGTCAGCACAAGGCACTCGCGGCCAAGAGAGGACGTGACGTTCAGCACATTCGTCTCGGCGCTCGTCGCCTGAAGGAGGAATCTATTAGAATTATGGACCGCCATGCGGTCCTCGGGGGTGATGCGCAACCCCATGCTCGATACGGCGGCGACCGCATACCTAGCGTCGCTTTTTGCCCCCTGCTTTGTTCTTCTTGCGGTGGTCATATTTGAACTGAGCCTCTTCAATAAACTTTTCAGGAACGGCCGAGATGTTCAACCAGAACTCCGTGGTGTAGCTGCACATGAACCATTCGCGTATGAAGGTGTGCGCTTCGGCCTTGGACCGGGGGGTCCGCTGGCGTGTCATCTTCCAGTCGTGTTCCAGCGCGTTCCACACCCATTCCGGGATGCCGTGGACGTTCACGACCAACTTAACGAAAACGCCGTTGTCATTCTCAAGCACTTCGCGGGACTCCACGCGCCACTCGATGCCGGAAAGCCGCTCCGTCGCGCGCAGGACGCATTCAAGGAAAATCCTGTTCTCAATCAGCATCCGCTCGAGGTGGTGCAGGCTGAAAGGCCTGTCCTCCTCATAGCCGTCGTCAAGCGACAAATCGACCACCACGGCATTCCGCTCGTCATAGCCCCATCCGCCCGTGAGCGGCAGAGGCAGAGTATCCATCATGCGGAAGTTCGCGCGAATCGCATCGACGAAGGTAAGGTTCTCCTGAACCTTGTCGAGCCTAATAGGCAGGAATGCGCGGTCCTTGTAGTAGTCTTCCTTGAGGGTCTTGAGAATCGCCACGGCGCGCTCGACGGACTGGTCGATGCCGTGCCCCGCAAGGTAGCAGAAAGCCAAGGCGCGCGTTCCTGACGCATCGCCAGCTTCGTGTCTCCGCAAGGTCTTGCGGAAATGGACAAGTGCCTCTCTGCTGTTACTTGGCATTTGGCTAACTCAAAAAAACTATTAAGATGCTATCAAAACTACGATAGGTTGACAACCTCGAAGGCCCTGGCGCATGCGAGAACGCCGGCGTCGGCGAATGGCGCACCAATGAACTGGACGCCAACCGGGAGTCCTGCGGCGGTCTTCCCCGCGGGAACGGATATTGCGGGCAGTCCAGCCAGCGAGGCCGGGATGGTGAAAAGGTCGTTGAGATACATCGACAGCGGATCCTGCAGTTCGCCAATCTTGAAGGCGGGCGTCGGGGCTACCGGCGTAAGCAGGACATCTACCTTCCCGAACGCCTCGGAGAAGTCGCGCCTGATCAGGGTGCGCACCTTCTGCGCGCGGCCATAGTAGGCATCGTAGTAGCCGCTGGAAAGGACGTATGTTCCAAGGATGATGCGGCGCTTGACCTCCTGCCCCAGTCCTTCGGCGCGGCTGCGGCAGTAGAGCGACATGACGTCGTCGGCTGCGGCGGAGCGGTGCCCGTAGCGGACGCCGTCGAAGCGCGCAAGGTTGGCGCTGGCCTCGGCGGGCGCCACGATGTAATAGACTGCCATCGCGTATTCGGTGTGCGGCAGGGACACCTCCACCATCTCGGCGCCGGCGGCTTCGCACTTGGCGATTGCCGCCTTGACGATTTCCGTGACGGCGGGGTCGGTGCCGTCGATGAAGTATTCCTTCGGGAGGCCGATTCGCATGCCCTTCAGCGACGCGCCTTGAAGCGCCGCAGCGAAGTCCGGCACCGGCTCCTGCGCCGTGGTGCCGTCGTGCGGGTCTTCGCCGGCAAGCGCCTGCATCAGCAGGGCGGCGTCCTCGACGGTCTTTGTCATGGGGCCGACCTGGTCGAGCGATGAGGCGAAGGCCGTGACGCCGTAGCGCGAGACGCGGCCGTAGGTGGGCTTGAAGCCGACAATCCCGCAGAAGGAGGCGGGCTGGCGGATTGAACCGCCGGTGTCGGTGCCGAGGGCGCAGACGGCCTCTCCGGCGGCCACCGCCGCCGCGCTTCCGCCCGACGAGCCGCCGGGAACGCGCTCCAGGTCGTGCGGGTTGTGCGTGACCTTGAAGGCTGAGTTCTCGGTCGAAGAACCCATGGCGAACTCGTCCATGTTCACGCGGCCCGCGCAGACTGCGCCTGCGGCCTTCAGCCGCGCCGTGACGGTGGCGTCGTATGGGGATGTGTAGCCGACGAGCATCCGCGAGGCGCAGGTACAAGGCTGGCCGGCGACGTTGATAAGGTCCTTGATCGCCACGGGGACGCCCAGCAGCGGGCCGTCCTCTCCGGCGGCGCGGCGCGCGTCGGCGGCGGCAGCGGCCTTCAAAGCGCCCTCCTCGTCGAAGGTGAGGTAGGCGTTGATGTCGCCGTCGCGGGCGGCGACGGTGGCCGCAAGGTCGCGCACGAGTTCGACGGAGGAAATCTCCCCGCGGCGCATCGCCGCGGCGGCCGTCGCGATTGTCCACTTCGGGAAGTCCATGGCTAGGCGTCCTCCACAATCTTCGGGAGCCTGTATTCGTCCCCGATTCGGCCTGGCGCGTTGGCCAGGAAGCCGTCGCGGTTGCCATGCGCCACTGGCTCGTCCTCGCGGAAGGCGTTCACGCGCCCATGGCCATGCATGGTAGGCTCGACGCCCGAGACGTCGAGTTCCTTGAGCTTCTCCATGTATTTGAGGATGTCGCCGAGCTGGACGGAGAAAAGCCCGGTCTCCTCGTCGGTGAGGTCTATGTGGGCGAGGCGCGCCACATAGCCAACGTCAAAGCCAGAGTCAGCCACGGTATGCCAGCCTTCCAGCTACTGAGCGTTGGCGGACGCCGGGATCGCCGGCATTTCGGGAACGACCGGCACGGCCACCTGGGGGGCGACGGGCACTTCCGGCACTGCGGGGGCCGGAGGCGCGGGAACGTCGAGGTCGATTTCGGGGGCCGCGATTGCCAGTGCCGGCGCGGCCTCGGTGCGCACGCCCTCGACTTCGGCCTTGGCCTTGTCCAGGGCCTCCCGCACAGTGAAACGGACATCGTCCGAAGCGGCCTCGGCCTGAGGAACCGGCGCCGCCACTGCGGCAGACTCGATGGCCGTCGCAACGGGGGCGACTGCGGGTGCAGTTTCAACGGCAGGCGCTTCAACGGCCACAGGCGCAACTTCGACAGGCGCCACCTCGACAGGCGCCACCTCGACGGCAGAAGCAACCTCAACAGCGGGAGCTGGCTCGACAACAGGCGTTTCAATCACGACGGGTGCGACCTCGACGGCAGGCGCCGATTCGACGGCGGGCGCTTCAACTACTGCGGGCGCCGGGTCTGCGACAGGAGTCTCGACAACTGCTGGCGCAGCCTCGACGGCGGGAATCGGAGTCGTGACGATCACCTCGGTGGGCTTCAGCTCAACCTCGGGCGGAAGCTCGGTGGGCTGCACCGGCACGCTGACGGCGGCGTTGCCGCGTTCGCCGCGCTCGTAGCGGGTGTAGCGGTCATAACGCGACGGCGCCTTGATTTCGCGCATGGTGATGCCATAGCCCTTCTCAAGCATCTTCCACTGCTTCTTCGAAAGCGGCATCACCGAATGCACGGCATTTACGACCTCGTGGAAACTGTGGCCGTCGGGCGTGAGGATGTTGTTGGCCCATGACGCCGTGTCGAGCAAATCCGCCGAAGCCTGGGTGTCGCCGACAATGACAAGTGCGTCGTTCTGCGCGCCACGGATGGAGCCATTGATCCAGGAGGTCTGCGCCGTGGCCAGCCAGCGCCCTTGGTGGCGGTCGAAGACCTCAAGGGTCTTCACCTCGTCGATTCCGCCGTAGCAGGCCATCTCAACTGCGCCTGCCGGCTCGAGCCGCATGAGGTCAAAGCCCAGGTTGATGAGGTTCTCGTTTGCCGGCAGGACGAGGAGAAGGCCCTTGGCCGACAGGCTTGCCGCCGCTGCGGCGCCGATTGCGAACGTGGCGAGTTTTCTATTCATAGTTTTGTCCGTCCTTTTAAAGGAAATTTACGGATAACTATTCTGCACAATTTCTTAAGAATAGTCAAATGGAAAGTTGAAGGTTTGGGAGTTTGGCGCTGATGCGCCTACTCCCTGACGCCATGGGGGGCGTCGAAGGAGAGGATGACGCTGGTGCGGCGCCCGTCTTTCTCCGCCTCCCAAATGGTCGGCGGAGTCCGTTCCCAGCGGTCGGCTGGAAAGGCGTCGCGATAGGTTCCGGCGTCCGCGAGGGCGCGGCGGACGAGTGCCATTCGCTCCGGCGAAAGGGTCGCCATGCGGTCGGAGAGAAGCAGCGACCCGCCGGCAAATGTCACGGCTCGCTCCCAGAGTTCGACTTCGCCCTGCGTGAGTTCCGTGTTGTCGTCGCGGACGATTAGCGTGTCCGGGTCGTTCACCCAAAGGCGTCCGTTCATGTAGGCGTGGCTGATGACGTTGCGGCAGACATTCGGCACGTTGGGAGCCTCGGCATGCTGTCCTGGCTTGTTCCAATACGGCGTGATGTCCGTCGAGGAGCGCATGGCGTCGGCGATGCCGACAACTGGCGCGAAAGGCGTGGTGCATGCGAGGATGAAGCCGTCGTCGCCAAAGCCGCGCCGTATGGCCTCGTAGCCGCGACGCAACGCCTGTGCGCGCGTGGCCGTCTTGTCGAAGTAGCGTCCGCCTGGAACTGCGCAAAGGCTCGAGCAGAAGTCGAGTTTCACGTAGTCTATGCCGAGTGCACGGATGTCGCGGAAAAGGGATTCGAGATGCGCCAGGACGGCGGGACGCGTGGCGTCCAGGATGAAAAGCCTATGGCCCTCGCGCCAGCCAAGTGGCGAAAGCGGTTCGCCCGCTTCGTCGCGGACGAGCCAGTCGGGATGTTCGGCTGCCAGGGCGGAGGTGTTTTCGACGATGAACGGGCCGACCCAAAGCGCGGGCGTGAATCCGCGTTTCCTCACCTCGTCGGCGAAGCGGGCGAGGCCCCCCGGGAACTTTTCGTTCATGCCGCGCCAGTCGCCCACGGCCGTCTGCCATCCGTCGTCGAGCTGGATGACACTGACCTTCCCGAAATCGCCATCGCCGCGATGGGCGGCGAGCCAGTCGGCATTTTCAAGGACATCGGCGAGGGAGACCTTGCTGAAGTAGTAATACCAGCTGCACCAGCCGACAGGCGCGGAGAAGCGGCGGCGGGCATGCGAGTCCGCGGCCCAGCGGTCGGCATAGGCGGCGAAGAGGGCTTCGGTGTCCGTGCCGTCGAGGATGAGCAGCGATTCCGTCTCGATGCGGCCGCCGCTTGGAAGTTCGGCGCGGTCGCATGCGCAAAGGGCGTAGAAGCCATCAACGCCGTCCTGGCCGAGTTTCACGTCGAAGTGGCCAAAGCGGTCGGCGCCGGTCGTGAAGCCGAAGAGGCGCATTGCGCCGTCGGGGCGACGCAGGCAGCACATGTTGTCCGAGAGGAAGCGCCCGCGTTCGCCGGGATGGAAGTCGCCGGGCGTCGAGACGCAGTTCGGCAGATACTCCGGCGAGTAGTCGAATGGCTCGTCATCCCAGCGGCGGACGCCGCAGGGGCTGGCCATCTGCCAGCTCTCGACGTAGATCCTGAGGCCCGGCACGTCGAAGTCGCCGCGCCCTGACGCCTTAATCCAGCCGAACTCCTCAATGCGGACGGTCTCGCCGGAGCGGTTCTCCAGCGCGACGCGGCGGACGCCATTGAACTGGATTTCGGACAAGATGAGGCCGCGCTTAGCGGCATCTTCGGCGGACAGCCATTCGCCGCCGATTTTGAGTATGGGTACAAGATTCATAAATGCATGGCTATTTTTGGGGTCAATTATAGCCAAATTGTGTTCTTTGAGACAAGTTTTTCGCATTACTGCGGTATAGAGTGGTCGCGAAGGCGGAGGCTTGCGACGGCAGCCGCAGCCACTATGGGCAGAAGTAAGAGGAAATAGAGCCGGAAGGGGCCAAGCGGAACGGCGAAAGATGCCGCCCCCAGCGTCGGCGCCCAGTCCACCGCCCGCGAGACAAGCCACGCGCCAAGCGCCGACCCCGCGATGCCGGCCCCTGCCCCGGCAAGGAGATTTGCCGCGATGGAGCCCGCCACCTGGTCTTTCTTGTCGGGGCAGACCATCAGGAAGGCGCTGTTGGTGGCATTGTAGATGATGTAGAAAAGCGAGCCAAGCCAGAAGAAAAGGGCAAGCCCCGCCCAGAGGGCCGTGCCGGTCGCGCCGGCAGATGCCGGGAATGCCAGCCAGGCAAACGGTACCGTCGCGCATCCGAGCGCCGAGACGACCAGGACGAGCCTCACGCCGAATCTGCGGCAGAGCGGGCCGCATGCGAAGGAGGCGATGATTCCGCCTGTGAACTGCGCGCAGGCGCAAACTAGCGCCTTGCCGTCATCGAAGCCGCAGCCGCGCTTCAGGGCAAGCATCGAGATAGGCACGAGCATGATGACGACGAGGTTCAGGAAGAACCAGGCGATGACGAGCCGCCGCAAGTCGGCGTTGCGGAACGACTGGATCATCCCGTGCCAGAGGGGCGCCCTTGCGGCGTCGCGTATGGCGCCGGTTTCGCGCATCCCGCGCACGAAGAACGAGGAGCCCATCCCCAGCATCGCGCCGATGACGATGATCGCGGCGAGGGCCTCGCGTCCGTGCCAGCGGTGCGTGGCCACGGTGATGGCGGCAAGGGTCACCACGGCGCTCACATTGAAGAAGGCCGTCGTGGTGCCGATCACCCCAGGCGCCTCCTCCTCAGTGGAGACGTCGCCGAGAAGCGGCGTGAAGAGGACGCACCCGGCGGCGCGGAAGCCGTAGAAGAGCAGCGCGCCCAGGAGGAGCAGCGCCCAGGCCGCCGGCGGGGAGAACAGCCAGACCGGCCCGGCGGACGCGGTAATGAGCGCCGCCACGTTGCGGGCGATCCAGAAGTCGGCCTGGGAGGCGGCGGCCCCGCGCCGCGACGTGCGCCGCACGCCGAGCGGCAGCATCGCGTAGCCGATGTACTGCATTGCGCCGAGGAGCGCCACCACGGCATTCGGCGCGCCCAGCTGCGCCGCGAAGAGGACGAGCAGGCTCTCGCCAAGGCACATGTAGCTCATGCCGTTGACGAAGTTGAAGGCGCAGTAGAGATGCTGCGAACGGCGGCGCTCCCGCGCCGTGAGCTGTCTTCCGAGAATCATGGCGTCAGGTGAGATGTCAATTTTGCTAACTGGTGTTTATGAAAAATGCTAATTAGAGATTAGCAATTTCCTCGACGCCGTGCGTGGCGTCCAGGGCGAAAACGGCACGGGCGCGACAACCACCCTTCTCCGCATCCCATAGGGTTGGAACCGTCCGTTCCCAGCGGTCGGCGGGCGAGGCGTTGCGATAGGTTCCGGCCTCTGCGAGGGCGCGGCGAACGAGCGCCAGGCGCTCCGGCGAAAGGGTTGCCATGCGGTCGGAGAGGAGCAGCGAACCGCCCGCAAAGGTCACCGCACGCTCCCAGAGTTCGACTTCGCTTCGCGTCAGCTTCGTGTTGTCGTCGCGGACGATGAGCGTGTCGGGGTCGTTCACCCAGAGGCGTCCGTTCATGTAGGCGTGGTTGATGACGTTGCGGCAGACGTTCGGGACATTGGGGGCCTCGGCGTGCTCGCCCGGCCTGTCCCAGTACGGCGTGATGTCCGTGGAAACGCGCATGGCGTCAACAAGGCCGACGGCGGGCGAGAAGACCATGGTGCCGCCGAGGATGAATCCGTCGTCGCCGAACCCGCGCCGAATGGCCTCGAACCCGCGTCTCAGCGCCTGGGCGCGGGTGGCGGTGCGGTCATGGTAGGCGACGTCCGGCGCCGAAGACTCGAGCATGCAGAAGTCGAGCTTCACGTAGTCGATGCCGAGTGCGCGGATATCGCGGAAGAGCGCTTCGAGGTGCGCCAGGACGGCGGGATGCGTGGCGTCGAGGGCGAAGACCCGATGTCCCTCGCGCCACATCATCGTGGAAACAGGGGCGCCGGCGGCGTAGCGCAGAAGCCAGTCGGGATGCTCCGCCGCCACGGCGGCGCCCTCCTCCACGGCGAACGGGGCCACCCAGACGGCGGGCGTGAATCCGCGTTTCGTCGCCTCGTCGGCGAAACGCGCCAGTCCGCCGGGGAATTTCCCGTTCGAGCCGCGCCAGTCGCCAAGGGCCGTCTGCCAGCCGTCGTCGAGCTGGTTGAAGCGCACCTTGCTGAATTCAGGTTCGTCGCGGCGCGCAGCGAACCAGTCCATGTTCTCGATGACGTCCACAAGCGTCACACGGCTGAAGTAGTAGTACCAGCTGCACCAGCCGATGGGCGGGGCGAAGCGGCGGCGGGCATGCGAGTCCGCGGCCCAGCGGTCGGCGTAGGCGGCGAAGAGCGCTTCTGTGTCCGTGCCGTCGAGAACGAGCAGCGATTCCGTCTCGATGCGGCCGCCGCTTGGAAGTTCGGCGCGGTCGCACGCGCAAAGGGCGTGGAAGGCATCCACGCCGTCCTTGCCGAGTTTCACGTCGAAGTGGCCAAAGCGGTCGGCGCCAGTCGTGAAGCCGAAGAGGCGCATCGCGCCGTCGGGGCGGCGCAGGCAGCACATGTTGTCCTAAAGGAAGCGCCCGCGCTCGCCGGGATGGAAGTCGCCGGGCGTCGAGACGCAGTTCGGCAGATACTCCGGCGAGTAGTCGAATGGCTCGTCGTCCCAGCGGCGGACGCCGCAGGGGCTCACGACCTGCCAGCTCTCGATATAGATTCTGAGGCCCGGCACGTCGAAGTCGCCGTGCCCGGGAGCCTTGCGCCAGCCCAGCTCCTCAGGGCGGACGGTCGCGCCAGAGCGGTTCTCCAGCGCGACGCGGCGGATGCCGTCCGCGATTGTTTCGGAAATGACGAGGCCGCGGTTCGCGGCCGCTTCGGCGTCGAGCCATTCGCCGCCGAGTTTGAGGATTGGAACGAGATTCATTGCCAGGCAATCTCCATGGGGAACCCCCTGCCCTCTCCAGGCGAACGGGGTTGCGCCTTCATTTCACGAGCTTCCAGCCGAGTGGCGCAATCGTCACGCCTTCGCACGTGCGGCTGCGCGTCGGATCGTAGTTGAAGTAAACCTTCTCGCCGTTGGCGTAGGTCACGCGGGCGAGTCCGTCGCCGAGACGGCGGTGCTCCGTCATCTCCACGCCCTGCAGGTGGCGCAGCTGCCGGAACTCGTCGTAGAGCTTCTTCATCTTCGGGATGTCGGACGCCTCCCAGTAGTAGACGACCGGCCGGCCGCCGAACTCCCAGAGCAGCAGCCGGTCGGCCCCCTCCGGGATTTCCTGCGTGACCTTGTCGGGGTTCGACAGCACGACGTCGTGGAACGCCAGCTCGAAGAAGGGCACGACCTCGTCCCAGCCGACATGCCGCCCCGTCGCCGCCCACTGGCGCATCTTGCGGATGTAGCACTGCGCGTAGTTGATGTAGTCGACGTAGGGGATCATGTGGTCGAAGCAGCACTCGGAGGCGAAACCGCCGTTCAGTTCGCGGCAGAACTTCGCGAGCGCAATCTGGATGCGCTCGGTGTCGCGGCGCGTCGCCGGGTGCTTCGGGTTGCTGCAGCGGTAGGGCCAGGCGGCGGAGAAGACGTCGATGTAGGCGGCCCCGCGGAAACCGAGTTCGCGGGTCTTGCGAAGATCGTCGTAGAAGTAGCGGTCCGCCACGCTCTTCAGGCAGGTGTCGTAGGGGCGCCCTCCGTCCCAGAAGTCAGTGTTCGCGTGGAGCGATCCGTCCGCCTTCATCCCCGCGACGTCGCCGCCGTCCCAGCGGGGCGAGCAGGTGAACGAGTCGGTGAAGTTGTTGTGCGCGTCGATGACGTATCCCAGTTCCTGCGCCCCGGCGATGAGCTTCCGCAGTTCCGCCTCGCCGCCGGCGACGGATTCGACGGGGAAGACCGACGGGCATCGTCCGTCGTATCCGCCCGTCTGCCAGCCCGCGAGGCAGAGCGCGACGTCGTCCATCCCCGCCGCCTTCAGGGCCTTGAGGTCCTCAAGCGTCCCGGCAAAGCTCTTCACGCACCAGACGGACGGCTCGTCGCCCGGCGTGAAGTCGCGGTCGAAGGCCTTTTTGTCCACGCCCCGCATCCAGTCTGCCGGCCACTTGCGGGCGCAGATCTGGCGGAGCGCGAAGGCGTCTCGAAGCTTTCCGAGCAGGGGTTGCGACGCCATGCGCTCCGCAATTGGCTTCAAGTCGGGATGCCTCCGCTCGAAGTGGCGGCGGTAGAGCTTGGCCATCGCGTTGTAGTCCGCCGTCGGCGGCAAAGCGTAAACGGTATAGACGATGTCCTCGTAAACCGGCCCGCCGATGTTGTCAATCTCCCATTCGGGATAGGTGCGGTAGAGGCCATTCTCCGCCACGCACCAGCACTGGTACTCGTAATGGAGCGAATCGACGATGCCGATGAAGGCCATGCGCGGCGTCTTCATCGCCACGTAGTGCTGCGCCATCCAGTGGTTTTCGGGGCACCACCGCTCCGTCTCCTCCGTGAAGTGCGTGACGAGGCCGCGCTCGGTCAGCGCATAGCCGTCCTCGCCCCTGCGCGCCTCCGATCCTTCGACGTGCAGCGAGATGCGCCGCCACTTTCCCGCCTCCGCCATGGGAATGGTGTAGGTGACGCCGCCCTCGGCGCCGGGGACGCCGGAGAGCGTCCTGCGCTCGACATGTCCGTCCGCCGCCGTGAATACCGCCGTAACCGGGAACTCGCAGTTGTCTTTCATTACCGTATTCATGGATTCCATCATATCATATCGCCCTGTTCCCCGGCCTGGGTCAAGCGCAGGAACACGGGGCGGTAGGTTTCAAGGCGAACGGCGACTTCCGTGACGCCGCCGCGTTCCGACATTTCCACAAGACGCCATTCCCCTTCGTCCGTCAACGCCTCGATGGACATGGGGTTACGGGCGAAGACAAGCGGAAGCGTTTCCAGCACGTCAAGGTTGAGGTTGTCCGCCATCAGCACCGTCCGGCCCGCGTCGTCAATGGCGGATTCGAGCAGAATCTCGGCATCGCCATCGTAGTAAACCGGCATGGGCCCGCCGCCGACGAAGGCGAGCGCCCGCAGAATCTCGCGCTTGCGCGTCTCGGTGTTGTAGGCAAAGCTGTCGAACCAGATCGGGCGCGGCGGCACCGACGCCGCCATGATGAAGACGCGGCCGCCGCATGTGTTCACGAAGGAGAGCGAACCCGGCGTCAGCGTCTCCTCGTTGGGGTCAACCGAACTGCGCTTGTGGATGAAGACGCTTTCGACCTTGGCGGCGGCACCGTGCATGGAAAGGTCGGCCGGTTGCTTCGGCCCGCCCCAGTGGACGACATCGCCGAACTTCTCCGCCGAAATCGCCTTGCCCGCGTATGGCTTCGCCTCGACGCCGATCATCTTCGCGAAGCCGCGCTTCGCGAGCGACACGGCCGCCGCGCCGTCGAGCAGCACGCCGCCGCGAAGAATGCGCGCCAGGTCGTCGTCCGCCAGATACGCCACGTCCTGCTCGCGCAAGGCGCAGATGTCGCCGTCGCGCACGCGGCCCACGCGCCACGGAATGCCCATGAAGGCAAGCTCGTCGCTGCCCCAGTCCGCCGGGTGGCCGGGCTGGAGGCCCTGCGGCCATGCGGAGGGCATCGGGCAGCAGACGCCCGTGCGCTTCAAATCCAGCTTGGCGACGGCTTTCATCAGGCGCGCGTCCCGCGCGAAGGCCTTGCGGTAGGCGATGCCGCTTTGCCGTTCATGCTGGTTCGCCAGACGCGTGATCCAGACCTTCGCGCCCTTGCAGCCCTCGAAGAGTCCGGTCAGGATGTGGTGCGTGAAGAAAGTCGCGCTGCACGAGTAGCGGTTCTGCGGGCAGGTGTCCGGCTCGTCCAGGAAAAGGGCCTCGCCCTCGCCAATCGCCGCGATCTCGCGGGCCGTCAGCGCCAGGCGCGCCGGCGCGCAGCGCAGGTCGGCCGTAAGGTAGCTCGAATTGTTGACGCGGATGACGGGCTTCTGCCCAGGCGCGGCGAGGATTTTCGCCATGCGGAGCGCCTGGTGCGCGTCCTGTTCGCAGAGGCAGAACTCGCCTGGAACATCGGGTGGGAACGCGTCGCGGACGATTTGCAGGAAGTCCGCGATGGAGTCCTCGAGAAGTTTGTCCCACTTCGCGGCGAGCGTCCTGTCGGCGTCAAGCGCCGCGACGAGCGCCTCGCGCGTCCAGGTCCTGCCCGTGCGCCTCGAGAATTCTGCGAGGTGGCCGGGACAGAAGCATCCGTCCACCCAAGAGTTGAGGCGCGTGTCGTCATCGATCATGAAGAAGTCGGGCTTCGTTGCGGCGAGCGTCCGCGCCTGGTCGCGCATGTAGTCGCGGAAGGATTGGGCGAGCGGGCAGAACTTGTAGACCGTGGAGCCGTCCTTCCGCACGACGAGCTGCCCCTCGGCCGGCACGTTGGGCGTCCAGCCGTGGCCCATCGTCGCCTGGAAGAGGATGCCTTGGCGGAGTCCGGGCGCGGCCTTTGCGACGGCCGCACGGCGTCGGACGAAGTCGGCGGCGAAGGGCGTCGCCTTGTCGGCGAGCGGCTTGCCCTCGGGGAAGAGCGCCATCGAATAGGCGAAGGCGTCGATGGGGGTGTTGTCAAGGAGGAACTTTGCGTCCGCCGCCGCTTCAGCGTCGCCTTCCGCGCCGCCCAGGGGCGCGATGTTAAGCCAGATGGGTGTCATTTTCTATCAAAAGATGGTTGTTCATTCGTCAAAGATGCGGACGTAATCGACCTCAAAGGCGTCGCCGCCTTTTTTTCTCCAATTCCACCGGAAATGTTGCTGGCAACCTTCATTGCGGAAACTTCTCGACAAAGAACTTGCCGCCGACACGCCGAGCGCTGATGCGGCGTCCATTGGAGAGGGCGAGATTTTCAAACGAAACTTCGCGCCACGATTCGGGGCAACCCCTGAAGAACTCTACCTTACCGTTCACTTCGTGCGCCATCATTTCGAGGACGGCAGCCGCCGCCGCGCACTGCCCGTCCATCTGCATAATCTGCCCATTGCCCGAACCGGCGAAGCTTCCGGAAATCGTGAAGGTTGAGAAACCGGGCGCGTAGGCGTTGTGGAGGGAACCATGCCCGGGATTGCAGAAATAGGCGTCCCATGCGCGCAGAAGCTCCGCCGCCGCCTGCGCGTTGCCGAAATGTGTGTTCAGAATCGACGCCCAAGGCAAACTCCATCCGGCCCACTTGCCCGTACCTTGCTCAACCCATGTCTTGTAAGTGGCCGCTGCGTTTTCCCGACCCATTGAGGAAGACAGGTCAAGCGTGTTGAACGGGTAGAATCCCGCCATGTGAGAATGGTGGCGGTGCGACTCCGTGAGATCCTGCCCCTTGAAGAGCTGGATGCCCTTCTCCCCGGCGGAACAGGGCGGGAGGCGTCTCTCGACGTCGAGCCACATCTCCTCCGGCTCCTCGCCGAGAATCCGCGCCGCGTCGATGAGGTCGCGCGCGAGACGGTGCGCCGCCGCAAGCTGGAAAGTTGGGTCGCGCCCGACTGCATTCGCCATGTTCGAGCCGCCCCACTCCGGCGACGGCCCGAACGGGATTGAGAGAACACCATCCCTCTCCTCCATTAGGGCACGGTAAACGACCATCGCGCCCTTCATGAAGTCGTATGCGCCATCACGGAGGAAGGCGATGTCGCCCGAGTAGCGCACATAGCGCATCATCATCGCCGCGACCCATGCGGTTGAGCCATGGTCGATCGTGCCTGTCCAGAATCCGCCGATGCACACGCCCCGGTCGTCAACGGAGTGCGGAAGGGAATACCCCTTCTCCACACCCGCGAATTTCCGCGCATTGTCGCGAAGGCGCGGCCGCCATGAAAGCACCATCCTGAAAAGCGGGAGGAGGTTCCTGAAATGCCCGCCGCGATACGCGGGCGAATAGCATTCCTGCACGTTGATGTTGAAATGGTAGTCGCCGTTCCACGGCACGAGGCGGTCGTCTTCGAGCCACACGCCCTGAAGTCCGGCAGGCACACCATCTGGGTCGGTCATCGCGCCAAAGCGGTACATACCGTAGTCGAAGACGCGCTGGATGACGGGGTCAGGCACCTTCACGCGTGCGCCTTCGGCCCAGAACGCCGCCCAATAGGCTTCCGAGTCCGCGCGGGCTTTCTCAAATGAAACGGGGTGGCGCACATCCTCGCGCGCAAGAACTTCCGCAGCGTCGGATGGCCCGCCGCGCCATGTCCGCAGCGTCAGCTCCGCACCATGCTTGGCGAACGCAAGCGACACCGGCGGGTCTGCGGGAAGGCTCCAGCAGAACCCGCCCGTGCCCCGGCCAGCGCCTTCAAACTTCTCCGCCATCTCAAAGCCGAGTGGCTTGAGTTTCTCCCCGTAAACGGGGAAGTCCGTGGCGGGAACCGCACTGGCCTCGAAGGCTATGCCATCCGGGAACTTCATGGCGAACGTCCCGCCGTCGCGGTTCGACATGGCGAGCGAGACCGACCCGCCTTCGGCGAAATCAATCGAACCAAGGCCGGTGAAGGGGTCTAGCGCGCCGCGCACCAGCGTCTTGCCGGGCACCTTGACGATGACGCGGCCCAGCGGGAGCATGTAGGGATTGCGCGGTTCTCCCTCCGGTGTTTCTTTCTTGAAGAGGTCCAGGAGACGCCCCTCGTCTCCGGCGCGTATGGCGGAGACAATGTTCTCGTAGTTCTGCTCCTGCGTCCATGGATAGCCGCCCCGGTGGTCCCAAAGGTCGGCACGTCCGATGGTGAGCCTGATTTCTTCGCCACCGCCCCAGACGAGGACGCCCGTCCTCCCGTCGCCAAAGGCGATGCCCTCGTGGCAGCTCCCGAGGCGCGGGAAGTCCCATGTCACATCTCTGGACTCATTCGCCATTCTGTTTCCTCTGGATTTCGACGTCGAAAGCATTGTCCACAATGACCTCGCTTCCGCCTTCCGCCAGGTCGAAGGAGTTCCCGACAATCCGTATGCCCTGAATCATTTTCTGCTTTGGCTCCACGCCCGGCTGGACGCATCCCGGCTTGACCACGATGCCGTTTGCCGTATCGATGAAGCGGCAGTTGCGCACAATGACGTTGTGGACGTTGAAGACCATGCCCCATCCAAAGAGCGGGTTGACGTTCATGCCGGGGCCGGTCGCATGGCGGACTTCCACGTTCTCCACCAGCATGTTGGCGCAATGCACCTGTATGCCCATGCCGCGAAGGTTGAAGAACGAGGTGTCCTTCACGACCGCCCCTGCCGTGCCCGGTATCCGGATGAGCCTGTCCGGCTTCGCCTCGCCTTGTTTCCCGACCCAGGAGTTCGAGCGCAGCCACGCCTTCATGTCCCTTGCGCCCTCCCCGAGAGACGCGGATGAAACCGCATCCGCGCCGATTGCCGTCCGGAGCCGGCCGTCGGCATCGAAGCGCATGAAGCCCTTGACGACCCCCGTCACGCCGTCCACGCGGAACGCGCCATCCCAGAAGAGGGACGGCGCAAACGAAAGCCCGTCTTCCGAAATGCTTTCAAGCGTCGCGATCTCCGTGCCGACGTTGATGCCGTCGTCCTCCATGCTCTCGAAGCGGCATCCCGCGATGTACGGGCCAATCATGCCGGGCCCCATGTATCCGTCGGCGTTCGAGCTCACGAGGTCATCGCTTCCCGGACGAACCTTGACCACGCAGCCGACGAGCCTCATCGCCGTGCAGGCGCCGAAGATGAAGGATTGTCCGGGTGAATCGAAGACCGTGACGCCCTCGGCGCCGGAAAAGGAGCAGAGCTGCATGAATATCGGATGCCCCTTGGCGTTTTCGGAATACCGCGCTATGACGCTGATCCTTTCGCCGGCCTTCCGTTCCAGCCAGTATGGATTCTTTTCCATGTTTTTGAAAGGGCGGAACCTGAACGTGTCGCCGGAAAGGCGCTCGACCGTGCCCATGCGCCCCGTGCCGCCCCTGGCGAAGAGTTGTCCGTCGCCTTCGTGGACGGTGAAGCGGTTTGAGTGCGCGTCGGTGAACCGCCGTTCGTCCGGGTCGGGGTACCCCTCGTCACGACGGAAGACAAAGGACACGGGATCCTTCTCTGTGGAAACGATTGTCCCCTGCGTGGAGGGATTGTCGCGGTAGGAAATTGCAATGTCCTTCACGACAGTTTCCGTGCAGCCCCAGAAGCCGAAGCCGCCGCGCGTGGCGTCGGCAAAGCGAATCTCCGCGCCGGGTTCGCCGCGCACTGTCAAATTTGAAAAGCCGTGGCAGGTGATATGGAAGCCGGCGCCGAAGTCCTTCCACGGTCTTTCGCGCGCCTCGAAGACCGGCCTTCCGTCTTCCCCGTAGTCGCGGAAATTGCGGAACACAGTCGTTTCGGGCGCTTTTGCCCCATCGGGATGGACAAGGAAAACCCCGGCGGGAACCATGACCGTCACCGGTGCCGGAGCCAGTTCTTTAGCAGCCGCGAGCGCGCGGCGGATGGCGGGGCCGTCGTCGGCCGCGCCGTCGCCTTTGGCTCCGAAGTCGCGGATGTCCAGCACCTCGGCAGCCGGCAGCTTGGCGAGCGTTTCTCCGCGCTGGCGCTCCGCCGTGAAATAGGCGAATAGGCTCCGCATCTCCATCGCGCCCTGCCAGGCCAGAAGCTCGCTGTCCTTCGCACTCTCGTCGGGCGTATGGCGTCTGCGGATGTATGATTCCAAATGACGGGCGATTTCGACACGCGAAAGAATCGCGTCGCGCTCGTGGCCGATACGATGCGCAGCCAGCGCCTCGGCGGCGGAAAGCTCATCCGCACAGCGTCCCAGAATCGAATCGATGTCGCCAGCTACTCCGGCCATGTCGGCTGTTTCGAGCGCGGCCTTGGTGAAGTAGGCATATTCTCCGACCGTCTCCTGGCGGCCTATCAGACCGTCGTCGCCAAGGCTGAATACACGCCCCGCCGCCGCGAAGACCAAAATGCACGAGAAAAATGAACGTTTCATTCCGCATTTTCCTCCCATTCAATTGTTCCGATTTCCCCGTGGCCTGACGAACGGCCATCGCCGTTTATGTTGTCGAACGAGGTGGCGCACACGAGTTCCTTTGGAACGGAGCCGCGGACACGCACGCCCGAAAGCGTCATCTTTTCGATACGGCAGCTGGCATAGGGGTCGAATATCTCCATGTCGCCACACCCGTCTTTCCCAGGCACCACGCACGACTTGGGGCCGACAACCACAAGGTGCGAAAGCGGGAACTTATCGGTGTGGAATGTGATGTCGATTTTTCTCAATTCAACGGACGAAAGGTTCGCGCCGAACTCAAAGGCTCCGAAATGGCCGCGCGCCGCGTCGGCGGAGGCATACTGCCCGATGTTGTCTATTGGACCCGTCAGGTCGATCTCGACATCTTCAAAGAGGATGTTTCCCCCGGAACCTGTCTCGCCCCACTCCGGCTCTTCGCCTATCGCGTAGCGCGGCGTCTGGAAATAGCACTTGAAGGTCGTAATACCCCGAACGCGCCGGAAGATGACGTCCGACACGGAACAATCGACCACCGCCCCGTCTGCGTAGCGGTATTTCGCGGGCTGAATGCGTATCGCAGGATAGACGTCGAAACTGGGGGCGCGGACGAGTTCCAGATCCTCGCAAAGGATTTCCCTCTGCGAGCCGAAGGCAACGGACGAGTCAAGCCAGTCGTAGGCGTTGAGGGCGACGAGGTCATCGCCGACCTGGCCGCGCAGGTGCCTCGCCAGCACGCGCGAGAGGTTCCCATTCAGGTGAAGGCCATCGGCAAAGCAGCGGTCGAATGAGATGTTCTCGAAATGCATGGCGTCGCCGCAGCCCGCCTGGATGGCGAAGGCGCCGCAGTGGCGAAAGGTGACGCCAACGATGGCAAGATGGTCGCAATTGCAAAAGAACATCATTGCCGAAACGCCGAGGAAATTGCCGCGGCGGCGCGGAAGGATGTCGAACATCCCGCTGTGGCCATAACCCTGGCGCCTGGTGCACCAGTCCTCCCAAGTTCCGCCCACGATGGCAATGTTCGTGTCGCGCGATCCTGCCGGGACGGGGGTGAGCGTCCCATCAACCGCGTTTGCGTTACGGAAGAGAAGGGTCTTCATGCCCTCAACGAGCCGCACCGTTGCACCGTGCGCCTCGATGCGCCTGTTCGATGGCAGAATGACCGTCCCATCAATGACATATGGTTCGTCCGATGGCGGGATCACGACAATTTCGTGTTCCGCCACTGCCCGTTGAAGGGCATCGGTCCAGACTGCAACGCCATTTCGCATGCGTACAAGTGTGGCGTAGTCGAGGATTGACGCGCAGTCATTGAGCCGCGCCTGGAGCGCGGCGATTTCGGCGACTGCTGCGGCGACGCACCGCTCGATTTTGAGCCAGATGGGTATCATTTTCTATCGGCCGATGATCGTCACCTCGTCGAAGACGCGGACGTAATCGACCTCGAAGGCGTCGCCGGCCCTCCAGGCGTCCTCAAGTTCAGGGGCGGCCTTGCCGGTCATGCCGTTCTCGCGGAAGAACTTGGCCTCGGTGGAGATGAGGATGAACTCCTCGGTCTGCGAGACGGCCTCGTCTTCGCCGCCTCCGATCTTCTCGCCATGCTGCGAGCCGTCGATGAAGAGCGTGTAGCCGTCCGACTCCCAAAGGAGGCCGAAACGGTGGAACGATGTCGTGTCGAGCCGGACAGGGTGCCTTTTGTTGAAGTCGTCCGCCGGCATTCCATGCCGCCGCGGCGCGGTGAAGCCCTTCCAATCCGCGCCGTAGCCGCCCATGTGGAACCAGTGAGGCACGACAACCCCCGGCTCGAAGGACTCCATGATGTCGTGCTCGACGCCCGCGCGTCGCGGGTCGAGCGAGCATCCCTGCATCGGCGTCTGCATCCAGAAGGCGGACCACCATCCGGGCATTCCCTGAAGGCGACAGCGGCACTCGTAGTAGCCGAATCGGTGCATGAACTTCGGCTCCTTGCGCTTTGGCAGCGGCCAGAAGCCCTTCGGGTCCGGCTCGCGCGGCATGTCCCACATCAGCTCCCCGGTCTGGAGCTGCGGCGTGACGAACTGACCGTCCGGCTTCTTCACGAGCCTTAGGCGGCAAAGGGAGTCGCGCACCTCCACGGCTCCGTCCTCCGGCCCCGCGAACCAGTGGGCGCGGCGGCCCCAGAAGTTGACCCTGTATCCCCACTTGGCTTCATCGAGGCGGTCGCCATCGAACTCGTCGTTCCACACAAGGCGGAAGTCGCGTCCGGCAGGCAGGAGACTTGGCTCATGGCCGGGAACGGGAAGCGCCTCGGCGCAGGAAATTGCGGCTGGGTCGAATGGGGGGATGGCGGGCGTTTCGGATGTCTTGTCGTTCATGATGGCGTTTCAGGTATCTGGTTGCCGGAAGGGGGCCTCGGTGGCGGTGCGCTGCACGGCGCGGAGGAGGTTGCGACCGAGTTCGCGCGCGGCGGCGAAGGAGAAAACGCCCCCGCAGAGCGAGTATCCGAACTCGCAGGTGGTCGCAAGGAAGCATCCGGGCAACGTTTGAGCCCAGTCGCGCGCGCTCATCAAGCCGTGAGCGAGGTCTTCCGCGCATTGCTTGTCGTAGCCCTCGCCGGCATGGATGTCGAAAGAACCGTCGTATGCGAGCGCCCCGCCGCGCTGCGCGTCGGCCCAGTGCCGGCGGAAACGGTTCCAGGTGGCGTCGAGAACAGGGTCGGCGCTCCCGAAGGAGAAGACTTGGTCCTGTTCGGGGCAGTGCGGCAGACTGCGCACGTGGGGCGAGTGCAAATCCAAAAACACGAGCCGCCGCCCGCACGACGCCTCCCCTACAAGGGTCTTGAGCGCGCGGACGGACGCATAGCGCCCGGCCGCGTAGTCGCGGTTGTGGTCGTGGGGGATGCGGTTCTTCCCCTGGTCACCATCCTCCACGCCGTCCTTGTCCATGAACGGCACGAAGAGGCAGTCCGCGTTTCCCCTCACCCAGCGGCCCTCCGGCGTATCGGCGAGAGCGCCCTGCACGACGCCCTCCAGGACGGGACTGGCGGACGTTTCGCAGGAGTGCTGGCGGGCGATGAACACGAAGAGCCACGAGGCCGGCGCGCCGGCGCAGGGAATGCGCAAAAGCTCCGTGTCGCGGCGCCCGCCCTGTGACCGGCAGAGAACGCCGGGGCGCACGTCGGGACGCCGGCCGAGGCTGGCGAGGAAGGCGTCCCAGTCTCGTTGCGAGTAGGGGATGGAGACGGCGAAGCGGGTCTCGTCCTCGCCGGGGGCGAAGGTGTAGTCGAAGGCGTTGGCCGGTTCATGGCGCTTCCCGTCGGCGTGGAGCCAGCTCCAGGCCGCACCACCGCCGGGGCGCACGGCAGGACCAAGCGACGAAAGATATTCGCATCCATCGGGGAAGCGGAAGTGAAGCCTCCGCCCCGCCGCTCCGCTGACTGTGAAATCCCAGTGGAACCAGCGGCCGGAGGAGTCGCGCATGTCCGGTGCGACCTCGACCACGCCGCGCTCCTCGTCGATGGAGGCGACCTTCACGTTGCCGCCGGGGTAGTCGCACCGGATGCGGATGCCTTCGTTCGTATTCGCCGACATTATCGGAAGATGATGGTTGTCGAAGGTTCTCCCTTGCCGGTGACGTTCAGGACGCCGCGCCCCTGTATGAAGTCGGGGTGGGTGGCCGCGCTGACAGTTCCCCTCACGCCAGCGCCATCAAGGAGAAGCCGCCCGACATCGACGGTCCCGTCGTAGTCCAGGCGCAGCCGCGCCCCTTCAGCCACCACGATCTTG
Source organism: Kiritimatiellia bacterium (assembly GCA_017962605.1). GTDB lineage: Bacteria > Verrucomicrobiota > Kiritimatiellia > RFP12 > JAAYLN01 > RGIG5952. Next base: position 7,532 of record JAGCUY010000115.1, on the reverse strand, counting down.
AGCGTCTCCGGCAGCGCCGGCGCGGCAAGTTCGTCGCGCACCTTCTTGAGCGACACGCCGTCGATTATCGTGCAGTGGTTCTTGCTGTCGGAAGCATACTGCGTGCGCCAGAAATCGGTGCCCTGCAGGTAGAGGCGGTAGGTGCCGCGGCTGGCGACGCGGAAGTGCCACGTGTGGACGATGTCCGCGATGCTGGCCACCTTCGTTTCGCCGATCACCGCGACGAGGTTGCCGGAGGAGTCCCCGAGCCAGGCGCGAATCGGGTTCTTGTCGTAGCCTGCATTGTAGCGGGAGTGCGTCGCGAAGGAGAGGCGGTAGAGGCCGGGGGCGAGCGTCAGCGCCTGGTAGATGCCGCCATCGTTGTAGATGCGCGCGTATGCCGCGCCGTCGTAGGGCGTCTGGCCGAACTGGCTCGCCGTATAGTAGGTCGGGTTGTTCACGGCATCGGCGACCGGATTGGCTACGGTGACGGCGGCGGAGGTGCCGAATGTGGGATTGACCTTTGTCCAGCCGGCAAGCGATTCGGTGCCGTCCGCAGTTTCAAAACTGCCGTTGGAGACGAGTTCTTCCTCTGCGCCGTCCCCTGCGGCGACGTTTTCGAGAACGAGGTCGTCAACCAGCAGGGAATCCGCTGCGGCGCCGGCCGCGAGCGACAGTTCGACAACGCCGTCCTGCGCCACCGTGAGGAGATTCGGCCAGGCGTATTCAAGCATGCGGTGGTCGCCCGTCGCAACGGAACCGAGCGCCACGGCCTGCCCGCCCACAGTCGCCGTCGCGACGACGGACGGCCGCTCGTTGCGGGCGTTCGCGCCGTTGATCTTGCCGCCCCACTGCGCGACCTTGCCCTTCAGGCGATAGACGCCCGCCGGAACTGGGAAGGAAGTCTTCGCCGAGCCGGCTGTTCCGTAGAGCGACAGGAAGAACGATCCGCTAAGACCGTCCGCGTGGTCTCCGTAGGGCATCAGCTCTTTGTTCCCTGACGCCGAGTAGTTGGTTTTACTTGTCGCCGGCGAGCAATACGCGGCGACGACGGCGGCGGCCGGCACGGCCGTATTTGAATTATCAAAGGTCCAACCGATGGCCTCGTTCGCGTTCGTTCGCGCGGGATACATCGCCTGGTTGTTGCTTCCGCCCGCCGCGATTAAACGGTTGGTGACGGACTCGAAGTCTCCGTTCGGAATCGCGACGAGGCCAAGAGGCTGCCGCTCGCCGACGAACCGCACCTTGATGTCGTCCAGCAGGAGCGTCGAGCCAGTGCTCCACTGCGGTCCCTTGAAGCCGAAGGTCTTTGTTCCGGCCTCGACATAACCGAGGGGAATCCTGATTTCGACGTAATTCCCGGCGTTGGCCACGGCGCGGTGCGCCACTGGTTGCGCGGAGGCCCAGTCGTCGCCAATCATCACGTCGTAGCCGGGATTCGCAAGGAAGTTGGCATCCGACGAAGTGATGCCGGAAGTGTGGAAGCGGCTTGATTCAAGGACTGTCATCTCGTAGAAGCCACTCTTCGGGAAGAAGGCCTCCGTCGTGTAGGCGCTTCCGGAATTGCCGATCGTGAGGGCGTTGAAGCCCTGGCGAATCGGATAGGAACTGATCGTGGCGCGACCATGATCACCTTTGTCTCCAGGCGAATAGTCCTCGGCAATGAAAGCCACCAAGCTGCTGCCCTGCTTGAGCCAGTGATTGACAGGCGTCGTCGTATTCAAGTTTTTCCTGTTGTAGGTGGTGTCGGCGACGAAGGAATCCTCGAAGTCGCCGTTGGGGATGGTGGCGAAAATGGGCGCGGGGCCATCGACAAGATTCCCCGCCGGCGTCGCCACGAGGGCTAAGTCGCCGGCCCTCACGTCCAGACGTTCGACGCCGCTGGGTATCGAATGGACGCGGACCTCCTCGGAGCCGGTCTTCGCGATTCTGTCCGTCTCGCCGCCTGCCGTTCTGGTCAGGGAGAAGCCGTAGCCTTCGTATCCCTCTACCGAGCCGTTGTCCGCGCCTGAACGGCTGTACGGCGCGAAGGCGATTGTGTCGCCGCCGGAAAGCTTCAGCGCCGGAAGGGCGCCGCGCCGCACGAAGAGGCTTCCGCCGGCGAGATCGAGTTCGCCCTCGTAGTCGGCAAGGTCGAGAGAGCGGTGGTCAACGGTGAGTTCGCCGGCGCCGGTCTTCTCCAACGTGCCGACGCCGCGCAGCCGCGTGACCGTGGAGGTCGGGAATTCGAGCGCCGCCGCGTTCGCGATCCCGGCCACCGCATCCGGCGCAACCGTCACCGCGACATCGCGCGTCGTGCGGGCGGTTCCGGCGAGGCCCCACTTTTCAAGCAGGTATTCCTGCACCTGAAGTCGTTCGACCACCGCGAGGTCGTTGGTGAAGAGGATGACCTCGGAGAGGTAGTCGCCCCCCTGTCGTCCGGAAGAGCCCTTGTGGTTGTAGAAGTTGTCCGCCGTTCCGGTGTAGTCGAGGAAGTGCGTCTCCCAAAGCTGGAAGCCGCTTTTCACCGTCGAGGACCACGGGTCGAAGCGCCTGCCGTCGAGGTAGTGACGCGCCGTGAAGGCGCCGGGGGAAGCCTCGCCATAGCGGATGTCGAAGTATTTCGGAGAATTGGCCATGCTCGCGACTCCGGCACGCGAAAACCAGTCGTCGGGGTTCTCCTTGTTTCCAAGCGGGCCGCTGTAGTAGTCGTAGGCGCCGAAGACGACGAATGCGTGGCGGATGTTGACGATGCTTGCCGAGGAATTCCCTAGGTAGAACTTCATGTAGCGGCTGCTCTGGTTGCTGTAGCCGAAATAGACGGCGGCGCGTCCGTCCTGCGAGACAAGCGTCTGGTCGAGCGGGACCGCGCTGGACGCTGCGTCTGCGGGACGCGCGTTGTAGCGCGTCGGCGAAGAGGAGTCTGCCTCGCGGCGGTCGCACCAGCGCGTCACCACCGAGCCGTCAAGAACGAACGACGCCGCAGCAGCGGCATCGACCCAGAAGGCGGCCTTGTCTGCGATGAAAGCCGGCGCGGGAACCGCAGCCGCCGCAGGCGCGCCCGGCTGGATTTCAAGGCGTCCGTCCCAGACCTCGACGGGGACTTCCCCGATTGCGTCCAGATTCGCCAGCGGAAGGGTGAGCGTCCCGTCGCCGGCCTTCACGAACGCGCCGCCGTCGGAGACGCGGATGGCGTCCGTCTGGACTGCGCTTTGGTCTGTGGGGACGTCAATTCCCTCCTTCCGGCCCCAGTCTATGCCCAGCTCGTCGGAGCTGGCCTGTATCGCCGCGAGGACGATGCCTGCCGCAATGGCTCCCGGCAGTAGAGCGTGCGTTGATTTCTTGTTCATTTTTTGTCTCCTTGAGTTAGGTTAGGTTTACGATTAAGCTGAAATTGCGGACGAAGTCTTTTGAGGGAAAACCCCGGTTTTCAATGCCTCGGCGACTTCGCGGAAGGCGCGGACGCGGGAAACGTCCGGACGGCCGTCGGTCCCGACATTGGGGCAAATCCAGCCGCCCTCCTCGAACTCATTCCATGCGAAGACCATTACATGCCCTGTCGGGCATTCCTCGCGGTTGCGATCTATCCAGCAACGCAGCATTGCCGCCTCGTCGAGCATTTCCCCGCGGGAGAGCGGCGACGCGTAGTCGCGTTCGGGATACCGCGCCCAAGGGTTTGGCCTTTCGATGCGGGGAATCGGGTTCCAGCCCACGCTGAAATGCGGGATCACCGGCAGTCCGGCCGTCGCGCGGACTGCGTTCCGCATGACCGCCATGGCCGCGTATTCCGAGCCGGTCGGTGCGTCGTCGGTACAGCCGTATGCGCAGAGGGCGTCCGCCTTTTCAAACTTTTCAGCGCACTTGTTGGGCGGATTGTTTATCATGGAAACGACATACGGGTCAGGCACGCCCGCCTCGCGGCAAAACGACCGCAGACGCGGCGCCACGTCGCGCGTCTCGGAAAACATGTACACCAGCGGCCGGCCATCGATCTTCTCGTACCAGGGGTTCTTCATTTCATCTGCGAGAAGACGGAGGCATTCGTCTGAGTAAGGATGCCACGTCACGAGAATGGCGCACAGCGACAGCTTCCCGCGCAATTGACTTTGGACGTGAAGCTGGCGGGCCCGGGTGATTTCCTGAAGGTGCCCCGCGCACGGCGACTTGTCTCCGGGGGGCGGCGTGAGGTCGTACCAGCAGTAGGCGAAGTAGTCGATGCCCGCGTCGATGGCGTAGCGCATCTCCACCTCGTATTCCTCAAGGGAGCGGTCGTGGTGCTCGATTTTGTCCTCCCCGAGGATGTCGGCGTAGTAGGGCGTGCGGTCGCGCCACTTCGCGGGCCCGAGCGTCCACGTCGTCGCCTTGCCGAAAAAGGTGTCGCTCGGGACGGAGCAATCCCAATTCACCGCGCCGATGCGGCGGACAAGTGGCGTGTTTTCGTCAACCGTGTTCATTGTTCTCCTTGCTGTGTTTTTTGAATGGCGGACAGAATGCCCGCATTCTGGATTGCATTGATGACGACCTCTGCGATTTTGGCCATGCCCTTGTCGCCGGGATGGCCGGCCACCGCATCGTCGTTCGTCGAGCCGAGGGCGCAAAGCGACGGGTCGTCGGAACCAAAACCATTCAAATCGGCGTAGGCGGCGCCGGTTTCGCGCACCACCGCCTCGCAGATTTCACGGTTGTGGGCGCGCCGGAAAAATGTCGAGCGGATTACGATATTCGCGCAGGCATCCTTGAAGAGCCGCGCCAGTTCCGCCAGCTTTTCGCGGTAGAGGGTCTGGTCGGCTTCCGTCTTCAGCGACGGCACATTCTCGCCGAGCGCGATTACGACGATGTCAGGCTTGAAGGCGACAAGGTCAGCAAGCTTTTCATGGATGTCCCAGGTCGCGAGGTTGCGCTCCCATTGCGAAAGGTTCCTCCGCCGCCAATCGACGCGCCGCCCGCAGAGGTCTTCGAGGCCTTTCACGGTCTGGGCCACGTAGTCGCGGCAGGGCCAGCTTGCGGTCATGCCCCAGTCGCCGTCCCACCGTTTCGAGGGCGGCGTCCCATTAATCGAGTTGCCGAGGAAGACCACCTTCAAAGGCGATTCCGAAGATGAAGCCGATCCGTCGGAGGTCTTTGCCGCCACCGTAGTGGAATCTTCGCCGTCAGCGACCAACCAATCCCTGAAGATCTCCGCCACGTCGCGTCTATCCGGCGCTTCTCCGGACATGCCGTCCATAATGGCGGTCGCGGCCTTGTACCCCTGCTTCGCGGTGCCGGTCTGCATGCCAACGCGAGAGAACGCCCAGTGGAAGGAGCCGTCCACGACGGGTGCCATGAATGTTTTCTCCACTCCGGCAACGTCCTCGGCCGCCATGCAGAAGAGCGACTGCTTGTAAAATGCGCGGGCGAACGGCTCGGAAGCGTCTGGACAAGCCTTCAGCGCGAGAATGGGATAATCGCTGCGGACAAGCGTCCAGCCGTCGGCGACTTCCGTCTCGACATCCCAGTAGATTCTGTTGTCCCCGCGCTTCACGGACACCGTGCAGACGACCCTTGCGGCGCATTCCGCGAAGCCCGAATAGACGAGGCGAATTTCGCGTGGCGCGGCCTCAAAGGAGAAGTCGGCCGCGTCGGCGGCGGTGAGAATGCGCGTTTCAGCGGAAGGGTCAGAGAGTTTTTTGAAGCTGAGTGAGAAGAGCGATGAGCCGTCGTTCGCCGCGAACTCCTGGCCCGTCGCGCAGGAACGCATCCACGCCAGCGCGCCCCTTCGCGACATGTCCAGGCCAAGGGCGCAGGCGGTCGTCCTGAGCGTCTTCACTTCGGGGCGCGGTTCGGGGAAGTTCCAGATGCCGTCGCGAACGGGGCCGGACTTCTCGCATTTGAGGAAGGTCTCCTCGCCGTATGCCGCGACCTTCCCCACCGTGCAACCCTCGACGCGCACGTTCGTCGCGCTTTCACGTACCGTGACCGGGCCGGAGGAAAAGTTGCCGACCATCGTGCAGTCCTTGAAGAGGACGTCGTCCGTGTTGCCGACGACCGCCGCCGCCGGATACCCGCCGCCAGGCTCGAAGAGGCACCGGTCGAACTCGATGCCGAACTGCATCCTGTGCTTGGGCGCATCGCCCTGCACAAGGAAGTCGGGCGACACCCGCGCGCCGGTTTCGCCAAGATTCGTGAAGGAGCAGTTGCGCACGAGGATGTTGTGGAGGTTGAAGCACATTCCCCATGAGATCAGCCCGTGGACGGAAATTCCGCAGCCCGTCACGTCCGACACCTTCACGGAATCGACCAGCATGTTGGCACAGTGGACCTGGACGCCCCGCCCGCGGATGCGGGAGAACTCGCAATTCCTCAGGACGGCGCCGACGGTGCCGGGGATGCGGATCGCATGGTCCGGGCGGAGGACCCTCTTCGCCTGCGTTTCCATGTAGCCGGTGATCCTCGCCTCCTTCGCCGAGGGGATGGCAAGGGCGTCCGCTGGGATGGCGTTGTCCGGAAGCGGCCGCGTCGAGGCGCCGTCCGGACCAAGGCGGGCGAACATCTTGATGCGGCCGTCAACACCGTCGGCGAGGAGGATGCCGGCATGGGGATGCGCGCCGCCACCAAGGTCGGGGTGGTGGTAGCGGCCATCCTTCGGCACCGTCGAAAGCTCGCCCGTGTTCGTTCCGATGTTGATGCCGTCGTCCTCGAGGCCCCGGAAGACGCAGTCCGAGACGTAGGGGCCGATGATGCCGGCCGCCAGCATGGAGTCGGCGTTCGCCGTCACGACGTCGGCGTCGCCGCGCCCGACGGCGCGGCATCCGATGAAGGAAGGGGCGTAGCAGCTCGTCGCCGTGAAGACCTGTCCGGCCGAATCCCGAACATCGATGTTCTTCGCGCCGCAGAAGGCCGAGAGCAGGAGGCGCGGCGCGCCTGAGCGCCCTTCGGCGTAGCGCGCGAGGATGACGATGCGGTCGCCGGCCTTCCGCGCCCGCCAGACCGGGTTTTGCAGATGGTGTTCGTAAGGGGCGAGGCGGAAGAGCCCTTCGCCGACGCGCTCGACGGTCGGCCCCATCCGCGCGACGCCGCCTCTGAGATACGAGCCCTTCCCGTCAACGGGCGAGAAGTAGCGGCTTGTCGCGTCCATGAAGAGCGGGATGTCCGGGGCCGGGAAGCCCTCGTCGATCCTGACCACCAGCGCGAAGGGGTCCTCCTCGACCTTCTCCACCGTGCCCTGCGTCGAGGGGTTCGTCTCAAGATCGACGGAAAAGTCCTCGAAGAAGACCTGGCGGCAGCCGCAGGCGCGGATCGCGCCGCGCGAGGAATCCGTGAGGAGGAGGAGCGTCTTGCCCATGCCCGCGCCGCGAAGCGTCAGGTTGTCCAGGTCCTTGAGGACGAGGTGGGCGTCGATTTTCTCCCCCGAGTAGGGGCGCGCCATTCCGCGCGACTCGCCGGTGGACATGTCGCGGCACTGGAAGTCCTTCACCGGGTAGCGGGGGTCGGGTTCTATGCGGTAGGCGCCTTCGGGGGCGAACACCACGGTCGGCGCGCCGCCGAATTCGCGCGCCGCCTAGTGGGCCGCGACTAAGGCTGGGCCGTCGTCACCG
>JAGCUY010000114.1 GCA_017962605.1 Kiritimatiellia bacterium | reverse complement strand
TTTCCGGCGACCACAATCGCCACCTCGCCCTTGACTTTCTTGACGCAGAACTCCTGGGCGAGGTCCGAGAGCCATCCGCGGCTCACGCGCTCGAACTGCTTGGTCATCTCGATGCAGACAGCGGCGCGTCGGTCGCCAAGGACCTCCAGCGCGGCCTTGAGGGTGTGCCAGACGCGGAAGGGCGACTCGTAGATGACGAGGGTGTGGGGCAATTCGCGCTCCTCCTCGAAGAAGCGGTGCAGCGCGCCGTCGCGGCGCGGGGGGAAGCCCTTGAATGTGAAGCTCGAAGTGGGGAGGCCGGAGTAGAGGAGGGCGAGGTTCACGGCACAGGCGCCGGGGAGGATGTCGAATTCGATGTCGTTTTCGATAGCCAGCTGGATGAGGCGGTAGCCGGGGTCGCTGATGCCGGGGTAGCCGCCATCGGAACAGAGGGCGACGCTGCGTCCGGCCTGGAGGGCCTTTAGGATGTGGACGCCGGCGGCCTCCTCGCGGCCCTCGCGGTAGGAAATCATCTCGGGCCTGGCGATGTGGAAGGCGCTCAGGAGCGCCCATGTGCGGCGAGTGTCCTCACAGGCGATCAGGTCGGCGGAAGTGAGGGCGTCCCGCGCCCTTGGCGTGAGATCACCCAGGTTTCCGATTGGCGTTGCGACAATGTGAAGCATGTTGCCATTATACCAAAAAAGCACACAACGTTCACCGCCATGTGCTATAATAGATGACAACTCAAAGTTGCTTTTTCAAATGAAAGACAAGTCATCTTCTAATTGTTCGAAGACAAAAGAACGCAACCGCGATCCGCTTTTCGACAACATAAAGGCCCTACTCCTCTTCCTTGTTGCGCTTGGACATTCCTTGGACATGTATAGGCAAGGAAATGTTTCCGACGACATTGTGATGAAGTACCTTTACCTTTTCCACATGCCGTTTTTTGCTTTCATCACCGGATACTTTTCCAAAGATTTTGCGCGGGCGAGGACCTCTGCCGTAAGATTCGTCCTTGTCCCCTATCTGGTTTTCCAGTCAATCTATGTCCTGCTGGGAACCTTGATGATTCGACTGGGTGTCGCGAAATTTAACGCGGACATTTTCAAACCTTCGATTCTTATCCCTACCTCCGCTTTCTACTACCTTATCGCCGTGTTCTTCTGGAAATCAATGGTCGGCATTTTCAAACTTCGTTACCCGATTGCGCTATCCATCGCAGCGGGATTGCTTGTAAGCACCACGCAAGAGACTTCGTTCCATATAGGTTATGCGGCCGTTTTTTCACTTCTGCCGTTTTTCGTTCTTGGAGTTCGTTGTGACCATGCGAAGGTTGAGCGTATTCGTTCGTTGCCGCGATGGGCAGCCATGGCGGTTCTCGTGCTTGGGATTCCTCTGGCAGCGTGTCTCCCCTACAGCATTCACAACATACGCATGACTTACGCATCCACGGGGATGTCCAATTTGACAGGCATGGGATACAGAATACTTTTTTACGCCATTGCCACTGCGATGTCAATTGCAGTGCTGAACCTCATGCCAGCAAGGCGCTTTGGGTTCACGAGAATTGGCGAGGCATCCCTATTGGTTTATTGCATTTCGACGATTCTGTCCCCGCATGCCTATCGGCTCATTGAGATGGTGTTTGGGATTCCAAAGTCAGGACTTTTGCATTGGCTCAGCCTTCTCCTTTTCTGCGTGGCAGTTGTGTATGGCGCGTCGCTTTCGGTTTTTCGCCGTCTTCTTGCCAGTTTCGTGAGCATGGTTTGCAAAATCGTGTCAAAGGAATAAAATGGCCACTACATACCGTGAATACGACCCCGAAACGCTTGCCCATCTACAAGATGTCCTACGGGGCATGCTAGACGACTTCGCCGCGCTTTGCGCCCGCCATGGTTTGCGCTGGTGGGTTGACTATGGCGCGGCAATAGGTGCCTTGCGCCACAAAGGCATGATTCCCTGGGATGACGACATTGACATCTGTCTCCTTCGTGAAGACTACGACGCTGTGCTAAAACTTGTTGAAAGCGAACTTGGCGACAAATACTATGTTCTCGATGCGGAACGCTATCCGGCATATCCGCTTATGACTGCGCGCATATGCCTAAAGGGAACAAAGTTCCGCGAGGAATCCATGCGCGGCGTTGACGCGCCGTTTGGCATCTTCCTTGACATCTACTGCTTTGACAACCTCGCCGACGACCCTCGCGAGGCGCGTCGGCAGTGGCGCCACGCATGGTTTTGGAACAAACTCAAGATTATGCGGGAAATCCGCTCACCTGTTATCTACGTCAAAGGCCCCCAACGCCTGTTTATTCGAAGCGTTTGCTTCCTGTTCCACTATGCGGTTCTGATTCTCTTCTCACGAGACTATCTAAACCGCAAGACATCGCAGTGGGCAAGACTTCACCAGAATGAGAGCACGGTCAATGTGTTCTATCCTTTCTACACGATACCGTTCCGCCATTCCATGAGGCGTGACGCCATTTTCCCCACGAGGTTGGTGCCGTTCGATGGAAGAAATGTGCCGCTTGCAAATTGCGCAGAGGTTCTGCTGCAGAAGGCCTACGGCGACTACATGACCATCCCTTCGCCAGAAAACCGCCACAACCATCCGCCGATAGAATTGGATTTCGGGTTGCGGGACGCATGAGGCGCACTTCGCGGTAGCCGCCTTGCCCGCATCGCGGATCACACGACGACTAAACTTTTTTAAAAAGTTTGCACCAGCCGCAATATTTCACGAATCCCAGTTTGTGATGAAGTTTGGCGGATTGCTCCACATAATAAATAGAGAAAACAGCCTTCCCTTCAGTTTGCAGGTCCGCGCAAAGCGTATTTATAACTCTTGTGGCATAGCCCTTCCGGCGTTGGTCCCGCCTAACGACAAAACCGTTGAGGGTTGTCAAATCGCTGCTTTCAGCTGCCGTTGCCGCATGCGCAACCACCTCGCCGCCGATTTTCAGGACATAGCTCCTAGAAAGGCCAGACTCCTGTCGGCTTCTGAATTGGAATTCTAGTTCTTCCAGGGAAAAAGGCGCGCCATAGTCTTCATCGTCCTTCAACATTTGCGCGATGGGGAGGAAATCCTCATTTTGGGCAAGAGAAACCTCTGGGTCGCGAGCGTCCGCCTTTGCCTCAGCGAGCCTAACCACTTCGCCATTGTCAACGCCATATTCCGGCAAGCCTTTTGAGAGGGTCTGAACAAAAGTCTTTTCCCCGCAAACCATTGTAGGGTTGACTTGCCGTATCAAATCGACAATCTCGCCAGGAACGTAGTTGTTCCCGGCGGAATAAACGTGAATGCCATTGCGATACCTCATCGCCAAGGCGACAGTTCCGCCATTATCTTGCTGCATCCACACCTGGATTTCGGGATGGCCGATGCCGTATTTAAGAATGTCCATGTAGAGATACAGGCATTTTCCTCGCTCATTCCCGATGTAGTCAAGAATCTGGGGCAGATTGTCAGCCTTCGCAAGTTTAATCATGGCAAAACACCTTATATATCCCCTACATTTCGCCTAGCGCCGAAAGCAACAGGTTGTTGTCTTCTGTAGACTTTACCGCCAGACGGACGAACGAGCCACCGGCAACGCCCTTTTTGGCAGAGCAGTTCCTTATGAGACATTGCGTTTTTGACCAAAGTTTCAAGGCCAGAGTTTTGGAATCGTAGGGCTTCTTGACGCGGCACAGGATGAAGTTCGCATCAGAAGGGAATGGTTCAAGAAATGAGAACTTGGCCAATTCCCGTAGAAACCTTGCCCTCTCCGCTGCGATTCTGCGGCATGCTTCAAGATACTCGGAGGAATATTTTTCGGCGATTTGCAAGAAAAATTCGCCAAATGAATTGATGTTCCAAATAGGCAGACGCGATTGAACCATTGCGGCCATCTCCTCGTTGGCGCATGCGAGAATGCCAAGTCTGGCGCCCGGCACGCCGTAGCTTTTTGAAACGCTCTTCATCACATTGACATGGATGTTTTCCCGAAGGAGTTCACTGTTGAGCATCGTATAGGGTTGCTCGGCAAAATCCACGAACGATTCGTCGATGAGGAGCCTTATACCTTTCTTTTTGGTCCAATCCACAAGCTTGAGGACATCTTTCTTTGGAAGGAAGTTCCCTGAAGGATTGTCTGGATTGATGAGGATTATAGAGCTTACGGGATTCTTTCCAAAAAAGTCGATAAGGTCTTTTGCAGAATAGCGGAATCCGTTTTCTGCCGAAGGTGTGAAAAACACGCGCCTTGATTCCTCCACCCTGTTCGGGTATTCCTCGAATGTGGGGTAAACAAAGCCGATTTTGCCGGCGAGCATGTTCATCCAAACCGGGATGATTTCGGCGGCACCGTTGCCGACGGCGACCGTTCCAACCTTTAGGCCAAAAGTCTTCGCCGCCAAAAGGGCGTTCACCTTTTGACCAGAAGGATAGCCCTCCAAAAGGACGTCAAACGAATTTTTCATCTCCGCCTTCATTCGCGGCGTCGGGAAGTATGGATTTACCAAATAGGTGTAATCCTTGAGCCCTGGATATCGCCAGTAGCCGCCGAATCGTTTTGTCAACTTCGTTATTTGCTCTTCGGGTGAGCAGAACATGCTCTCGGCAATGTCAAGATCCTGGATGTCGTCGATTTCGTACCATTTCTCGCCAGAAAGCGGCAGGGCGTGCATGAGCGGTTTGTCAAGCAGGGTTATCACGCGCAGAACCTGCTCATAATACTCGTTATTGCCAAGCGCTTGGGAATATGCCCGGAGAAATGGGATGTAATCTTCGCGTGAAAATCGCTTGGAGAACTTGTAGATGTTGACCGTCTTGAAATAGGAAGGAATTTCCTCGTAAACGAAATCCTTTTTCGGGACAAAGCGCTTGATGTGGTTTTCCTCGTCAATGGTAACGCAGGTGCCGTCCATCCAACTTTGGAAGGCGTCTACGACGGCGACATTGGGATACGGACAGTTCAGTACCTTTGACAAAACCGCGTCTTCGACGATGATGTCGCTCTCCATGAGGAGAGTGTCGTCCTTCACCAATTCGTCTGCGGCAAGCGCCAACGAGTAAATGTTGTTCGTCTTGTCGAAAATGGGGTTTTCCACATAGTCGATTCTCATGCCATCCCATTTTCGGCCGACGTGGCGGCGGAGGCCTTCCCCCTTGTAGCCTGTAACTATTACCGTTCGTTTTATTCCGAGTCTGGCCAGTTGCGACAACACCCTGTCAATCAGCCGTTCGCCGTTGACCTTTATCATGCACTTGGTGTTGTCGTGCGTTAGCTCCTTGAGCCGCTTGCCCATGCCGGCCGCCAGTATTAGTCCTTGCATATGTTGTATTCCTCCAAAAAAAGCAAGTATAACAAACGCCAGTTGCACATGCAAGCGGCACTATGGTAGAATCCTTTGTCCATGAAACCACGGGCATGCATTTTAAAAATCCTGCTCCCGCCACCAGCTGGCGACGGGCTGGTTCGCGACACGCTTTGGAACGCGCTCTCGAACGCCGCCGCTGGGGGGATGTCCTTCATTATGCTCATCCTCACGTCGCGCGTCGCCGGCGCCTACTGGTGCGGTGTGGCGGCATTGGGCTTGGCTATGTCGTTGCAGGTGTTTCCTCTTGGCAACTTCACGATGGGAAACTACCAGGCATCAGACATCGCGGAAAGGCGTTCGTTTTCCGAGTATGTCGCGGCAAAGGCGCTGACCGTTGGCGCCATGCTCTTTGCCAGCGGGATATGGATTCTTGTGGATTGGCGCGGACATGACAAAGCCCTTGCTTTTCTGGCCATGCTTCTTTACCAGGCATCTGACGCATTTTCAAACGCCTTCTTCTCCCGCTACCAGCAAAAGGGACGGCTTGACGTCGCCTGCCGCGTCCGCTTTGCGAAAGTCACGGCCTTCCTTGCCGTCTTTGCCGCGGTTTTGGTGGCGACGCGCCGTCCGCTTCCGGCGATGGCCGCCGCAGCCGCAGCCCACGCGGCGCTATTCTTTGTTCTGGACATGCCCCTGCTGAGCGTATTCGGGCCGCTGCGTCTGGCGTTTCCCGGACGCGCGTCGCTTGCAATACTCCTTGCCTGCCTGCCGCTGGCCGCGAACTCCTTCCTTTCGATGCTGGTGAACAACACGCCGCGTTTCGCCATCGACTCGCAGATGGGCGCGGAGACCCTGGCGGCCTTCAGCGCGCTGTTCATGGTCTCGTTCGCCGTTGCCATGTGCGCTGATTTTCTAATGAACCCACAGGTCGTGCGCCTTGCGGTTGCGCTCCGCAATGGCGACCGCCCAGCCGCAATCCGGACAATCCGCACCCCTCTTGTGGCCATTCTCGGCCTTGGCGCGGCCGGCCTCGCCGCTGGTGCCGTCGCGGGCGTCCCGATCCTTTCGACGCTATTCAACCTCGATCTTTCGGGCAATGCCGCAAACCTGTGCCTTCTGCTTTGCGGCGGGGTGCTTCTTGCCCTCTACCAGCTTGCGCAGACCATTCTCGTCGTCCTTCGCCGCCAGACATGGGGGCTTCCTGGAATGATTCTGGCCTCGGCTTCTGTCCTTCTGCTGGCGCGGCCGCTCGTGGCGCGCCTCGGCCTCAGGGGTGCTGCCATTTCCTATACGACAGCCGTCGCCATATTGGCGCTTTGCTCTGGCGCCTTCGCCACGGCTTTCCTCCTCCCGGCCCTGAGAAAAGGGAAATGAGGTTTCGGACGCGAAACGGAGCATGGCCGATGAGTGGCGAATCGCAAGACGCCGCGGATTTGGTAATATTGATGATATGCTTTTCAGCACCCTATTATTCGTCACGGTATTCCTTCCGCTTGTCTTGGCCTCATGCTGGGGCTGTGAGCGGATATTGCGTGCACTTGGCCGCAAACCATGGCCGGCGCTCAACGCAATCATCTTAATCTATAGCCTCGTCTTCTATTTTTGGGGAGAGGGCAAGGGGGTGGTTTGGCTCTGTGCGAGCATTGCGTTCAACGACGTGGCCGCGCGCGTCATCGCCCGGGTTGGGCGGCAATCAACCCGAAAGGCCGCCCTTGCCATGGCCGTAGCCGGAAACCTCGCTTTTCTTGGTTGGTTCAAATACGCGGGATTCGCCGCATCGGCCATCAACCTGCTTCCCGGCGTCGATATCCCCATCCCGCGCATCGCGCTTCCGCTGGGCATCAGCTTCTATACCTTTCAAGCCATGAGCTATGTCATCGACGTCTGGCGTCGCGACGTAACCCCTTCGCCGACGCCCCTTGGCTTTGCCTGCTACATAGCCATGTTCCCGCAGCTCGTGGCGGGGCCGATCGTGCGCTATTCCGACATCGCCGCCGAGCTCCAGAAACGCTCTACGCCCCTGGCTCGGCGGATTTCGGGCATGCGCCGCTTTCTGCTCGGCCTCGCTAAGAAGGCCGTCATCGCCAACACCGTTGCGGCCTTCGCGGACGCAGCATGGGCATATGCTGACAAGGGGCAGGCGCTGCCCGTCGACATGGCGTGGCTTGCCGTCACGGCTTACGCCCTGCAAATATACTACGACTTCTCTGGCTACTCCGACATGGCCATCGGCATCGGTCGGATGCTTGGTTTCGACTTCCCAGAGAACTTCCGCCATCCATACGCCTCGACCTCTGTTCGCGAATTCTGGCGTCGCTGGCACATCTCCCTTTCCACATGGTTCCGCGACTACCTCTACATCCCGCTCGGCGGCAACCGGCGCGGCCTCGCCAGGACATGTTTCAACAGCCTTGTGGTCTTCGCCCTCTGTGGCCTGTGGCACGGGGCCGACAAAATGTTCCTCATCTGGGGCCTGTGACATGGCTTTTTCCTGACGGCCGAACGCCTTCTCACGACCAGGGGCGGAGGCGGGGCCGTCGCGCCGGCCTCCGCCACAATGCGCGTAGCGGGTTTCATCTACACGGCGGCGGTCTTTCTCGCCGGATGGGTTCTCTTCCGTTCGGAGGGCATAAAATCGGCGTGGACAATGTTCGCCTCGCTCGTAGGCGCCGTCGAGCCCGCGCGCCAGACAATGCTTCTCTACGTTGACGCCGCGCCCAAGCTTTGGATCGCCATGGCCCTTGGTCTTCTCTTCGCCTACCCGGTTGTCCCGCGCATCAGGGCGGCGCTAGCCCGGAGGTTCGGTGCCGACAGTGCCCTGGAGGAACTCATTTCGTGGCTTGCCGTCACCGTCGGCGCCGCGCTGGCGCTTCTCTTCCTGGCAGGCGGATCCTACAACCCATTTATCTACTTCAGATTCTAAGGAGGGAAAAGCAATGGCCAAGACAAAAAAGGCAACGGCGGTTGGCGTCCTCTTCCTCACCATCTGGTTAGCGACGATGTGGGTCTGCATACTCCTCACGGCCTCCTCGGCGCTCTTCAACTGGCCTCACAGGGAAACGGTCGCCGTAGAGGAGAAGCGCGCCCTTGCGGCGCGTCCCGACTACAGGTCCCTGCCCAAGAAACTATGGGGGCAAGCCACCGAAGGCTGGTACAATGACCATTTCCCCTTCCGCCAGGCAATCGTCCCCTTTTTCCGCAATCTAAACATCAACATCCTGCGCAGCCCAGTCGGATACAATGTCCCGGGTCGTGGAAAGTGGGTCTTCGGGCGCGGCCGCGAGTGGCCGGAGGTCGAGGACTACATGGGCGTGATCAAACTTACGCCTCAAATGGTGGATGACTGGCGGACACTCTTCGAGGGACGCGTCGCATGGGCCGAGGCGATGGGGTCGCGCTACCTCGAAGTAATAACTCCGATGAAGATTCACGTCCACCCGGAAAAAGTCCTTCCATTGATTGCGATGCACCGCCGCGAATCCTACCGCGAAGACCTGCGACACGCGCTGGACGAATCCTTCTCCGGAACGAATGTTTTGTTCCTGATAGACTCCTTGTCCGCCGAAGTGGCCTCGGGGCGCGAGGTCTATTACGAGGAAGACCACCACGAGAACGCATACGGCTGCTACTGCATCTACCGCGATCTCGCCGCCGCGATCCGCGCTCTTGGGTTCACCGGCATCCACGACTTCCCGCTTTATGAGGACTTGGTTCCCGAGGACGTGCGGGAGGGCAGGGCGCCAGGGTGCTGGATTCGCGACCGGCGCCTGGTCGTGTCCAATCCCGATGCAAAGGTGGCGGCAAGCGAAACGCTGGGGATTCCCGCGCGCAGCATCCGCTTCCCGCGTTGCCCAATCTACCTTGAGCAGCCTGGTCCGCACCGCATGATGGTCGTTTTCCACGATTCCTTCCTACGCTATCCATTATCGACATGGTATGAGCGCGGAGACATGGGTGCCTTCGCAATACCATTCATGGGCGGCTTCGACAGAATCGCGATGCTTATTTTCAAGCGATGCACGACGGAATTGCTGGAGGGCCTCTTCCGCGAAGAAAAGCCGGATTTGATTGTCGAGCAGTTTTCGGAAGGCCGCCTGCAATACGGCCCTGTGGGCCTCGACGAGACAATGCGCCGAGCGGCCGCCTGGGGCAGGGGGACGCCGCTAGATGGCAATCCGTCGCCGGGCGCGAGTATTCTGGCCGCTGCGGTCTTTGATGATCTCGACACGTCGTCGGCCGGCGCAGGCATTTCCGCTAAGTTGATTGACGTCTCCGGTGAAACGTTATCCAAGATTACACTTGCCCCTGGGGCCAGGCGTGTCGCGTTCTTTGGTCAAGTTGCCTTTTCCGATGGCCTTCGGATCGACATGGGCGATGCGACATTTTCCTCTGCGGAACTCCTGCTCCGCAGCCCATGATTTTCGGGGATGCCGCCGCAGCTTCGTAGTCGGCTTCTACCAAATTCGCAAAGCCATTGACTCGAAGCACGCCGCAAGCGCTGGCGGGAAGCCGCGTTCTTCATAGCGTTCCTTCGCGCGGATGCGGTAGAGCGCCGTTGCCGGAAGATTGGAGGTGTCGTCGGCAGGGCGCGTCACGCGCCATGTACCCTCTGGAATTCCTTCCCTGGCTTTAACTCGACTTCCGTTTCTGACGAGGCGGCGCAAGGGAACGGCGCCTCCAGGCGCAGTTCCTGCGGCGGGGCGTCTAGGCCGTCGCGTGTCCACCACGAGGCGGAGAAGGCGATTTCAACAGATTCGCCGGGCGCGGGCACCGGACCCCAGAAGGCGGCGCCGTCGCATGCCCAGCGGCCCGGCTTGTCACGCCTTGGAACGTCCCATCCGCCCGGGGCCATTCCAAACGGAAGGGCCAGCCCGGGCCGAAGCGTAGTGCCGCCGCGCAGTGCCGCAACCCCCTCCTTGGAGTCGGCGGGGTAAACGTGCAGAAAGGCGAAGGTTCGCTGGGCGCCGGTAACCTTCGCGGTGCCGAAACTCCCACCCGCCGTGCACAGCACTTTGTTCCAGATAGGGTCGCCCTCCGGGCAGAGGACTATGCCGTTTTCCGCAATTGGCGCGGGAACGGCGTCGAGCGCCACGACGTAAACTTGGCGGCGCCTTGCCTCTTCGCGCAGCCAATCGACGACTGGACCATGTTTGATGGCGTTCGACACTGTGTCGTTAAGTCCGAAAACGTCACGCCCCGGCGTCGTCGCGAATGGCGCGGACTCGCCTATGCGGGCGAAAAGATATAGGGCGTCGGGTTGCATGGCCTTTTCAACCCACCCGATGAGTTCGGGTGCGCCCCATTCGCCGCCACCGCCGTATGCGAGCGGCATGGAGAACAGTTGGGCTGCCGCGCAGACGGGAACAAGCGCCACAGCCGCGCGCCGCAGCCAAAGGCCAATGCGCCAAGGGGCGCATTCGGCGTCGAAGGCCGCGTGGAAGGCGGCCAGCGGGAGCAGCGTCAGAAATGGAAGCGACCTACGAAGAGACCAGATTCCGACGAATACTTCGTTGCCCTGCAATTTGAGGAAGGGCAGCGCGGCAACCGATAGGGCGGCAACGATGAATATGGCCGCAGGCCGCCGCTGCGCGAGCGTAGCCGCACATAGGACGGCCATTGCCGGAATGGCTAAAAGCAAGCCGTCGCGGTCGAAAGCAAGAGCCCTGCGTGTTCCAGGCAGCGCAAGCGCCACGGCAAAGGCGCCGGCCATGACCAGGCTTCCAATGACGGCCACCGCCTTGCACGCGCGCTGGCGCGTCATCGCCGCGCGCATGCGGGGCGAGAACGAGGCGATTACAATTGCAGCCGCCATTGGCGCGATTGCCGCCAGGCCAAAGGCGATGATACGCATGCCGCTGCTCTTCGCGACCATCGCGTACAAGTTCGTTGGCGAAAAAAGTCACCGTATGGAGCGGACACGAATTTAGTTGAAAGGAAGAGAGGCACCATCCCGATGGTTGCGCCAAGCAAAATGGAAAGGGCATGGCGAGGGCGTCCGCCGCGCATTACGGCGAAGGCCGCGATTGGCAGGGCGCATACGGAAAGCGTTTGATGGAATGACACCGAAAGGCTTAGGAACAGGCCTTCGGCCGCACCGATTGCCATGCATCCGGCATTGTCACGGGGTGGCGTTCTAAAGGAAAGTGATAGGCTAAGAGCCGCAAACAGCGTCGCCACGCCCTCGGAAAAAGGCGAGAGGCAAAATCGCGCGGGCCATGGGGTGAGCAACGCTGTCGCGCATGCCAAAACCGCTGCTGGAAGCAGGGCGCCGAAGGTTTTCCGGGGCGCGGCCCACAACGCCATGCAGGCCAGGATGGCCAACGCCAGCACCGCCGGCAAGCCGGGGAGGAAGGCGCGTTGTATAGGGAGAAAAGGCAGGAAGAATGTCCTTGCGATAAAAGTGTCCTTGTCGATCCGGTGGGCCGTGTCCCGTGTCATCCGGAAGGATTCCGGACGGTACAGTATGGCTGGCCTGGCGGCTTCGGGCACGGCGATGAAAGCATCATCGCTGTAACTCAGCGGCATCCCGAGGGAAAGACCGCGTGCCAGCACGCATTGCGCGGAATCGTCAAGCACGGTAAAAAACACATCGCCGTGCGTCGGAAGAAAAAGCACGGCAGCCAGCGCCGCGAGGGCGGCCAACGCTATGACGGCGACTCTGCCGGACTTTTTGACGGCGCATTGGCCGTCAGAGGCAATAGAAGTGGGTTGTAGATTGGAAATATCCGTGTTCCCCATGAGGTCCTTTCCTTCATCAGGGCTGACGCATCAAAAAGAGGTTTCTGGTTCTGAATGGCCCCGAGGCCGTTTTTTGAGGGCAAAGAGGAGGCGCCGGCGTCAGGCCGCCGTTGCGAGGCGGCCGTAGTCGGGAGGTGCGCGCCAGCTGGGGGCGTGGTTTGCGCCTGAGGCGCCTTCTGCCGATTCGTTCAGGGACCGATCCATCCGCCGTCACGCCGCGAGGATTGCCTCGAGCATTTTCCTGTCGTTCCAGGTCAGGGCCTTTTTCCTCCGGCTCATGCCCCCCTCCGTGCCCTTGTCCCTCCGTATCATGTCGAAGCAGAAGTGCCGCATTATGGCCAGGTTCTCTGCGGAGAAGCCTCCCCGTGCGCGGGAGTGGTCCTCGTCGAACACCATGTCCAGCGTCCAGTGCAGCGGGTTCTCCACGTCCCAGTGCCTCCTTGAGATTCCAAGCGCCCTCTGGGCGTCCGCCGGCAGGGAGGATATGAAGTAGCGCGTGCTTTCGGTTGTCTCGCCGGTCTTCGTGTCCTTCGTCCTCGTCGCCACCATGCAGACGCTTTTCAGCCCCGCCCATTTCCCCTTGTTCTCCATCCATCCGCCGATGTCATTCGTGTGGAGGCATTCCCAGACGGTTATCCTCCCGTGCCCCTTCGCGGCGATCCTGGCGAAGTCGAACTTGCCGTTCAGGCGCGGATACCATCCGAGTGCGCCGTTGTCGCGGAACATGTCCTCGGCCGCCTCCAGCATGCCGCCCTGGTTGCCCTTCAGCGCGATGAGGTAGTCCGCGCCCCTCCCGGCTATGGTCTTGACGATATTCGTCTGGCATCCCACGGCGTCGATTGTGACGACGGCCCCGGCGAGCCGGAGCTTCTTCAGGAGCCTCGGTATGGCCGTTATCTCGTTGGATTTGTCCGAAGCCTTCACCTGGCCCACGACTATCCTGTCCCGCGAAGAGTAGGCGCTCACCACGCAGGGCTGCTTGCCGTCCGGGGCGTTCGCCCTGCGGATGACCTTGCCGTCCACGTGAACCTCCTCCGCCGCGCCCGGGATGCTCCCCCAGTCGATCCACTCCA
Organism: Kiritimatiellia bacterium; assembly: GCA_017962605.1. Taxonomy (GTDB): domain Bacteria; phylum Verrucomicrobiota; class Kiritimatiellia; order RFP12; family JAAYLN01; genus RGIG5952. The sequence continues at coordinate 22,117 of JAGCUY010000114.1, read as the reverse complement.
TGAAGCAGGCGTCGAGCATTGCAGGCGGCAGATTCTCCCAGAAGTAGCGGAAGGCGTCGTGGCTAGGCGTCCCGTTCCTGAAGTCCGGCAGTCGCGAGTCCAGCCTGTGGAGGCCCCTCAGCCAGTCGGCCTTCTCCCTGCCGTAGTCCGCGAAGTCGTAGTGGCTCGTCCCGCCGGAGACGAGCGCGCAGAATGTCACCAGCGCAATCTCGGACGCCCTGTACCTGCACCTGCCCCTAACCCTGAAATCCAGCTCATCCAGCTTCCCCAGCGTCTCAACCAGCGTCATCCTTGCCTCCAATAAAAAACACTTGACAAAACTACTACTATAGTGTATAATAATTTGCATGAAAAGTCAAGAAGCGCTTTTGAAGATTGTCGAGGCCATGCCCCGCATGGCGCGGGGACGGCTCTGTGTCCTGTCGCGGAGCGCAAAGGGTGGAAAGTTCTACCACCTGCAGTACCGCAAGGACACGAAGCTGTTCCAGAAATACATACCGCTCCGCGAGGTCGCGGCCTACGAGGAGGCGACGGAGCAGTACAGGCGGTTCATGGAGGCCGTGGACGCCTTCGTGGACGACATGTCACGCCAATCCATGAGGGAGATAGCGGAGGAATGCGGAAAGGAGGCGCGAAAGCGGGTCTCGCCAGGGAAAGGCGGCACCCGCACGTTCAAATGAACAAGGCCATCCCCGGCACAAACCACGCCCCCAGCTGGCGCGCACCTCCCGACTACGGCCGCCTCGCAACGGCGGCCTGACGCAGGTCCCTCCCTTTTGCCCTCAAAAAACGGCCTCGGGGCCATTCAGAATCAGAAACCTCTTTTTGATGCGTCAGCCCTGTTTCCTTCATAGTTGTGAAAGACATTCTACCAAATGTTTGCTAGAATATAGAAATTTAAAAGGTTGAGCGATGCTGCCATCACAAGAGTCAAAATATGTTAATGAGCGTAAGTTTTCAGGTCCGGCGTTTGCTCGTCCTCTTGTCACGGCCATCGTCGAAGCTGCATGTGCGCCGGATGCCGAGTTCCCCGAGGGCGTCGTGAACTCCATTTACTTCGATACGCCGAACTTTTCTTCCTACCGAGAGAAGGCCAACGGCGACAATCTCAAGACAAAGGTGCGACTTCGCTGGTATGGCGAGGACGACGCCCTACCCGCCACAGTTACGGCCTTCCTTGAAGTCAAAGGCCGCGTTGGCGCGGCGCGTGACAAAGCGCGCGTTCGGCTGGACGTCCCCCGAGAACTTGTTGCGGAGACACCTTTTGAATCGCCGGCCTTCCAGGCCTTCCTTCTTGCGCAGCTTCCGGTGCTTCCGGTGCCGACTCCGCTTTCCTGGCGACCCGTCTGCCGCATTGCATATTCCCGCCGCCGCTATTGGGACGCCCGGAGCGCGAGCCGCGTGTCAATTGACTGGGACATACGCGCCGATTGCGTCAACCGCGCCTTCATCGCGCCTACCTCCCCTGTTCGTCTCAACGCAATGGTATGCGAGTTCAAGAACCAATTTGGAGCACCGCCGAACTGGGCCGAGGCCATTCGCGCCGCAGGCCTTGCCTACGGTAGTTTTTCAAAATACGGCGAATGCATGGCACGTCTTCTTCAAGGAGAAAACTAAATGAACGACTCATCGAAAATAATAGATGTGATCGAGACTAATCTCGACAAGGTCCGCGAGCAACTTGACCCAGGGCTTTTCATCTCGGCGCTGTTGGCCGCCCTGATTGCCGCGTTTGCGGCGCAGCTGCTCTACCGCTTTTTCTATGAGCGGCGCGGCACCGGAAGCCAAGTGCACCGCTCCTTCCCGCTTCTGGCTGTCGCGATAACCACGCTATTCGTGGGAGTCCAGCTTTCAATCCCGCTGTCGCTGGGCCTGCTCGGTTCGCTTTCCATCATCCGATTCCGCACTCCGATAAAGGAGCCGGAGGAGGTGGGCTTCATCATGCTCGTGATCGCGGCTTCCATATCGGCGGCCACATTCAACTTCGCATTCATCGCCTACATGTATGCGGCGGCCGTTGTCGGTCTCCTCGTGATGCGCGGCTCGGCCGCCCTGCGCTGGCTTCGTCGCGATGGTCTGGCCATAATCTCCCTGCCCAAAGCGGAAGCCATCGCCAAGTTCGCCGCCGTTCAGGACTTCCTTTGCGCCCAGACCAGGACGCTTTCCCTTGAGAGCGCCTCCACCCACGACGGCACCACAACCTGGCAATTCATCTTTTCGGGGTTGAAGTGCGACGCCGCCGAACTTGAATCGGGCCTTGACAAGGTCGCCGCAGTCAAGTCGCTCAACCTCTTCCTTGACCGGCCCGGTGGCATTAAATAGGAGCGGGCATGCGGCTCGCGTCGCACAATCGAGTCTCCTGCCCAATGCGGCGAAATGGCGCCGGCAAGGCAGCCATCTTGGCCGTCGCGGCCATCGTTGTCGTCGCTATGGCTTTTACCGCGCCGCGCGTCCTTTTCTGGACGCAGCGGATATCAGACCGCTTTGACCGCCGTTTGGGTGCACGCCTTCTCTCCCGCCACGGACTTGTTTTTCTGGCTGATCTCAATCGCTCACAGCCAATCGACCGCGTAGGTTTCGCAACCATCGACGTGCAGGACGCACCGCGCGTATTTGTCTCCAGCCGCACAGGGCGATGCCTGCGCGCAACTGGCAATTCCTTCCTCTCCCCAAGGCCCACGGGCATTCACGTGTCCTCGAGTTCGGCCACCTACGCCATTGAAGTTGCCCCCGATGACACCGATCGCCCACAGGAGCTCGTTAATGCCATGGGGTCAAGATCCGGCATGTCTTTATTGCTGGAGAGGGGAACCCTCCGCCTTCTTTTAAAAGGAGATGGTTTTGAAAGTTCTGCCTCTGCCTCCTACGAAGCCCCCTCAGGCGCCTTCACGCACATAGCCGTGACGGTTTCGCAAGATGCCGCGCTTCTTTATCAGAACGGGCGCGAATGCGCCAGCGTGACCTTGCCATCCCCGGTGACGCTACAGCCGCGGCAATGGCTCTTCTCCAACGCATCGCGCAATCCTCTTTTGGGGATTGTCGGATCTCTCGCCATTTGGAACCGCCCTCTGTCGGCGCATGAAGTCCGCCGCCTTGCCGCCCTGCGAGGGCCACTTGCGCCAAGGCTGGAGCCGGCGTGCTTCATGGTCGCCGCCTCATTGCGATTCTGCGATCACTTTCTCCGCGCCACTTTTCGCGTACTTGATAGGCTTGTCCCGTCGCGCATGGGCGCCGCCACCCTCAATGCCGATGCTCCGATTCTTACCTTGAGGATGCGGAAGGGGGATGAGCGCCACTTCGTCAAGGCGCATGAGAAGTCGCTCTTCAACGGCTACAGAACGCGATCGGCGGCTCGGGCGCGCGAAATCGACGTCATCTTCAAAGGCAAACGCCACTGCGCTTCTGCATGGCTGGATGACCAATATTCAGGCGGAGAGTCGGCGAGGCGCCCTGCTTTCGTAGTTGCAGGCGAAGGTCCCGCGCCCTTTGGCGCAACGGGCGTGGCGCGCCTATATCCGCCAGAGCTGCATGGCCACTTCCATGCCGACGCCCCATGCGTCGTTCCGCTCAACGGCACGCTAGTTAGACTCTATGTGAACTCTTCTTTTCGCGGCATCTATGTCGTCGAGCCGATTGATGCGCCGGGGTCCGCTTGGATGGAGCGCGGCGCGCTATCGCCGGGTGCCCTATACTTTGGCGGCGCCCCCAAGCCGGCGGATATTCTGCCAAATGGTGTCAGTCAAGGTGCCGCTTTGCGCCGTGTTGCGGCGCTTTTCCGATCCGACTGCATGTTTCCATGGAGTGCTTCCGAATTGATGGCACGTGGCAGAATTGTGGCGGGAAAGGCCGCAGAAGTCGCCAGGCAACGTCCTCCCGGGAATCGGCCTACCTATTTCCCGCAGAAACGGCATCGCCTTCCCGTCTTGTCCATATCCGTTATGTCGCCCGTTGAGAAGGTCCGCCGCCGAGACTTCACTTTCACCGTCTTCACCCCGGAAGGCGACGCCATTTCCGCCCATGGCCTCGCGGGTTTCGGCGGCGGCCTCCGCCACCGCGGCAATACCAGTTACCTCAAGGGCGTAAAGCGCTCGCTTTCCCTGAAGTTTGACGCCCCGCTTCCATGGCCGGATCCAAATCTCCCCACCACGCACATTCTCCTTCACAACGGCTACGCCGACCCCACCCGCCTTCGCAACAAGATTTCCTTCGACTTTTACCACTCCGCCGCATCGGCCTGTGGCCGTCCGGATCTCCCCGCCCCGAGCTTCTCGCACGTCGAGTTATTCTTCAACGGGGAATACTTCGGCATTTGGGAAACCTGTGGCCGCGCCCGCGACCTTGTCCCTCCTGACTGGCCGCTATTCAAGGTCCGAGGCATTAATAACTCTATCTGGCGCACGTCGGACACATCCATGCTGGACTGCCTCACCTCCCGCCCGGATGACCCAGATCCCTACCTCCCCATTCGCGAGTTGTTCCAGTGGACGTCGTCTGCGCCAGAGGGCGTTTTCTCCTCCACGCTTGAGACGTGCCTTGACATGGAAAACCTCGCATGCTACTGGCTCCTGCTCAACTTCTCCCACAACAACGATGGTCGAACCATGAACCAGTATTTTGCCGTGAATCAGTCCACTGGCCGCACGTTAGTCATCCCCTGGGACTACGACAAGACCTTCCTTGGGCGAACGCCCGCGCGCCTTTCCAACCACCTCTTGTCCCGAATCCTCAACGAGCGTCCGGATTTTACGGACACGCTACGCCGCATTTGGCATTCCCTGCGCTCAGGCCCCTGGTCTGACGAGGCGGTATCCAACCGCATTGACGCCGATGCCGCCATGCTCGCGCCCTGCATGGCAGATGAATGGCGTCTCCTTCAGCCAGCCGGATTCAATGGTTCTTTCGACGACGCGGTTAGGCAGTTGCGTTCGTCCGTCCAGATGCAACTAGATTTTCTGGACGGCGTTCTTGGAAATGAGCAGAAAGAAGAAAGGACCAGCGGTGCTTCACAGCCTTGAATTCGACCTCCGAAAAAAGCCGCCATTTCCCCGCTCGTATTTCTCGGGCAAATGTTAGCCTTGCACATGTGACCATCTCATGCTAGAATTAGTGTATGAACGAGGATTCTAATAATACAGGAAGTTCCATTGTCGACGCGCGTGGCCCCGACCACACATTCGCCGTCTGCGCCTACGGGGACAGCCCATACCTGGAAGAGTGCCTTCGCTCTCTAAAGGGGCAGACCCGTCCCTCGAGAATATTCCTCGCCACCCACACCCCAAGCCCTTTTCTTGAAAAGACAGCCCGCCACTACGGCATCGAACTTCTCGTGAACGAAGGCCCCGGCGGTATCACGCAGGACTGGAACTTCGCTCTCGCCGCCGTTAAGACGCGTTTTGCAACTGTCGCCCACCAGGATGACACCTACGAGCCAGAATATGCCGAGCGCGTCCTTGATGCCATGCGCGCCGCGCCAAGGCCCCTTATCGCCTTCTCTGATTATGGCGAGTTGCGTGGCGGCGAACGAGTGCTTCGCAATCGCCTCCTCAACATAAAGCGACTGATGCTCCTGCCGCTGCGTCCGCAGGTTCTCGCTTCCGCGTGCTGGACGCGGCGACTGTCCCTGGCCTTCGGCGACGCCATTTGCTGCCCATCAGTCACTTTTTGCCTGGACAATGTGCCGCGTCCAGTGTTCCGCGATGGCTTCCGAAGTTGCGAGGACTGGGAGGCGTGGGAGCGGATTTCACGTCTCGACGGCCAGTTTCTTTACATCAAAAAGCCGCTTTTGATGCATCGCATCCATCCCGATTCCGAGACGTCGAAAATTATCGGGGACGGTGCCCGCAAGGCCGAAAACCTCTCCATGTTCCTAAAATTCTGGCCACGTCCCATCGCTTTTTTCCTAAACCACTTCTACAACGCCTCCGAACGCTCGAACGCATTCAATACGCACAACCAAGGCAAATGAAAAACCTCGTCATAATACCCGCCTGGAACGAGGCGGAAAGCATCGAGGGTGTTATAGCCGAACTCAGGCGCGATGCCCCTGGTTTCGACTTCGTTGTCGTCAACGACGGCTCGACTGATAGCACCTCCAATGTGTGCCGCCGCCTCGGCGCAACGGTCCTGGACTTGCCGGTAAACCTTGGCATCGGCGGAGCCGTCCAGACGGGCTACATCTACGCCCTTAGGCACGGATATGACACAGCCACGCAGCTCGACGGAGACGGCCAGCACCCCGCATCGGCGCTCCCCGCAATGCTGGAGTGTCTCCGTGTCGAAGATGCCGACATGGTGGTCGGTTCCCGCTTCATCGAGAAAAAGGGTTTTCAGTCGGTGCCGTTGCGCCGCGTAGGTATCTGTTTCCTCTCCTTTTGGGTAAAGGTTCTCACGGGGACAACCCTCACCGACACCACTTCCGGACTGCGCATGGCCTCCAGACGCCTAATCCGCGCCTTTGCCGAGGAATATCCAAACGACTATCCCGAACCGGAAAGCGTCGTCCGCGCCCTTTCACTAGGGGCGAAAATCGTTGAGATGTCCGTTGAAATGAGAAGCCGCTCCGCCGGGCAATCATCCATTTCGATGCGGAAAAGCTTATACTACATGGTCAAGGTGAGCGCCGCAATGGCAATGGCGCGTTTCTACAACTGGAAAAAGAAGGGATTGGACAAATGATATCCACTCGCATTCAAGTCCTCATAGTCGTTGTCATGTGCTTTTGCGTGGCGTCAATATTCCGCCTTCTCGCGCAGGGCAAGATGGATTACAAGCTTGGCATAGCGTGGACGTTTGTCTTCGGATCTGTAGCGGCCTTGGCACTTGCGCCGCGCACACTCGCCCGCATGGCCGCATTTCTTGGCATCGCCTCGCCCATGAACATGCTCTTCTTCTTCGGGTTCCTGTTCTCAACGGGCATTCTGTTCTCCTTGTCCCGCCGCACTTCGAGGCTTCAGGCCCAAGTTCAGCGACTGGCGCAGGAAACCGCCATGAGGCATGAAATGTCCAACGATGTTCAGGAAAACAAGCTTCAGTTGAGATAGGAGACAAGAGCAATGGAAACATCATTGAAGAAAAGCCGCCATTGTATCGTGGCAACGTCAGTCGCCGCATTCGTCATCCCATTTTTCTTTGCGATAAGCGGAATCGATTGGTCGGCCAGGATGCATCCAGATGAAGTGACAATCCTTAAGGCCCTTCGGGAAACTGCCGAATTCGGATGCCCGAAAGTCGTTGGTAGCGTCTATCCCGAGGGTTACTTCGTCCTGGTCAACATTTATCGGAAAGTGACCTCCCCATTCAAATGGTTTTCACAACAGTTCGTGCAAGAGGGGGGAACGCATCGCGACCTTGATGTCATCCGCTCGCCTATCCCCAAGTTTCATTGGCCGACAATTGCCATGGGCCGCCGCACTAATGCCGTCCTCGCGGGCCTATGCGGCCTCTTCCTTTTCCTTGCTGTCCGCGTCGCCACCGGCAGCGCCATTGGCGGTCTTTGTGCCTCTGTGCTGGCAGCCTGCTCCCCCTTCGTCGTCGAGCATGCCCACTACTGCGAAACCGACATCTCCTTCTGCGCCGGCTTGGCGCTTGCGCTCTGGACGTTGTTCTCCGCCGTCCGCCGCAACTCTTTCCATTGGATTGTCGGCGGGGCCGCCTCATGCGCGGCCGCCTTCGCCTGCAAATACACGGTCGCTCCGCTCGTCCCTTTCTGCATCATCATTTACCTCGCCCTCTGCGTAAAGCTCTGGAAAAGCGCCACGACGTCTGTTGATCGGCGCCGCGTAACCCGCCGGTGCGCCCTTGTCGCCATTCTTTGCATTCTTGCAGCCATTGGGGCCTACGCCATGCTAACGCCGCTTCTGCGCAAAGATTTCGCGTTTTTCTGGGAAAGGATATTCAGGATCTACGGCAATGTCCACAGGGAGGTGAGTACCCGTAATTTGTCAGGTGAGGGCACCATGCGCCATCTCCTATTCTGGTCATTGTACCACGCTCTTTGCGGACACCTTCTCGCCATGGGGCCGATCCACCTGATTCTCGCATCCTTTGCCGCCATTTTCCTTATCGCCCGCGCCCGCAAAAATCCATGCGGCCCTTGGCTGTTGGCCCTGCTTGCCCTCTTCGTCGCATTCGACCTTTCCGTGGCTCCATGGATTCGAAGCCAGGAATTTCTCCCCGTTGCCATCATTCTCAACACCGCAGCGGCGCTTGCCGCAGGCGAACTATGCGCCCTTGCGCATTTGTCGCGCTTTCGCATCGTCCGATACGCCTTGCCTGCGCTTTGCCTCGCCGTTTGTTGCGCTCTGGCCTATGGCGACGCCCTGCGCACGGCAAGGATGTTCACCACCGAGGACTCGCGCAACACCATGCGCCACTGGCTGGAACAATCTTCGAATCCGGCCACGCGCTTCGCTGCGAACCGCTTCGCCTATCCTGCGCTCCGATACGGCCGTATCAGCACTTCCGATGTCTTTGGCGAAGCGGAAAGTCTTTGGTCGCCTTCCTTCACAGCCAATGCGATGCCGGATTACGAATACTTCGTCCGCCAAACCCTGTTCCTCGGTCGTGGCTTTGTCGATGCAGTCACAGGCGAACGCACGCCTTACAGGCAGAGTGGCTGGACAAACTTCCTCGCCAGAGCTGTCCTCCTCCGCGAGTGGAAATTCATTCCAGGCTACCAGACAACCTTCTCCATGCTGCCCATGGAACTCTGGGGCATAATTCCTGAAAACGCCACCTTCGCCTTGCCCACGCCTTTTGCGCCCCGTGCCACCGCCTATCGCATGGGACCCGATCACTACGATGTCGCCCAAGGAGGTGACTGGCTTGGCCCCATCGAGGCCATCCGCACCGTTGGCGCCCGCAAGGGCGTTCGCTTCGTCCCTCCAAGGGATGGGCGCCCTCTCTATGCCGTCACGCGCCATTCCGAAGGTTTCGTCCCCGCCAAAATAAAGTGGGAATGCTGTTTCGAACCAAGGGAGAAGGTCATCGACCCCGGTCGCGCCGACTGGTTCCTCTACAAGCCTGGCCTTTTCGATGGCTGGGGCGACATCTATGTTCGCACACGCGTAAGGATGCGCGGCGACGACCAGACGTCACTCTGCCTCACCACAATCACCGCCGACCCTGCCTACGCCGCCGAACTCCTTGCCCGCGGCGGTTCGCCAGACAAGGCAGCAGAACTCCTTTCCTCCGCCGGCCTCCCGCAGGATGTCGATGCCGCTATCGGAACGGCTGTGAAGCCATTTCCAAAATCTTTCTTGTCCGACTTCGCCCGCATACGCTTCGGCGATCTGACCGTATATCCCGGGCCGGAATCTCTGACGAACGAGACGGATGCATGCGCTGCAAATGTCCCCGTCAGGCTGGAATCGGAATTTCCAGTCCTATTTGACCCTGGAACCTACCACATCACCTTCCAAGTCCCCCGCCGTGAGAACGATGACCCTGAACTGAAGTCCATCACTTTTACAAAGGCGGCCAGCCAGCGCTTCCTCTCAGGCGAGGAATTGCATCCTGGGGAAAACGTTGAAATGGAACTAGTATTCAAAAAGCCGGCGTGTCCCCGTATTTGCGGTGTGGCCATTTCCAATGGCGAGGGTGCCGCCGCAGTGACTCTGGGTGATTTTTCCATCGTCTGGAAGCAGTCGCCATAACAAAATACACCGGTTGGAGAACACCTTTTTACAAAAGTGAAATGATGTCCCCAAACGAAAAAAAAGAATGCGTGAAGCAGAGGTTTATTCTGGCGACCGCAACATTCCTGACTCTCTTTGCCATCTATTCTCTGGCGCGGGAGAGTCTCTGCCCGTTCAATGCCGACCATGAACGTGCATGCTGGCGCCTAACGGGCGATGAACCCGCATACTTGCTTACCGCCCAGGCCATTGCTTCCGGCAAAGGCGAGGATGTGTCCTCTGTCCATGCCGCAAAGACATACACGAACTACTGGTATGAATACAAGTGGATCATTGGCAATACGCAGTGGACATATGACAACTGCCGAGAGCGCTATGGCGTCAGATTCCGCTTTGATCGCCGCGAGCAGTGGGGTAACCAGCAAATACTTCATGGAGGTCCATTGGAGCCGATTCTCTGCTCGCCATTCGCATTGTCGCAGAACCGACCGAGGTGGAAAGTCCTTCTTGTGCAGGGCCTGCTTGCCGCTCTCGCGGGAGCCACACTCGTCATGCTTTCCCCGGGCGGTCGCAGAGCGGCGGTCCTTCAGGCTGCCTCGACCGTGTTCATACTTGGCAGCGCCCCAGTCATGTTCTACACGGCCCAGATTTATCCCGAAACCATAATGGGGGTATTGCTGGCTCTTTTCCTTTTGCTTGTTAGGAGGGAAGGCGCCGTGCCGCGCTGCATTGGCCACGCATGTCTTTTCCTGGCGCTCTTCGGCTCTTCGCGTATTGCTGGCGCGGCGTTTGTAGCGGCGGCAATATGTCTGGCGCGCGCCATCTGCAGACGCCAGTGGGGCGAGGTAGTTGTCATTCTGCTTGGGGCTTCGGCCTACTTCGGCTATCACATTTGGCGCTGGGGAAATTACTTTCCTCCTAACACGGATGCCAACAGCCCTATCACGCCATCGCTTCTTCCAAGAGGCTTCGTGCGGTATCTTTTCGGCAATTCCTGCGGCGTAGTGCCCATGTGCCCTGCCGCCTGGGCGGGCCTGCTTGTCCTTATCCCGCTACTGTCGCGCTGGCGCACGGAGCAAATGGCCTTGCCGTGCGCGGTGCTTTCCATGGGAATTGCCATGTCTGTGGCCATGTTCCCGACATTCCGAGGGGGGACTTGCGCGGCAGGGAGGTATCAGGTCGCATGTGTCTGGGCGCTGCTTCCAGCCATACTCGTCTTTGTCGGCATTGGTCCGGAAGATTCCAGATGGGGGCGTCGCATTCGATTCCTGCTATGGACGCTAGGCCCGCTCACCATAGCCTTGTCGATTTGGCTCGCCATCCACCCTCGCAGGTGGTTTGAGCACTTCCACCCGTTCTTCAAACCTGTTCCACTTCAGCGCTTCTACGTCCTGTTGCCGGATTTCTCCGGAGTGTGGCGCCGCCCGTTCGCGCTGATGATCTCCCTTCTCTGCGCGCTGACTTTTATCCCGGACGTGGCAATGTGCCGCCGCAACACCAAGGCGTCGCAAACTTAACGGGTTGGCCCTTTAGGGACAACCGCAGCCAGCCTTATGGATTACTAGAAAACGTATGCGGTGGAAAAACACACCACTATCTCTTCCATGTGCCAGAAATGACGTTTGTCCGCTTCTTGCCATCTGTCGAAACAATGACGAACGCGCAAGGGCAAGGGTTGGGTACGCCTGAGAGCGACCAGCCATTGTAGCCTTCGAAAATATTCACGAAACTGCGCGAAGTCCGACTCGTGCTGATGCCATCGAACTTGCCGCCAACCCATCTGCCATCGGAACGCTGTACGAAAAGGCATGCCACTGTGTGGGTGAAATCTGTCCGCGATGAAGCCCCTAGGGTTTCGCATCCGCCGGTCTTCCAGCGGTAGGTCATGCCCGATGCATTGATGCTCAACCCCGTTATCGATGCAGTGGTCTTAATCGCCCGGCCGCCCGAAAAGCCGCCGAAGTTCCATGAAAACGATCCAAAAGGCACTTGGTCTTCCTCGCCGAGTCCGTCATCTGCCGCCGAGGTGGCAGACTCCTCCTCCGTAGTGGTGGCGGAAGACTGCGCAGGCGTCTGGTTGCTTTTCGTTGACCAATAGGCTCCGCTTGAGTCATCGGAAGACTCGCATCCGGCCAGAAGTATTGCAATCGCCGCAACCATGGCGGCGGGGGCCATTTCGGCCAGGTTTGTCTTCCGTGTTCTCATCATTTTGCCTTTACCTGTTGTTGGTTTCTAGATTATTGCCAAAAAAAGCACACACTTCTTGCACATGCCGCAGACTTAGTACTTCGCGGGGAATGCTCTAAACTTAAAAACAACCCCTGGGCGTCGGGATTTCCCCGTCGCCCAGTGCCTTTTTGCAAGCCCTTCCGGAAATCAGACGTCTGCGCGTCCACATGGCGGCGCGCTAGACTTCGCGTAGGCGGGCGCTCTTGCCGGCGCGCTGGCGCAGGAAGTAGAGTTTTGCGCGGCGGACGCGGGAGCTGCGCTCGACCTCGATGCGGTCGATATACTTCGAGTGCACCGGGAAGACCTTTTCAATGCCGACGCCAAAGGCCACGCGCCTGACCGTGAAGGTCTCGGTGCTGCCGCCGCCGTCGCGGGCGATGACCGTGCCGATGAAGGCCTGGAGGCGTTCCTTGTCGCCTTCCTTGATCTTCACGTAAACCTTGACGCCGTCGCCGATCTTGAAGTTCGGCACGTCGGCCTTGAGCGATTCCGCGTTGATCTTGTCGATTATCTTTGCCATTTTCTTGTCTCCGTTCCTAAATTAAGTTGTTGTTGCCAAATCCGGCCTCCGCTTCTTCGTCCTCGCGATTGACTGCCCGCGCTTCCAAGCCGCGACTTTCGCGTGGTCGCCTTCCTGCAGGACTTTCGGAACTCGCATGGCCCTGAAGACCGGCGGCCTTGTGTACTGGGGGTATTCGAGCAGGTTCTCCGTGAACGATTCGCTCGCCGTCGCCTCCTCGCCTCCGCCCAGGACGCCTGGAAGAAGCCTTACCACCGCGTCCGTGACGACTGCCGCAGGGAGCGTGCCGTTGGTGAGCACGTAGTCGCCTATCGAGAGCGTCTCGTCGATTAGCGCGTCGCAGACCCTTTCGTCGATTCCCTCGTAGTGCCCGCAGACAATCACGAGGTGGCTTTCCTTCGCTAGGCGCCTTGCGGCGGCCTGGTCGAAGCGCCTTCCGGCGGGGGCCATGAGGATGACGCGCGCCTCGGGCGAGAGGACGGACTCGATCGCCTCGGTGAGCGGCTCCGGCTTCATGAGCATTCCGGGGCCTCCTCCGTAGGGGCGGTCATCGACCGTCCGGCGCGCGTCGCGGGCGAAATCCCTTGGGTCAATCGTCCGGATTTGCGCCGCGCCCATCGCGACAGCGCGCTTCATCATGCTTTCGCCGGCAAAGCCGTCGAACATCGCGGGGAAGAGCGTGATGACGTCGATGCGCATGGGCGCGCCTCGAGAGCGGCGGCCTCGCGGCTAGGCTTCGGCCTTCGCGCCAGCCCTTGCCGCGCGGCGCAGGATGCTCGCGACGGAATCCGAAACGACCGCCCCCTGGCCGCGCCAGTAGTCGATGCGGTCCTGCTTCAGGACATAGTTCTCACCCTTCTTCTTCGGGTCGTAGTAGCCGAGGATCTCGATGAAGCGCCCGTCGCGCGGTGAGCGCGAGTCTGCCGCGACAACGCGGAAAGAGGGCGCGTTGGTGCTTCCGGCCTTACGTAGTCTTATAGTAACCATGGTCTTTTTTCTCCATTGAAAACGGGTTTATTATGATACCGAAAGTCGGCGGAAAAGGCAAGCGCCGCGCAAAATCGAAATTAAAAGCGGCGCGTGACCGAGAGGGCCAGGCAGTGCCCGGAGGCGTTCTGGTACTTGCCGTCGAAGGTGCCGTGCATCGGGTTTCCGGCGACGTGGAAGTCCTCCACGAGTTCGTAGAAGTAGGATGCCTCGATGGTCCATGCGCCGCGTGTCCATCCGCCGCCGATGGCGAAGATGCTGCGGTTGTCGCCGGGAACGAGGTAGTCTGCCATCGCGCCGTTGATGGGCGACTGGTCCCAGGTGTATCCGGCGCGGATGGCCCACTCTTCGGTGAGGTCGTAGGAGGCGCCGGCGGAGAGGCGCCATGCGTCGTGCCAGTTCTTCTCGCTGACGAGTTTGTCGCGGCCGGGGATCATGTCGTGGTCGAGTTTGATGAGGAGGGTGTCGTAGAGGTGCCAGGTGGTGTAGGTGGCGCCGGCGGAGAGGTGCAGGCGCTCGGTGGCGTCCCATGTGAAGCCGGCCATGTATTTGTCGGGATTCCAATTGCGCGCCGTGAAGTAGCAGTCCTCGAAGTAGGCGGGGGCCATCGCGTTCACTGCGGGGTGCTTTTCCCATTTGGCGTCACCGCGCACTTTGAACTGGGCGCGGCTGTGGTATGCGGCGCCGAAGGTCACGGTGTCGGTGATTTTCCATGAGAGGCCGAGGTCGAGGCAGGGGCGCACGTCGTCGCCGTGCAGGTCCTGGTCGATGTCGTATGGCGAGTAGGCGGGGTCGTTGTAGTTGCGCAGCCCGTACATGCCCGCGGCGTCGATCTTCTGCGCCAGCTCGATGTCGAAGTAGCGCAGGGAGAAGCCGGCGGAGAGGGAGAGGCTGTCAGTGGCCTTCCATGCGATCTGCGGCGACGCGTCGAAGGAGATTATCTCCGCCTTGTAGCTGCTATAGCGGCCGGCCCAGGTTTCGGGGAACTCGGCGCCAAGCCCGTAGCGGGTGAAGAGGCCGAAGCCGAACCAGAAGTCATCATTCAGCTGGTGCGTCACGTATGCGCTGGGGATTGTCCAGACCTTGCTGTGGCCGTAGCTGGTTTCCTTCTGCCCGGTGTAGGGGCTGGTGGTGGAAACGTCGGCCCAGGGCTTGATGAGCGAAATGCCGGCCTGCGCCTGGGTGCCCGGGAGGGCGGTGATGTTCGCGGCGTTGAAATAGATGGAGGCCGGCTCTCCGCCTTTGGCCATCAGTTCGGGGGCGTTGACGTTGCCGCGCGCGGAGCCTTCCTCAAGCGCGAATCCTGCGGCGATAGATGCTACCGGGGCCATTGCTGCTGCGGCCAACGCGGCCGTGCGGAGTTTCCTTAGTGTTGTCTTCATGCTGTGCTGACTTTGCCCTTGTAAAAAAATGGCACCCCCTAGCGGAATCGAACCGCTCTTACCAGGATGAGAACCTGATGTCCTAGCCGATAGACGAAGGGGGCGCGGAAAAACAACTCAATAATTCTACCAGATGCTCCGTCTTGCGTCAAGCCGCGAAAAAATTTTTCTTGACTTGCGGCGCACACTTCACTATTATAATTGCGGTGTGTTTTTGATGGCGCAGTGCCTTCCATGACGCACAATTGGAGTATGCAAACAATGAAAAGAACTGCTATTTTCGCCGTCGCGGCCGCGATGGCTACGGCCTCGTTCGCCGAACCCTACACCCGCCTGTTCAAGGTCCACAACCCGACAGGAGACTGCCGCGTCCTCAAGCCCGGCGCCGCCGCATTCGAGCCCGCCCAGCGCGACAAGGCATATCCGTTCGGCACCCAGGTGGAGTGCGGCAAGGACTCCGACGCCGTCCTGCTCTTCTCCGAGGCCGACGCCGTCCGCATTCTCGCCAATACCTCCGCTAAGGTGACTGTCGGCGAAGGCGAGGCCGCCCCGCGCATCGTCTCTCTTGAGAGCGGCACAGCCCTCACGCGCATTGGCGCCAGCACCGCCGAGGACTTCGTCGTCATCGACACGCCGGTCGGCCGCGTTCGCTCCATCGTCGGCAACTGCAAGGTCTCCGTCGCGCGCACCAAGGGGTCGAAGCGGGAGTCCGCCATGGTCGATGTCGAATTGTCCGCCGAGTCGTCCAGCAAGATGAAGTTCATCGGCCGCCAGTTCATCATTCCTTCGCTCAAGAACGGCTTCGGCGCCCGCATCTCATCTAACGCCGACGACTCCTACACCGTCGTCACCGACACCCTTGGCGACTATGGCGTCCTCATCAATACTGGCCTTGAGGCCGATCCGCCCGAACCGTACGAGGAGAACAGCGAACTCAACCGCCTCAAGCTCAACTCCCAGTCGGCCGTCCGCATTTGGCGCGAGAAGGCATCCGTCGGCGGAACCACCGTCGTTGCTGTCCTCGCCACCACCCCCGCCGGCAAGGGCCGCGAGAGCTTCGCGTTCGCAGTTGGCAAGTCCGACATCGCCGCGCGCTCCAATGTGTTCCTTGACACCATCACCAACGAGCTGGCCGCAGCCGAGGCCGCCCGCGCCGCCGCAGGCGATGACGACGCCGACGCGCTCGGCGGCAACGACGATGACTTCGACAGCCTCGACGACCTCGGTGGCGACTCCGCGCCCGCCGCCCCGGCCGCCTCCGATGACAACCTCTTCGACTTCCTCTAACCTAGCCCCTAGTCCCTAATTCTCTATTCTCTACCTCACCCTAGCCCCTAGCCCCTAATCCCTAGTCCCTACCTACCCTAGTCCCTAACCCCTATACCAACCATGTTCATCTATCACTTCAACCGCATGATCCGCAGCCGCATCCTCTGGATCATCTTCGCCGTCGTCATCGCCTTCGCCTTCCTCTCCGTTGACTCCTGCTACCGCAACCCTGGCGGCCGCAGCGGCGCTGAGCGCAACCCCAATGAGGCGGGATCCATAGCCGGCGAGTCCGTCTCCTACGACGAATACGACTTCACCCGCCGCATGCTAGCGAGCACCATCGCCAACCTGGAGCCCGCCGCCACCGAGACCCAGATTTGGGCGCACATCGCCGCCCTCCGCACGGCGCGCGACCTCGGCATCACCGCATCCCGCCGTGAGCTCGTTGACCGCATCGTCAACACCCCGGACTTCCAGATTGCCGGCGCCTTCGACCGCGGCCGCTACGAAGCAGTCGTCTCCAGCATTGGACTCTCCGTCCCGTCCTTTGAGCGGATGCAGGCCAACTACATCGTCCTCTTCAAGCTCATGTCGGTTATCACCGCAGGCGCCACGGCCTCGCCCATGTCCATCGACGACGAGCTCGCCCAATACACCGACACCTTCTCCCTCCGTTACGCCACTGTCAAGAACACCCATGCCGACGAGGAGATTGAGGTTACTGACGACGACATCGCCGACTACTACGAGCGCAACAAGGCCAACTTCGAGCTGCCCGACCGCGTCCAGGTGCGCTTCGCCACGCTCTCGGCCACCAACTTCACCGACGCCGTTGTCCTTGAGGATGCCGACGCCGACGCCCAGGACATCTACGACACCGACCCCTCCCGCTTCACCAGGCGCGGCACCAACGGCGTCGAGCAGCTCACCTTCGAGGAGGCCAAGCCCCAGATCATCGAGGACCTCACCCTCGCCGAGGCCGTCCACGTCGCCACCACCAACCTCTCCGCCTTCATGGAGTCGCTCGGCGACGCCGACGCCGACCAGTTCGAGGCGCGCGCCAAGATGCGCGGCCTGACCGTCAGGGATTCCGCCCTCTTCGCATACGACACCCAATACATCCCCGGCGTCGAGTCCGCAGCCCTGGATGAGTTCCGCAGCGAAGCCGCCGACCTCGACGTCTCCCGCGCCGACTCCCTCTACGCCATCGCCCGCGGCAACCGCAACGTCTATCTCATGCGCATCGTGACGAACGACCTCGCCCACACCCAGCCGCTTGAGGTCGTCACCAACACCATCCGCCCGCTCGCCCTCGCCGAGAAGCGCATCGAGCTCTTCGACGCCGACGCCAAGGCGGCCCTCGACTCCATCAAGGCCAAGATGGAAGGCGCAGGCAATTTCTCCGAGGCTTTCGCCACCGCGTGCGGAGAGCTCTCCCTCGCCATCTCCTCCAACGTCACCTTCCGCCTCGCGGACAACAAGGTTGACGATATCGAGCACGCCCGCGAAATCATTCCCGCTGCGCTTCGCATGAAGGCCGGCGACATCTCTGACCCCGTCAAGATCAACGGCGGCGCCCTCATCCTCTGCCTCGATTCGCGCACCCGCGACGACAATCCCGATTCTTCCTTCGAGGTTGCCTCCACGCGTGAGCGCATAGCCTCGCAGCGCGCCCAGACGGCCGACTCCCTCTTCTTCGCGGAATGGCTCCTCCAGAACTTGAAGGAGAAGGGCTTCACCTCCCGCGTTCTCGAAGGCCTTGAAGCCGCTGGTCCCGCAACTGACGACGAAGCCGAAGACGACTAGGTCTTTCGACCTTCGACTTTCGACTTTCGACTTCCCGATATGCCCAATACCATCCGCTCCCTCCTCGATGCCGCCGTGGCGCAGTCCGGCGGGCGCGTGGCCATCGAATACCTCGACGAGGGGCAGGTGAGGTCAATCACCTACTCGCAGCTCGGCGACGCCGTCCGCAAGACCGCCGAGCTTTTCACCGTTGCCGGAATCGCGCCCCGCAAGGCCCCCGTGGCCCTGATGCTCGACAACTGCCACGAATGGGTTGAGGTTTACCTCGCCCTTTCATGCACTGCCACCGCCGTCGTTCCGATGGATCCCAAACTGCGCGCCGCCGAGGTCTCCTACATCCTCGCCGACGCCCAGGCCTGCGCCGTCGTGACCGACGCCGCGCACCTACCCCTGCTTGAGGCCGTCCTGCCGCGCCTGCCGCTTGTGCAGACCGTGTTCCTCTACCACTGCGAGGGCGAGGCCCCCGCCTCCGTCTGCGGGCGCCCGTGCGTCGCCATTGAGCGGCGTCTCGACATCGACCGCAAGCGCGCCCTCGCCGACGCCGGCCGCTACGCCACCACCGAGGTCGCCGAAGACGACATCTGCGCCATCATCTACACCTCGGGCACAACCGGCGCGCCAAAGGGCGCCCTCCTCACCCATGCCAACTTCGTGATCGACGCCGCCGGCGCATCCGAGTCAGTCTCCCTTTTCAGACGCAACGACCGCTTCCTCGTAGTCCTGCCGCTCTTCCACGCCTTTTCCTTCACCGCCAACTTCATCATCGCGCTCTCGTTCCATGCGCGCCTCCAGTTCGTGCGCTCCCTCCGCACCATCCCCGAGGACATGCGCATCTACCACCCGACGATTCTCATGGCGGTCCCGCTTCTGGTCGAGAAGTTCGCTCAGAAGATCAACGACGCCCTGCGCACCAACCGCATCCTCCTTCTCTTCCAGGCCTTCCACCTGCGCGGCCTTATCAAGCATCTTATCCTCCGCTCCCTCGGCGGGCGCCTCCGCGTAGTCATCACAGGTGGCGCGCCATGCCCTACCGACGTCATCTCCGTGATGCGCCGCTTCGGCATCCCCGTCGTCGAGGGCTACGGCCTAACGGAGGCTTCGCCTGTCGTCTCCGTCAGCAACTGGCGCCGCCCGAAGATCGGCACCATCGGCCCCGCCATTCCCGTTGTCGAAGTGCGCATCGACGCCCCCGACGCCCAGGGCATCGGCGAACTCGTCGTGCGCGGGCCAGTCGTGATGAAGGGCTACCTCAACCGTCCGGAAGACACCGAGGAGGCCCTGCGCGGCGGCTGGCTCCACACCGGCGACCTCGCCACCATCGACTCCGATGGCTACATCACCATTCGCGGCCGCAAGAAGGCACTCATCGTCAACCGCGAGGGCAAGAACATCTACCCCGAGGAGGTCGAGAAATGCCTTGAACGCGACCAGCGCTTCAAGGATGTCCTCGTCCTCGGCTACCACGACGGCCAGGACATCGGCGAGAAGGTCGGCGCCATCGTCGTTCCGGATGCCGACAAGTTCCAGAAGCAGGGCGGCGGCCAAATGTCCGAAAGCGAGATCGAGGCCGAGGTCCGCGCGGCCGTCCAGACTCTTTGCGGAGACCTCGCCACCTACAAGCACCCGCGCAAGGTCGTGGTCCGCTTCGACCCACTCAAGCGCACGGCAGCCCTAAAGATCGCCCGCGGCCACTACCAGGGCACTCTCGACCGCCCGTAACGCCGCCTTTTTTGATATAATCTTTACCGTAATTTTACAAACAACCAATTTTACCCAACCCTAACCCCTAGTCCATAGCCCCTAACCCCTAGCCCCTAAACACCCATGAAAATCACCGTAGAAAAATCATCCTTCCTTGAAGCCCTGCTGAGTGTCTCCAGCGCAGTTCCCGCGCGCAGCGCCCTCCAGATTCTTTCCAACGCCCTCTTCGAGGCCAAGGAAGGCGTCCTGACCGTCACCACCACCAACCTCGACCTCGGCATCAAGTGCGCCATCCCGGCCAAGGTGGACGCCGACGGCGCCACCACGCTCCCCATCAAGCGGCTCCTCGGCATCGTCCGCGAACTTGGCGACGGCGCCATCGAAATCGACGTTGACGACAAGGACTGCGCGACCCTCCGCAGTGGCCCGTCCTTCTTCAAGATCGTCGGAATCCCCGCTGCCGACTTCCCCAAGTTCCAGCGTCCCGAAGGCAAGGCATCCTTCACGCTCGGCGCGCCGATCTTCCGCGAAATGCTTCGCAAGACCTCCTACGCCGCCTCCGAAGATGAGTCCCGCCACATCATCACCGGCGTCCTGCTCTCCTTCCGCGATGGCAAGATCACCGTCGTCGCGACCGATGGCCGCCGCCTCGCCCTCGTCGAGCAGGAGCTTGAGATCCCAGTCGAGATGGAAACAGACGTCGTTCTCCCGGCCAAGTCCGTCGCCGAGGCGATGCGTCTCCTTAAGGACGAAGGCGATGTCAAGATCACCGTGGACGCCAAGATGGCCCTCTTCGAGTATGGTGACGCCGCTCTTGCCACGAAGCTCATCGAAGGCGCGTTCCCCAACTTCCGCCAGGTCATCCCGCAGAATTTCGTCGAGCGCGTCGAAGTCGCCCGCGAGGACCTCCTCGCCGCCATTCGCCGCGTCTCCGTGATCTCCGCCGACGACCGCAGCGTTCCGGCGCGCCTGTCCTTCAAGGGCGCGGAGCTGACCATCTCCATGGAGAATCCCGAAGTCGGCGAATCCCGCGAAACCATCGCCATCAAATACGGCGGGCGCGACCTTCAGCTCGACTTCAACCCCGAATACGTGATGGCGCCTCTGCGCAACGTCGATACCGACGCCATCTACATTGAGTTCGCAAGCGAGCGCGGACCGGCCACATTCAAGTGCGACCTGCCCTTCCTCTACGTCCTCATGCCCGTGCGCAAGTAGCGCCGGCGCCCTTCCGCTTTTTCACGGCGCATCACTCCCCGCCATGTCTATTCATGGCGGGGTTGTTTTTTTGTCTTCCGCTCCTAGAGCGTTTCGCGGACGTTGTAAACCGGCTTTCGCTGCGACTCGTAGTAGGTGCGCGTGTTGAGTTCGGCATTCAGTCCCATGATGAAGAACTGGATTGCGAAGCCCAGGAACATGAATGGTGCGATCACCCAGAATGGCCGCTTCACGAGCAGCGTTCCCGCCGCGCCGCCGAACCAGGGCGAGCAGCCGAATCGCGAGCAGAACCACTCTGCGCCAACCAGCGACAGCATTGCCGCGCCAATCAGCAGGCACCAGCCGCCGATCTTCCCGAAAAGGTGCATCGGCTTGGCGCTGTATTTCAGCATGAAGCGCATCGTGATGCAGTCCAGCACCACGCGCGGTATTTTCGCCAGTCCGAAAAGCGCCCCGTATTTTGAGGTTCCGAATTCGCGGGCGTGGTGGTGCACGGGCATCTCCACGATCTTTGCGCCCACCCACTTCGCGTGCGCTACGACAAAGCGGTGCATCTCGCCGTAGAGGTGGAAGCCCTTCACGACCTCGCGCCTGTATGCCTTTAGCGAGCAGCCGTTGTCGTGGATCGGGAGTTTCAGGTATGACTGGATGAAATTGTTGAATACCTGCGATGGGAAGGTGCGGATCTTTGAGTCCTTGCGGTCCTTGCGCCAGCCGCTGACGACATCGGCCCCTTCGCGTTCCATCATCTCGAGCATGGCGGGGATGTCGGCGGGGTCGTTCTGGAGGTCGCCGTCCATCGTGACGACGATTTTCCCGCGTGCGAAATCGAAGCCGGCCGCGAGGGCGGCGGTCTGGCCGAAGTTGCGACGGAAACGGATAAGCCGCAGGCCCGCGTATTTGGCCTTCGCCTCCTTCAGTGCATCCCATGTGCCGTCGGTGGAGCCGTCATCGACAAGGACCACCTCGTAGGACAGTCCGGTCTTTGAAAGGACGCCGTCAAGCGCCGCGCAGAGCGGCGGGACGGTCTCGACTTCGTTGAACAGCGCGACTGCGACCGATAGGTCCGGCGCATCTTCTTTCTTCAATTCGTCGTTCATATTTGGAAGCGTCTCCACACATTCCAGTTTACCATTTGCCCGCCACTGCCGCAACCCCGCCCCGTTCCCCATTCCCTGTTCCCTGTTCCCTGGTCCCTGTTCCCTGTTCCCCATTCCCCGTTCCCTATTCCCCATTCCCCGTTCCCTATTCCCCATTCCCCGTTCCCCGTTCCCCGTTCCCTATTCCCTATTCCCCATTCCCCGTTCCCCATTCCCGATTCCCTATT
Source organism: Kiritimatiellia bacterium (assembly GCA_017962605.1). Taxonomy (GTDB): domain Bacteria; phylum Verrucomicrobiota; class Kiritimatiellia; order RFP12; family JAAYLN01; genus RGIG5952. The sequence continues at coordinate 43 of JAGCUY010000114.1, read as the reverse complement.
CCCTATTCCCTGTTCCCTATTCCCCGTTCCCCATTCCCTATTC
>JAGCUY010000113.1 GCA_017962605.1 Kiritimatiellia bacterium | reverse complement strand
GTCCCCGCCCGGCTGGAGGCTGACCGCGCCGACGGCTCGGCGCGCTTCTACCTCGCCGGGCGCGCCCCCGCCGCTTTCGGCGCCGCCCTGAACGGGAAGGACCTGGGCTACTTCGGTCGCGTAGGAGGACTTTTCCAGTTCGATGTCACTGCCGAGCTGGAGATCGGCGGCACGAACACGCTGGAACTGCGCTACGACGGCGAGAACAAAATCCCGCCTGGCGACGACCCCCGGTGCCACATCCTCACGCAGGAGACGCTCGGCGCGCCTGGCCCATACGGAGAGAAGCAGTACAAGTCGCAGTTCTGGAGCTACCTCATGGGCGGCTTCAGCGCCGACATCGTCTGGCACTGGACGAGCGGCGACAAACTGCGCCTCTGGCAGGCGGCGCTCACGAAGCGCCTGGAGGCTGCCGTGCCCGTCGTCCAGCCTGCCGTGCGGTTCAAGAAGGAGCGGGTCGCCTTCCTCTATGGCTACCTGGCCGGCGTTGGGCTCCCCGCCTCGCAGGAAAACCGCCATCACGAACTTATGGACTGGGCGGGCGCGCTGGAGTTCACCGGCCACCGCTACGACGTTCTGGGCGAGGAGCGCTTCCGGCGCGACGCGGCCGACTACCCAGTCGTCGTCGCGCCGGATGTCTGGTGCGTCGCCGACGAAACCGCGGCCGCCGCGATTGACTACGTGCGCGGCGGCGGGACGCTCATCCTCACGCCCGGAAGCTTCGGCAAGACCTTCTCCCGCTACCGCGACAGCGGTCTGGCTGCCTTCGCCGCCTCCGGCGACACTGGCAGGGGGCGCATCGTCGTGCTGGAAACGGGCCTCGGCATGGCGGCGCTCGCCGAACGGCTCGCGCCTTTCCTTCCGCCGCCCGAACTGGATGCCGAAATCGCGCCCTCCGCCGAGTTCCCATGCGTCGAGCGGCTGCTTGTTGGCGACGCGCGCCGCAAAGTCCTCTACCTCCAGAACTGGGGCGGCCTCGACCAGACCTGCCGCGTGAGGCTCCCGGAGGAATGCCGCGGCTGGGCCGTGATGCCGCTTGAAGGCGATTTTACCCGCACCGCCGACGGCCGCCTCGCCACAACCGTCGAAGGCTCGCATGGCGTCGCCGTCTGCATGCTCCTTGCGCCGGGTGAGAGGCCGCCCGATCTCGCGCTCCCGCCGCAAACGGAGGCGGAAATCGCGCGCGTCCGCGACCTCATGACCTTCGGCCGCCCCGCGCCGGGCGCGAAGCGCGTCCTGTTCGCCCTCGACGACGATGCTTCCGCGCACAGCTCGCTCACTGGCATCCATCTTTTCCCGAAGCTTGTCGAAGCTGTGCGCGGACTCGGCGCGGAGGCCGACGCCGTTCCGCCCAACGAATGGACGCCGGAGCTCCTCTCGAAATATGCGGCGGTTGTCGTCACGGAGGGCGATTCGCTCGGCTACTGGGAGCCGCTCTTCAAAAAGCCGGAATTCCGGGCTATGCTCAGGGAATACGTTGAGCGCGGCGGCTCGCTCTTTGGCGACATCTACGCCGGACGCTCCCCCTGCGCCAACGCGACTTTCTCGCTGCTGGGCAAGGAGGCGTGGGGCGTGGAGATCCCGCGCGGCAGCATCGCGCGTGACGAAACATCGCATGGCTTTGGCGACCCGCGCCAGATCCGCACAGCCAACCTGGCAGCGCATCCCATCGCGGAGGGCGTGGACGGCGTCCTGCTCTTCGCCCTCGTGCCGCTCACGCTGGACGCAGGCTCGCCGCTCAGGCCCGTCGTTTCGCTCCCGGCGACATCGACGAAACCCGGCGCGGCCGTCATGGCGGCGGGCGAGGTCGGGCGCGGCCGCGTGGCCGTTTCGGCCGACCCCATGGCCTTCCAGCCCTATCGCATTGGTGAGGCCGGGAACGCCCGGCTTCTCCGCAACATTTTCGCCTGGCTTCTGCGCGAGCCTTCCGCCACTCACTGACGGCTCAGGGAGAGCAGGTCGCCGGCGCGGTTTTGCGGGATGGAACCGTCCGGCATCGGCTCGTCAAAGTCAGCCCCGTAGTGCGACATTATTCTCGCTTTGTATTCGTCGCTTTTCGCGATGGTGATCAGCCCAAGCTCCCTCAGCCTTGTGTTGAAGGCCTGCGCCGACACGCCAAATCGCTCCTTTAGCCGCAGCAGCAGTTCAAATGTCCAGTCGTCAGGCTTGACCCGCAGGCTGTAAACAGCCGTCCTCACCGCCGATGCCGGCATGAGGAATGTCGCCGCGAAGTGCTGCGCGAACCGAGTGCTCTTCTCCGAGTCATCGACCGGGTCGAAATTGTGCGCGGCGAAGAGGAAGGCGCGTCCGATTTCCGTGAGGAAGATGAACTGCCTGCGGTGCTCGAACTTGTCCAGCGCCGACGAGAGGAAGATTGTGTAGTCGCGCCTCAGGCGTGAATAGAAGGTGATGGCGGGGATGTCCTTGGGAAGCCGGTCGTTGGCGAGGATCCTGATGCCGTGGCACTCGAAGAGGATGAACACGTCGTGGATGATTGCCGAGCCGACGTCGAGGTATGCGCGGAGGAAATGCGCGAGCTGTTCCGCGCCGCCCTCGCTGACGATTATGGGGAAGGTGAGGGGAAGGATGGTCGGTAAGTCGGCCTGTTGCCCGGCCTCGGCATTGGCAGCCGCCACAATTGCCTTCTCCATCCTCTCCATTTCCCGCTTCGGGAGGTGCTTGGCCTTGTCGTCGGGGCGCATTATCGGGATGGCGTCGAGTTTTTCAATGTGCGCGGGGAGGTTCCTTCCAGGCCCCGCCACCGGCGCGGCGCCTTCCAGGGGCGGTGGCGACAGCAGTTCAATCGTGGAAATGCGAAGCGCCGACGCGAGGCGCGAAAGGGTGCGTACCGACGGGCTGTTGCGGTTGCTCTCGATGGCCCACACCTGCGCCACCTCCATCCCCGCGGCAGCCGCCAGCTGCTTTTGGAGCAGCCCCCTCGACTTCCGCCACATGCGGATGGACTCGCCGACTGAGAACCCGTCAATCGTTTCAACGTCCTTGTTTTTCATGGCAACCATTATACCACAATCCATCCCTGGAATATAGAAAAATCTACTTTACATCAAGCCCGAAAATTCGCGGTAAAATTTTTCATTCACAGGCCCAGCGTTTCCTGGGTGGGGAAGGATGTGAGGTCGCCGGCGGCTTCGCGCAGCCATGCGAGGTGGACGGACACCACGAACTCCACCTCCTCGGCCGACAGCGCCCGCCCGGCGGGGATGGCGTGCCACTTGGCGAGGCAGCCGCGACAGCAGGTGGCCGTCGCGTGCTGCGCGATGAACACGGGGTGGCCGCGCATGGGCGTCTGGCGGCCGTCGTTGCGAGGCTCGGCAGGCGTGAGGCGTTCGCCGACAATCTTCCGGGAGTGCGCGGCGATTGCCTCCCAGCCGACGCGGGCAATATAGGCGCGGTCCGCCTTTGATAGGCGGAACCGCGACCTGAATCGCGACTTTGAAAGCCGCTCCCGCAATGCCGGCCAAGCTGTAAATGTCCCAGTCATGACGCGGCTATTATAGCATGTGCCGCTATTTTCCAGAATACAGCTCGGCGGCCTCGACGATGCGGATGAACTCCGCGCGGTATCCTTCGGCGTCCTTGCCCTTTGCGGCGCGGGCGCGCTCAAGCACGCTCTTGAAGCTGGCGTCGCCCTTGAACTTCGAGCGCTCGAGGATGAGCGCGAACTCCGCCACCGCAGAGGCGAAGCGGAAGTCCTCCGTCGCCTCCTTGCGCGTGATTGCCGCCTCGGTGCAAGGGATCTCGCGGAGAAGGCTCTTGTCGCCGTCGGGCTCCTTCCAGCGCAGCTTCACGGTGAAAGCCTCGTCGCTGCCCACGTTCTCCTGCTTCTGGTATTTCAGAGGATCGACATCCGCGACCGCCTCGCCGCTTCCAGCCGGAACGATTTCGTAGAAGGCCGTCATGGTGTGGCCGGAACCGATTTCGCCGGCGTCCTTCCTGTCGTCGTTGAAGTCCTTGTTCTCGAGCCTGCGGTTTTCATAGCCGAGCAGACGGTAACCCGCAACCTGGGCCGGGTTGAACTCAATCTGGAGCTTCACGTCCTTGGCGACGGTCTGGAGCGTGCCGCCGAATTCGTCCATCATGATCTTCTTCGCCTCAAGCACGGAGTCGATGTAGGCGTAGTTGCCGTTGCCAGCGTTGGCGAGCTTCTTCATCATGGCGTCGTTGTAGTTGCCATCGCCGACGCCCAGGACAGTCAGGAAGACGCCGGAGTCGCGCTTGGCCGCGATGAAGTCCTCCAGCTCCTTGGGGCTGGAGATGCCGATGTTGAAGTCGCCGTCCGTGATGAGGATGACGCGGTTGTTGCGCGCCTTGTCGAAGTTCTTCTTCGCCTCGTCGTAGGCGAGCTGGATGCCCGCGCCGCCGGCAGTGGCGCCGCCGGCCATGAGGGAGTCGATTACGCTGAGGATTTTCCTCTTCTTCGAGCCAGGCGTGGAGGGCAGGCGCACCGAGGTGCCGTTGGCGTAGGTGACGATCGCCACGCTGTCTTCGTCGCGCAGTTCATCAACGAGCAGCGATAGCCCCTTCTTCACCATGGCCATTCCGCCGTTCCAGTCCATCGAGCCGGAGACGTCGATGAGGAAGGTCAGGTTGCAGGGCGGGATTTTGTCCTTCTCTACGCGTTTGGCCTGAAGCGCGATCCGCGCCAGCCGGTGATTCTTGTTCCAGGGGCAGGGGGCCATCTCGCAATCGACGGCTATCGGGTCGCCGTCCTTCGGCTCCGCATAGTCGTAGCGGAAGTAGTTGACGAACTCCTCAAGCCGCACCATGTGCGGGACGGGGAGCCGCTTGTATTCGACGATTTCGCGACGCATCAGCGCGTAGCTTGTGGTATCGACGTCCAGGGAGAAGGTCGAGAGCGGGTTGGACTTCGCATCCTGGAACTCGTTCTCGTTGAACTCTGCATAGCGCTCGAAGGAGGACGGCGCCATGTCGAAGTCGGCCATGGGGATGGCTGCGGCCGCAGGAACCGGCATAATCGACTTCTCCGCATTCATGGCATACTTGGCCTTGGTCGCTGGCTTGCGGCATATTGCCTTGGCCACTGGCTTGCGGCATATTGCTGTCTCGGCTTGCTCAACTGGCGCGGAAGGCTCGGACGGTGCGGAGTAGCAAGCCTCGTCTAACAGGAGATTATCATCGTAATATATCTCGGTGGCTGGCTTGACGCGCCTTGCGCCAAAGTTGTTGGCGCCGAAATAGATGACGCCGAAGCCAATCGCCAGGACGGCGGCCAGGCTGGAGAGTCGCACAATGCGAATCCAGAGCGGCCGAGGACGAGCGTCGCGCGGCTTTTCCGCCAGCACAGGCTCGAAGCTGCCGCCGGCAACCAGGTATTCGCGCTCGTATTCGGCAACGACGCCGTCGCCGGCTGTGATGCGGCCCGGATTCGCCTCCTTGACGGCCTCCTTGAGTTCGGCCACGTCGGCGGCGTCGAGCGCATCGACGCGCCAGCTGCGCTCCACGAAGCCCTTCGCCGCCGTGCAGGCGTTCCAAAGCTGGAAGACGCGCTCGCCGACGAGTATTTCGCGGGCCGAAGCCGGCACCGTGAATGGCGACACCGGGACAATCAGCCAGCCTGCTGCGCCGCGCTTTTCGGCGAGCAGCGCCACGAAGGGGCGCTTCATGTCCGCGAAGATGCGGATTTCTCCCTCCTTGGGGTCTGCGTCGAAGTCGCCATTTGCCCTTGCCTTGCCCGCGTCGGCGGTGAATGACGTCCATGCGCCGCCCTCGCGGTGGATTGCCCATTCCTTTTCGAATATTTGCCTAGTCTTTTCCATTTTACTCGCTCCTTTCGAGCTTTTCGCGAACGTCCGCCGGCATTTCGGCTTCGCAGACTTCGAGGAGGATTCTTCCGGTTAGCGGGTTTTCAATCCAGCCCGACTGGGCAAGTTCCTTCCTCAGCGCCGCGATAGCCTTGTCCCGAAGGACGTATGCGCGCGATTTTGCCGTTTGCAGCCCATCTAGGACTGCCGGATTCGTCACCGGCACGTCTTGGGCCGTCACATACAAAAGGAGCGCGACCTTTTGTTTTTCCACAGAAATTTTCCCGGCGACCGCGCCGAGCGCGCGGAGGAGTTCGGCGCGGAGGGGCGAGACATCCAAAAGCGTTGCGGGGTCAATCCCCTCCGGGGCTTCGAGCGTAGTCAGGTCGGCGTCGGAGGCGTTTTCCCAGGCGAAGTGGCGGCGGCCGTCGTCGGCGCGGACGGTGCGAGGCTTCCATCCTTTGAGAAGGGCGATCCACTCAACCACGATGTCCCTGACGCGCCCCTGCGCCGCGCCGAAGAGCGTTCCGCATACGAAATCCCTCATAGCGATGCCTTCGGCCTTGATGCGGTGGGCGAAATAGGATTTAAGCGGCTTAGACTTGTCGCGGCAGCCCTTGAGCAGGAAATAGGAGTCGAAGAATGCCACGGGGTCCTCGCCTCCAACGGCGTCCTGGCCAATGCCGTGGCTGGCAAGGCGGAAGAAGAGCATTGCTGTGATTTGCCTGCGCAGGGCTTTCGCCTCCTTGTCGGGGCAGCCCGCCACGGAGCAGATGTCGAACCAGTCGCGCCAGGCTTTGTCGCCGGCGTAGATTCCGTTTTCATTGTTTGCCATGAATATGTCCTCCGCAAACAAAAGGAGCCATGCTCAAGTTTTTTCCACTGCCGCCATTGTCTGCGGGAAAGATTTTAGCAAAAGCCCGCCTAAACCTCCAAATTACGCCCATTGTGCGCGCGTTCCTTGCATAGCGCAAAGGCATTTGGTATTATTTTCTATCATGAATATTCTGGATGGGATAGCGGCAAAGAAAATCGTGCCGCTCGTTTCTTTTGACAGCCCGGAGCAGGCCGTTCCGCTCGCGGACGCCCTGCTCGCCGGCGGCTTCGACTCCGTTGAGGTTACCTTCAGGACGGCCGCCGGCGCGGCCGGGATAGCGGCCATCGCCAAGGAACGCCCGCAGATGTTCGTGGGCGCGGGCACGGTTCTGAATGAGGCGAGCCTTGAGGCCGCCATAGCCGCCGGCGCCAAGTTCGCCGTCGCCCCCGGCTTCAACCCGAAAGTCGTCGCGGCCGCGCAGCGCCATGGCCTGCCATTTGTCCCAGGCGTCGCCACGCCAAGCGAAGTGGAGCGCGGCCTCGACGCCGGCCTCACCCTTCTGAAGTTCTTCCCCGCCGGCCCGATGGGCGGCGTGAAGTTCCTCTCCGCCATCTACGCGCCATACCGCCACACTGGCGTGAAGTTCCTCGCCACGGGCGGGGTAAGCGAGGCGAACCTCGCCGAGTGGCTCGCATGCCCCGCCATCGCCGCCGTCGGCGGCAGCTGGCTCGCCCCCAAGGACGACCTCGCGGCGGGCCGCTGGGACGCCATCGCCGAGCGGTGCCGCGCAGCGCGCCGCATCGCCTTCCCGTGATTCGCGGAACGCAATCGTTTTTTGTCAGTTCACCATTAAGAATCACCCCCAACCGAAAGGTAAAACAAATGAAGACACTGACAACCGTCGCCGCAATGATTCTCGCTGCCGCGACTTTCACAGCATGCAGCAAGGCCAAGCAGGAGAGCGCCCCCGCAGCCCCGCAGCCGGCCGCAAAGACCTTCACCGTGGGCTTTGACGCCGAATTTCCTCCCTACGGCTACAAGGACGGCGACACCTACAAGGGCTTCGACCTTGACCTCGCCCGCGAAGTCTGCAAGCGCAAGGGATGGACGTTCGTCGCCAAGCCGATCGACTGGGACGCCAAGGACGCCGAACTTGACTCCGGCTCCATCGACTGCATCTGGAACGGCTTCACCCAGCAGGGCCGCGAGGGGCAGTACACCTGGACGCCCGCATACGTCGACAACAGCCAGGTCGTGATCGTCGCTGCCAACAGCGCCATCGCCAAGCTCGCCGACCTCGCCGGCAAGAACGTCGCAGTGCAGACGGACACCCCGGTGCAGAAGGCCCTCCAGGGACAGGACGAGGACAACGCCGCAGTCGGCGCCCTCGGCAAGACCTTCAAGCAGATTCTTGTCGTGCCCACCTACAACAACGCCGTCATGGAGCTTGAAACCGGCGCAGTCGATGCCGTCGCCCTTGACGTCGGCGTTGCCAAGCAGAAGATCGCCGACAAGCCCGGCGCCTTCAAGATGCTCGACGAGATCATCATGAAGGAGACCTACGGCATCGGCTTCAAGAAGGGCAACGACGCCCTCGCAGTCGAAGTCTGGGCAGCCTACGTGGAAATGCTCGCCGACGGCACCGTCGACAAGATCGCTGCCGAATACAAGATCGACGGCGTCATCCGCTAACCCACTGACATTCGACAGTCGACAGTCGACATTCGACGGCCGACGGCCGACAGCCGACTCACGAACTCTCAACTCCGAACTCTCAACTCACAACTTCCACCCTTGCCATGTTAGACCCTACCAAACTGAAGGACTGGCAGATCGCCGAAGCCCTTGAACCAAACCTAAAGCCCATTCGCCATGTCGCCGAGGAATTCGGCCTCCAGGGAAGCGAGGCAATCCCGATGGGCGACTACGTGGCAAAGGTGGATACGGTCCCCCTCTTCGCCCGCATAGGCGAGTGCAAGGCCAAATACATCGACGTGACGGCCATCAACCCCACGCCATTCGGCGAAGGGAAGACCACCACGGCGCTTGGCCTCGTGCAGGGGCTAGGGGTTATTGGGAAGCGCGTCTCCGGCGCGATCCGCCAGCCGTCGAGCGGCCCGACATTCAACCTCAAGGGCTCGGCGGCCGGCGGCGGCCTCTCGCAGTGCCTCCCGCTCGCCCCGTTCTCGCTGGGGCTGACGGGCGACATCGACTGCGTCACCAACGCCAACAACCTGGCGATGGTGGCCCTCACGGCGCGCATGCAGCATGAGCGCAACTACGACGACGCCCGCCTCGCCAAGACGCGGATGCGCCGCCTCGACATCGACCCGGCGCGCGTCCAGATGCGCTGGGCGATGGACTTCTGCGCCCAGTCGCTCCGCAACATCATCATCGGGCGCGGCGGCAAGATGGACGGCTTCGAGATGGAGTCCGGCTTCTACATCTCCGTCGCAAGCGAGGTGATGGCCATCCTGGCGGTGGCGCGCGACCTCGCCGACCTCCGCGCCCGCATGGCGCGCATCGTCGTGGCCTTTGACAAGTCCGGGCGCCCCGTCACCGCCGCCGACCTCGAGGTCGATGGCGCGATGACGGCCTGGATGGCCCGCGCCCTCCAGCCCAACCTCATGCAGTCGGCCGAAGGGCAGCCGATGCTCGTCCACGCGGGGCCGTTCGCCAACCTGGCCGTCGGCCAGAGCAGCGTGGTGGCCGACCTCGTCGGCTGCCGCCTCTCCGACTACCATGTCACGGAGAGCGGCTTCGGCGCCGACATCGGCTTCGAGAAGTTCTGGAACATCAAGTGCCGCGTTTCGGGGCTCCGCCCGTCGGCGGTCGTCCTCGTGGCGACAATCCGCGCCCTCAAGCTGCACGGCGGCGGCCCGGCCGTCAAGCCAGGCATGGCCCTGCCGCCTGAATACACCGAGGACAACCCCGGACTCGTCGCGAAGGGCTGCGAGAACCTCATGGCCCACATCGGGATCATCCGCAAGAGCGGCGTCTCCCCGGTCGTTTGTCTCAACGCCTTCTCGGCCGACCACGCCGACGAAATCGCCGAAGTGCGCAAGGCCGCCGAGGCCGCAGGCGCACGCTTCGCGATTTCCGACCACTGGGCGCGCGGCGGCGAGGGCGCACGCGAACTCGCCGAGGCCGTCGTCGATGCCTGCGAGGACAAGGGCGACTTCCGCTTCCTCTCGGCCGACGACGAACCAATGGACGCCCGCATCGAGAAGGTGGCGCGCGAGGTCTATGGCGCCGACGGCGTCGATTACTCCGATGAGGCCAAGGCCCAGCTTGCCGCCCTCATGGCGGACAAGTCCACGGCGGCTCTGCCCGTCTGCATGGCGAAGACGCAATACTCGCTCTCGCACGACCCGGCGCTCCTCGGTCGCCCGCGTGGCTGGCGCCTCCCGATCCGCGCCATCATGAGCTACTGCGGCGCGGGATGGATCGTTCCCGTCTGCGGCGACATCAAGCTGATGCCCGGGACCACCTCCACGCCGGCCTTCCGCAACATCGACGTCGATGTCGCCACGGGCCGCGTGCGCGGAATCGTCTAAGCCAGCAGCCTACTTGGCTCCATGACCGCCGCCATACCCCTATTGCTAGCGGTCGCAGCCCTTGCCGGGTGCGCCCGCATCGAACCCGAACGCCCGGCGCTCGGGGCAGGGGACATGGTGGCGGCCCTCTGCGCCCTGGGGCCGCGTGACTCCGGCTCAATCGGCGCGGCCGAGGCCGCCACCTGGATAGCGGAGCAACTCGACGCCGCCGGGCTGACTCCGGTCACCGACGCCTTCAGCGAGGAGACCCCGCACGGCCAGGTCGTTTTCCGCAACGTGATGGCCTCGCTTCCGGGAACGACGCGGAAGCACGTGCTTCTG
>JAGCUY010000112.1 GCA_017962605.1 Kiritimatiellia bacterium | reverse complement strand
TGGCGCGCGGCGAGGCCGCGTCGCTGGCCCTTCCCGACGGCACGGCCGCCGAGATCTCGCCCGACGAAGTCTCCATCGTCCGCACGCCCAAGGCCGGCCTCGTCGTCGGCGCGCAGGGCGAAATCGTCGCGGCCCTTGAGACGACCCTCACCCCGGAGCTTGTGCGCGAGGGCATCGCCCGCGAGTTCGTGAAGAACGTGCAGAACCTCCGCAAGGAAGCAGACTTCGTCGTTGACCAGCGCATCCGCATTGCCTACAATGGCGACGAGGAGGCCGCGGCGGCGATTGCGGCCTTCCAGGACTGGATCTGCGGCGAAACGCTCGCCGACGCCTGCGCCAAGGGCGACGTCTCTGGCGAGCCTTGCGACCTCAACGGCCACCCCTGCGCCATAGCCGTGGAGAAGGCGTAATGGGCGCGGCCATAACACCCGCCGCGCTGGCGGCGATGATCGACCACACCTTCCTCAAGCCGGACGGCCCAGCCGACGCCATAGCGCGCCTCTGCGACGAGGCGCTTGAATGGCGCTTCGCCTGCGTGATGGTGAACCCCTGCAACGTCGCCGAGGCCGCCCGCCGCGTGGCCGTCTCCGACGTCCGCACGGGCACCGTCATTGGCTTCCCGCTCGGGCAGAGCACGCTCGCCGCGATGCGGGCCGAGGCGCTTGACGCCATCGGCAACGGCGCGGACGAGCTTGACTTCGTCGTCAACGTCCGCGCCGTCAAGACGGCGGCCGCCTCCTTGGGCGACGCGAGCCAGTGCGCCGATTCGTCGGCGCTTCCCCTGGCCGCAGACTACCGAGCCATGCTCGACGCCGTGCGGGCGGCGAAGCAAGTAACCACGAAGCTCATCATCGAGACTTGCTACCTCACCGACGCCGAAAAGGTATTCGCCTGCCGGATGGCGAAGAAGGCGGGCTTCGACTTCGTGAAGACATCCACCGGATTCGGCACCGCCGGCGCCACAGTGGCCGACGTCGCGCTAATGCGCAAGACCGTCGGGCCGGAGATGGGCGTAAAGGCGGCGGGCGGGATACGCGACCTCGCGACCGCCCTGGCCCTTGTAAACGCCGGCGCCAACCGCCTGGGCTGCTCGGCAGGCGTGGCGATAATTAAAGCATTATAGCCGCGTCCACGGGGACGCGGCTAGTCGTTGCCGCAACTAAACTGCCCAGCGCCAGCTCCCGCTACTGCGAGAGTTCGGCCTGGAGCATTTCGAAAATGCGGTTCATCATCACCGACGCCTCGGTGATCTGCTGCTGCACTCGCTCGCAAGCCTGGCGGAGGTCGCCAAGGCGGCGAAGCTGGTTGGTGCGCGCCCGTTCGAGCGTGGCGCGGCGCTCTGTCAGCCCGCTCAGGAGCTTCTGGAGCTCGCGCTCGCGGTTCTCCGCCTTCAGCAGGGCGTTACGCAGCGTCCGCACCTGAAGCTGCAGGTTCTCCGGCCCCTGGTCGAGATCGGAGATGTCCATCCCGTCGGGGATGGGCACCTGGACGGGCTTGCCGCAGCTGGCGCAGGCGATGACGAGGCCAGCGCCGCGGTTGTCAATCACCAGGCCGTGGCCGCAGTAGGGGCAGTCGAAGACGATATCCGTCTCTCGTATGTCGTCACCCGTGTTAAGGGCCGACTCCAATTGCCCGACGCCCTCGGCGAATCCGGGATCTTGATTGATATCGTCCATGATGAACTCCCTTCCGTGGTTTATGGTTATGGCTTTTCAACGAGACCGGCGCGGATGCACTCGGTGCAGACCGTGCGGCGCACCACGCCCCCGTTCTCCTTCACGCGGACGTTCTGGAGGTTGGGCATGAAGCGGCGGCGGGTGATGCCGGTCGTGTGGAGACCGATGCCGCCCTTGGCCTTCTCGAGGCCGTGACGGATGATCTTGTTGCCGGTCATGGGCTTCTTGCCGCAAATTTCGCAAACCTTCGACATTTCAATTCTCCTTGTGGAAACAAAATTTCTACACTATTAATCTACCAAATTGCGGACATTCCCGCAAGGGGGAAAAATTTTTCCCACGCCGGGCGTCGGGGAGAGTCCTTCTTTTTGGTAGAATAGATAGCCGATAATTTAATTGGAAACTAAGGGTTAAAATGGAAACCGAAAAACAAAGGAACGGGGCGGCCGCACGGCCAGGGCCGCTCTGGCGGGCGACGGAAGCCGCGACTTCTGCGCTGGGGCGCGTCGCCGGCGCCGGAATCCTCGCAATGGCCGCCGTGACATGCCTCGACGTCATCCTGCGCCGCTTCGGCTCATCGGTGCCGGGCGCCTACGACATCGTGCGCCTCCTCGGCGGCGTAGTCGTGGCCGCCGCGCTGCCGCGCACCACGGCCGTCAAGGGGCATGTCGCCATTGAATACTTCTTCCACAGGCTTGGCACGTCGGGCCGCCTCGTCGTCGATTCGATGATGCGCTCTCTGCAGACGGCGGGCTTCGGCTTCACGGCATGGGCGCTCGCCGCCAAAGGCGCGTCGCTCCTGCGCTGCGGCGAGGTAACGCCCACCCTCCGCATCCCAATCTTCTGGCTGGCCTGGACGCTGGCCGCATCCTGCGCCCTATCGGCGCTTGTCTCTTTCCTCCATCTCATCAGGCCGAGGAGGGCCTTCCAGCCATGAGCGCCGTCGCCTGGGGTGTAATCGGGCTGATAGCCCTTCTGGTCTTACTCGTGGCCAGCCTGCCGGTCGCCTTCGCAATGGCCTTCGTGGGCGTCGCCGGCTTCGCGCTGGTCGTATCGCCGCACGCGGCGCTGGCCGTGCTGGCCGTCGATTTCCTCGACGCCTTCATGAACTATGGGCTGTCCGTGATTCCGCTCTTCGTCTTCATGGGGCAGATATGCTTCCACTCCGGCATCAGCGGCAAGCTCTTCAACGCGGCGGACAAGTGGTTCGGCGCGCTGCCCGGCGGCCTCGCCATGGCGACCGTCGGCGCATGCGCGGCCTTTGGCGCGATCTGCGGCTCCGGCCCCGCCACCGCGGCCAC
>JAGCUY010000111.1 GCA_017962605.1 Kiritimatiellia bacterium | reverse complement strand
GCGTTAAGCGCTGCGGCCGGAATGGAGTCCGACCCTAGCCCCTAGCCCCCATTTCCGCATTGGTCATTGGCAACATTGGGATTGGCAACATTTTCACACTTTCACATTTTCACATTCATCTCCCCGTTTCCTATTTTTGGTATAATGATGCCATGAATAGATTATTTGCCTTTCTCTCAATCACCCTCTCCATCATTGGCGTTGCCAGCGCGGAATGGCTCCCCGAGGCCACTGTGAGGACCGCCGCAGAGGCTTTCCCCGCAACGGACGCCATTGGCTCGTCCGTCCTCAATGGCCGCACGGTATCGGGGCTCGCGCCTCGCGGGCGCCTGTGGATCGTGGCGCTGGAGCCGTCGGGGCACATCGTCATGAGCGGCAGCGATCTCGCCAACCCAATCGTCGGCTTCTCGAAAAACGACTTCGTGGAGCCTGACCCTAAGTCTCCGGCATTCGCCGTCCTGGAGGGCGCGAGCGCGTCGGTGGAGGCGCTTGAATCCAAGGGCGGGACGCGCCATGCGCGCTGGGATGCGCTCCTGGGCACAGGCACGCGCGGCGGGCTTAAGAGGTCAGCGGCTACGCCGGCGCCAGGCGCTGTCATCGTCGAGCCATTTCTCGACATCCACTACGATCAATGCCAGCCCTACAACGACTACGCGCCCGTTCATTCCGCCACTCCTGGCGCAAGGGATGACTGTCGCGGCCGGGCACCATGCGGGTGCGTGGCGACAGCCGCCGCGCAGATGTTAAAATACTTCCAGTGGCCGGCAAGAATCGACAAAACACTCTCCTACGACCATGTGTTCACGGAAACGAACAATGTAAAACACGCTTATGCGATCCGCTTTGACGGCCATGTGCCCTTTGACTGGGGCTTGATGGACACGAACTATGTGAATTATACCCTTACAGACTGGATTCCCGACCCAGACAATCCAGGATATTATTACAAAGAGCCAATTTTGGATTTGCGTGGAAATGTAGCCGAGTCGGAACGCTACCCGATAGCCCGCCTCATCCTTTTCTGCGATGTCCTGGCGCACATGAAATTCTCACCAGACGCTTCGAGTTCAAACTACAGGTTTGTCGCCCAGAATCTTATCGACTGGTACACGGAAGGTCATTGGGTGGACAAATCTTCAAATTACTCGCAAGTTAAGGAAGACCTTAAGGCCGGCATCCCTCTGCAAGTGGAACTCCTGTTGGCTGAGGGCGGGCATCATGTCGTGGCCAGCGGATGGGCTGAAGATGGCGAAGAAAAATGCATTTATCTTAATTTTGGCTGGGGTGGCGCCAATGACGGGTATTATAATTTAAACGGGGGGGCGGGTATGGCCTTGAACGGAATATGTGTCGGACATTATCCCCGCGCGAAGCCACAGCTCGACCCGTTGCCGAAGGTTTGTGAAAAAACGGCGACCCTTAGCTGGCATTTCCCCGAGATCTTTTCGGACAAGTTGTCCGGCTTTTCGGTCAGTACGCGGAAATGGGATGATGCCCCTTCCGATTTCATAGATGACTTTTCCTCATCTGCGGGTATCCCCGAGGAAGACGTATGCGTGACGAATGTCGTTTACGACTATTGGGACAAGGTTCTTTTATCTGGGAATAATGTCCTGTATGCGAATTCATGTTCGTCTTCGAGTTATACATTCCCCGAAAAATACACATTAACCCCTGATTCCGTTCTCACTTTCAACCTGCGAAGCTATTTGGCGTTAGGAACTGTATTTGAGATTCAGGCTAGTTTTGACGGTGGCGGGTGGGAGACTATTGGCATTCCTGATCTTTGCCTCGATGAAGACTCTGGCTGGCGAACGGAGCGCATAGAATTAGGTGGCTTTAGTGGCAGAACTGTGCGATTAAGAATAGTAACATCATGGCAAGGGGAATCTTATTACGAAAAGGGATGTGTCATAGTCGATGACTTAAAACTGACGACCATTCTCAAGCTCGGGGAGCCTACAAACTGCCGAGTTGATGCGTCAGCCCGCTCATGCGAGTTGTTTGGCCTTGAAGCTGGCGCATCGTATGTCTTCAATGTCACTCCAGACATATCCGGCGCACTTGCCGAAGGCGAGACCTCCGAGCCAATTTCTGCACGCACCGCCGACGAAATGCACCCCGCGCGCGACTTTCCTGAAATCACGTCCGTTTCACACACCACGTCGGAAGTGGTCGATGGACTCTTCTCCGAGTGCTCCATGGGCGGCAACGTCTTTGTGGTCACGTGCTCGTGGTCCGTCGTCTCGCTGGAGGCGCACGCCTCCGCTGCGACGCTCATCCCCGATTCCGCGATAGAGGTGACCGATCTCGGTGGCGGAAGGTTCATCGTCGAAGTCAATGGCGGCGGCATCCCCGAATATGCGGAGCGCACCCGCGCCATTCTCACCCTCGCCGCCACCGACGCGAACGGCTCGACCTCCTACAGGGACCTTTCGCTTCGCTTCAGCAACGAAACCGAGGCCGACGTTTACGTGCCGGAAGAGTCTGGCGAATACGGCGTCTCCGTCGGCGGCAAGGGCGACATCGAGGAGACGGCCGGCGCCTACGTCGTGACTGCCAAGGAGGGCGAGACGCTTGCCGCCGCCGACTTCGATTTCGGATCCGTGCCAAAGGAGGCCTACGACATCGCAATCGCACCGGGCGGCAAGTCGGCCACGGTGACGCTGAAGACGCCGGTATTCGGCGTGGCATACGTCGATGCCGAGGCCGAAAAGGATCCCGACGACCCATCAGGCTTCCTGGTCGATGTCCCGCGCGAGCAGATAGCCGCCATCCCCGATGGCGCGGACGACGAGACGCTTGGCGCCCTGCCTGTGAAGACCTTCCCCGGCCTCTACTACCAGGCGGGATGGGGACCTGGCCTTGACAAGTTCTCCTACGGCAGCAAGGTGAAGGCCGAGGGGACTGTGCTCTACCTTGGCGTAATCAGGCAGACAGGCCCCAGCGCCTTCTACAAGCTGACGGTCAGCGACAGGGGCGAGTAATTCGATGGCGTCCTGATGCCGCCGGCGTTCGCCGGTGGCACTCGGACGGCAATCGCCTTATATGCAGATGTCCTTGGCCGGGTCGATGGCGTGGCCGGCGAGGTAGTCGCGCAGGGCGGCGGCGTCGATGGCCGTCGCCGGGTCGATTTCAATCTTGATGGCGGGCTCGCCGTCGGCGCCGCGCGGGACCGCGACTCCGCACTCCTCCAGCCAGCGCGCCCACTTGCGCTGCAGGTCGCGGCGGCATGTGGCGGGCGAGTCGGAGCCTTCGGCGTTCTTCACAGGCGAGAACTCCTCGGCGCGGTCGAAGACGACGTCCAGCACGCGGGCGGCGTCGGGAATCACGTCGAAGACAAACTTCTCGAACTTGTAGCCATTCGGCGAGGCGGGCTTCACGACGTTGCCGTCGGCGTCGCAGGTGGCGATCTTCTTGTGAGCCAGGTGCAGCGGGAGGCTGGCGGTCGTCTCGCGCTTCAGGAAGGCGAAGTCGAAGACGTGGATGGCGACGGAGCCGAACTTGAAGTAGAGCTCCCCGTCTGGCGTGCGGCGGTTCTTCTGCTCCTCGGTGAGTTCGGTGTATTCGACCATCTCGTAGCGGCCGTCGCGCAGGCACATCATCCCAAGTCCCTCCTGCGGGTCGCGCTTGGCGCAGACCTTGATGGACATGTCGGCGCCGCGGAGGAGGTGGAGGCCGATGAAGGCCGGCGATGCGACTTCGACGAGCGGGTTGTCAACCTGGAAGTAGAAGACGGTCGTGATGCCGCGCTTCTCCATGTCGGCGATTGCGCCTGACTTGGCCAGGGCCGCGAGGATGCCGCCGTGGCCGTCCGGGCTCATGAAGATGTGGCCGGGGGCGTCGAGGATGATCTTGCCGTCGGCGTCCAGCGCGGGCCACACGCCCTGCTTGAAGAACACGACGTTGGCGGGGTCGAGGCCGAAGAAGGAGTGTTCCTCGAAGCACTGGCGCGTGGCGGCGTCGTTCACCTCGCTGGTCATGATGTAGAAGGGAACGGGTGCGCCGTGGCGGCGGGAGAGCGCCAGTATCTTGCGCACGTGGAAGTGGAAGAGCGGCGCGTCGGTGATGGGGCCAACGGGGTAGGCGCCCTTTGGGCCTTCGAAGCCGAGGCGCGAGCCCTGCCCGCCGGCTACGAGGACGGCGGCGACATGGCCTGCCGCAAGTTCGGCCTCTCCGCGCGCCACTGCGGCGGCGCGCTCTGCTTGGTCTTTCAGTTCGACCGCCGGGGCCGGCTCGATCGGCGCCGTGGCCGCCGGCGCGGC
>JAGCUY010000110.1 GCA_017962605.1 Kiritimatiellia bacterium | reverse complement strand
CTGGTGTTTTTCTTGTTAGCACCATCGATGATACCACGGCGGACGGCACCTTTCCTCTCCGCTTTCTCGGCGGGGTGCCGCCCGGCCGGGCGGCACCCCCCCGCGCACATCGAACCCCGCGCCTATCCGCTCTTCTTAGGCTTCTTTTTGCCCTCCTTCAAATTCATTCCATTTGATATTGACATTTCCCGAGAGCAAATGATGCATGCCTTTTCGAAGTATGGTATAATTATTCAGTATTGTGGCAAACTGTAATTGCCCATCATTCTTAAGTCATCAGGTTAAAAAATGAACAAGCACATCGTTCCCATACTGTCAGCATCATGCATCTCCTTTGCCGCAGTCGCCCAGGGCACCTGGACGCCTGCGGAGGGAAGATATCAGGCCACCGCCAATTACGCGGAAAAAGGTTCTGGTTTTTACGAAAATTGGATAGAGGGTAAGCTTTCGCTTGGCCTCACGGTTTCGACTTACAGCCTTACGGATGGCAAGCGCCCTGCCAATCGCCAAGATGACTTTCTTGGAAACATCAATGAATTGAAGGAGTCTCACCCCAATCGTCTTCTCCCAACGCTGGAATATCAGGCATGCGACTATTTATGCGTAGGGCTTTCTTACATGCATGTAGAGGCCAGCACTCTGAATTTCAACAACGGAGAGGGCGATGGCAATGCCGTGATGAAGGGACCCGTATTCACGGCCGAGGCTACGTATCCTTTCTGGGAAAAGCGCCTCTATCCGCATGTCGGCGTTGGCGTGGCGTTCCTTGCGGGCGACTTCGAGGAGGATACATGGTGGCATCTTGGCTATTCCAGCCCCGACTCCTGGGCCTCCCTTGGAAGCCCGAAAAAAGAGTTGCGGGGAAACCACTACCGCTACATCGACGTGGATGACGAGACGCCCGTCTTCTTCACCATCGGCCTCTCATGCCGCCCCCATCCCCGGGTGAAGCTTGACATCTCCTACCGCAGGATCAGCATTGACCCCGATTGTGAGTTTGGCTACAACTACGTTGGCCCGAAACTGAATGGCAAGGACAAACATAGCGACGGCGATTTTGACCTAAGCGGCGAGTTTTGGCTTTTCTCGGCCTCGTATGTGTTCTAGCGCGGCCGGCGCATTGGCTGTTCTCTTGCCAGACCCCGTGCGTCCATAGATGAAAAGCGGCAGCACACACCCGAATCGTGACGCACAGCCGCTTGTCCGTGAGCGGAAATTCGTTTCCCATGGTATTTCCGCCGATGCCGTTGTGTCTATTCTTCGCGCCTGGTGCGCGCCAGATGGCCAGTTCCCTGTAGGTGAGCTTGAGAGTATCTACTTTGACGACCCACTTCTTTCGTCATATTGGGAAAAGGCAAATGGAGACGCCCTTAAACGCAAAGTCCGCATCAGGTGGTATCGTGAGGCCGGAATGCCTCAGGGGAGCGCCAACGCATACCTTGAAATCAAGGACAGGGTTGGCGCCGCGCGCGACAAGGCTAGGTTTCGCTTCACCGCATCCATCCGCGATCTTGAGACGCGTCCACTTGAAGACCCTTGGTTCCCCGCGCTACTCCGCGAGCAGTCTGCCAATGCCGGGTTCCCGGTCCCTGATGCGCTGGTGCCGACGGTTTCCATACGTTATCGTCGCCATAGGTTCGTATGTCCCGAGACCCTTTCGAGAATCAGCGTTGACTACTGCATCTCCAGCACGAGGGCAAATGGGCGACTTTTCCCCGGCGCCGCAACATCTCTGCCGTTGTCTCTTGACGTCGTCATATGCGAGGCGAAATCGGCTGCGGTCCGCGCATTGCCTTTTGGCGAGGCGCTGTCTCGTCTTGGGATGCGCATGGAGAGCTTTTCCAAATATGGTTGTTTGGTTGAACGGATAATGCAAGGAGGATTCACGTGAAAATAGGAGTGCTCGAGGCAATTGAATCATACGAGAACATTTCGGAATTTCTTGACGCCGGGATGTTCACAATGGCGCTGGCCGCGTCACTGGGGGCCGCGCTCGTGGTGTCAGCGCTTTATCGGTTGTTCTACGAAAGCCGCGGGACTGGTTCTCAAATATACAAGTCGTTCCCCCTGCTGGCGCTGGCCATCACCACACTGTTCCTCTGCATACAGGTTTCAATTCCTCTTTCCCTTGGACTATTGGGCTCCCTCTCCATCATCCGCTTCCGGACTCCAATCAAAGAACCAGAGGAGGTCGGGTCGCTGATGCTGGTCATCGCCTCGTCAATAGCCGCCGCGACATTCCACTTTGCATTCATGGCAATCATGCTGGCGCTGGCGGCAGTCTTCCAGTTCGCCGCGTCGCGCATCCGCCGCATTGGCCTCGCCGGGCGTGACGGCATGCTGACGCTCATGGTGCCTGACGCCAAGGCGTCCGACGCCATGAAGGCGGCGGAACCTGTCCTCGCAGGCGCTCTGGGCCGCCATTCCGTTTTGACCAGTGCCAGTGCCAATGGGATGACATCCATACAGTTGACCTTCTCGGGCCTCGGCGACGCCTGCTCCCTGCAAAAGGCATTGCGCGACGCCGCGCCAGACATCGTCTCCATAAATGTCTTTCTTGACAGGCCCGGGGGCTTCAGGTAGCGCCTCTTTGGGACGCGGACAACGAATGCGCAAGGCAACATGACGATGCGCCGCCACCGCGCCAAGTTGCTTTTGACGATTGCCGTCATCGTGGCGGTGGCGCTACCTTTCCTGCTGTCGCGCGGGCTGGCTGGGCGCTTTCGAAAGCGCTACGCCCCGGAGCGTGTCGCAGAAAGGGTTTCGGGGATTTCGGCCCACAACTCCCGCAGGAAGCTAGCCGCATACTGGTCATTTGACAAAGGTGAAACGGCCGCGCCCTCGCGCGGCATCGGCGTTGGAACAGTTGCGGCCCGCGGCGTTCACCGAGACGCGCTTCGTTTCAACGGTCATGACGACACATTTTTCGCAACCGAATTCCTCTGGCAGCTTTCCGGCGACTTCTCAATTTCCTTCTGGCTGAAGGCAATGCCCCTTCCTGTCCGGCAGGACATAATCTTCCAGGGCCGCCCGCACCAGCTGGGCTTCCGGCTTGACAACGGCACACTGACTTTCGATCTGACTATTTCAAATAATGTATTCTCCGCATCCATTCCTTTTGACAAGTTCGGAGAGTTCGCCCACGTGGCTGCCGTTGTTGAACCGGAAAGGCACGTCGTTTCGCTCTACTTGAATGGTGAGTTGAAGGGGAAAGTCGTTCTCGACGGCTTTTTGCCTTCCAACTGGCATGTTGATTTCGGGCGAAGTTCCCGCGATGGCAAGCATCACGCCATGGCGGGCGTTCTTGACGAGGTCGCCCTGTGGAACAAGGCCCTTTCCAAGCGCGAAGTGGCTAGGCTGGCCTCATCCCCAGGGGCGACGCGGAGAGCTGCGCTAGGCCGGGCGCGCCGTCTCCGCATGGAAAAATACCTATTCCTCTCTTCCGTCGCGTCTGCCCTAGATAGGATAGCCAGCTTGGCGGAATTCAGTCCTGTGCGGTATTGGCGTGCAAAGCGCGCGCGTGCATCCCTACGCCACGTGGGTATCGTCATTGGGAAATCCCGCTTGCGTCATCTTTACAAGGCCCATGCGCGTTCAGCGGCTTCTGGACACAGGACAGCCGCGGCTTCCAGGCAGGTGCCTGCCTATGCGCTGTTCAATGGAAAGACATTGGAATGCATGGTTTCCTTAAGTGGCGGAACCCTCTGCTATCCTGGCGGGGCGCGGCCCTCTTTTATCCTCGAGGCCCTTGCCGATGGCCCCTGCGTTGCTCCGGCGCGGCGAATCCTCCTCGCCCCGCCAGAATCCGCTGGCTGGCTCTCTCGCCTAGCCGACGGCGAAGCCTGGAGAATTGCGCAATTGCCATCGCCACCACCAAGCGCGGAACTTGTCACCCTCTCCGTCAATGGGCGTAGCATGGGCGTCTTCCTAATGTGTGACGCGACGCGACAGATGGTGCATCCCGGCGAGGGGATTGACCCTTTGTCCTACCATGGAAGGAAGCAATTGGAATTCCAGCGCGAAGCGGAGTTTGCCCGCCTTATGCCCCAGGGCCTTTCCCCACGCGTTGCCGCAGCCATGGGCGGCCTTTTCACGGACGGTGACTTCCGCCGCTACGCAAAGGCTCTCGCCTCAGACGCCGACATCATCTGCGCGGACGCGCAGTCACCTGTCCCCGCATCGCTTCGTGCCAAGGCCATTGCCCAGAGCCTTGAGTCCGTCTTGAAACGCCCTGCACCCGCAGAGGCCGGCATGTTCCTTCTTGACGAATTCTTGCTCCTCGGGAAAAACCCTGCGCCATGGCTTGTCTCTGACAACCTTGACCTGACTGCTGTCCGCGCCCCTGAGGGTTGGCGCATTTCCTTCAAGTCCGATTCGCCAGAATGGCTTGATGACAACGGACATCTTTTGAAACGCCCCGGGAGAAGTCCGCAGCCCGTGTCGGTTCGCGCCACAATACAGGATGCCAGCGGCACCCGCTCCGAGCGGAAACTGGCCTTCAGGTTGGTGCCGGAGGAGGACGCCATGCCTGCGCTATTTGTCTGGACGCCTGTTCCTTTTGACAGAGCACATCGCACTGATGCATCGGTGGAACTCCCAGACGCGGAGCATCCTGATAGCAACCCCGCGCCGGTTTTCTTCGCCACTGCCGCAGGCGGCGCAGGCGGCGTTCGCTATCGGGGCAACACCAGTTTCCAGTCTAGAAAGAAACTCCTCAGCATCAAGTTAGACACCCCACATGGACTCTTCGGCGACGGCTCCGCGTCACGCTCGCTGCTGGCGATAAACGCCAACACAGACCACCTCCGCGTATGGAACACCCTTGCGTTCGACGCCTTTCGGGAATTTCCACGCAACGACGGGCTGGCCAACGTCTCGCCGCACGTCCGCACGTTCGAGCTCTTCGTCAACGGCCTCTACTGGGGCCCCTGCGAGTTCGCGCAGCGCATTGACGAAAACCTAGTCGGGGAGATGGACGCCGTCGTCTTCCGCCACATGACGGCCCGACCAAGAGTCCCCTTCGTCCGCCAGACGCAGCCGCCGGCGCGCGGCGCTGACGCCATGCCCCTTTACCACGGCCTGATAGCGGACCTTGAGGCCGCGCGTGGCGGAGATGCCGCCGCGCTCGATTCCGCCGCTTCCAAACTCGACGTCCAGAGCCTGATCGACTATCAGATTCTCTTCTCAGTCTTCGCCAATTCGAACAGTGGAGCCGGCGACTTCTGGACGCAGGATGTAATTGCCTACAGTCGGCAAAGGGGGAAGTTCTTTTTTATTCCATGGGATTTCGACTGTTCGGCCGCACCAATCCCACCGCAGATATTCTCGACGAATTTAGACCGGCTTTTCGCGAAGGCCGTTCCGGGCCATGTCGAGCGCATGGCGCGGCGGTGGTTCGAGTTGAGAAGGTCCGTCCTCTCCGAGGAATGGCTTCTCCGCAACTATGACGCCATCGTGGAGCGGAATTTCGCCTATTTGCCGTTCGAGTCGGCACGCTGGAATGGCCAGTCGCGATCGCGGGCGGGTTTTGAAGCGCTTCGCGAAAAGGGGCGCAACTTCATCTGCGCCCAACTTGAAGCCCTTGACAAGATTTTCAAGGAGAATAGCAAGTCAAATGAAACGAATTGACTTGATGCCTTTTTGAGTAAATGGTATTATTTCAATCTGAAGTTTTCACCAACCACAGGAAGTCACCATGAAAAGAATGCCAGTCCTATTCGCGGCTGCGGCCGCCCTCTGCGCATTCCGGCGTGGGCCAAGACCTACTACGTCGATGCCAAATACGGCAGCGACTACAACACGGGCCTGAAGGAGTCCCAGGCCATGAGAACCATACAGGCGGCCATAGACAAGGCCGCCGCCGGTTCGACAATCCTCGTCGCCCCCGGCACCTACGCGCCATTCCGCACTTCGAAGAAATTGACAATCAAGAGCACTGGCGGTGCCGAGGACACAGTGGTCGACGGCTCCCTGGCAGAAAAATACACCCCTCCCACAGTCAATGTGCCAAGCTGGGTGCAAGTCTCCTATAAATGGGAGTACAATCCGAAAACGGAGCAATACGAGAAAACAGACAAGGTTGAGAGTTACTATTATTATGACGGGAATGGCGAATATCACGACTGGTTCCCGCCAGTCGATGAGTCCATTTGGGACTTCCCGTACCCCAAGGAGAAGACATCTAAAAACAAGTACGGCAAGGAAGTTTACCGCATGGGCGAAACGCGGTTTTCCGGAGCCTGCGCTGTTCTAGGGAAGCTAAACTATCGGGTTGGCGTTTCTTATTCGACAGACGGATGCGAGTGCCAGTTTCGCGGGAAGTGGTTAGATTCAGTTGCCGCGTCGATTTCAGGATTCACTCTCCGCAGCGCCAGGTATGGCATTCTTGGCGGGAGCGCGTCCTATTGCGTCATAAGCGGAATTTCCGAAGTTGCCGCGGGCATGTCGTCGCTCACGGATTCCGAAATTTGCGGCAATGAACTTCGCTATGTTGAATCTGGCTGCTCTGGCGCCATAGCGTCGGCATCGACACTGAACAGATGCCTGATTCATGACAACACCCTTCAAGACAATGTGGGTGTCGGCTCAACTCTAATTCTTGAGGGTTACGACGCGACTCTGCAGAGCTATGACAATGCCGGAGGCTGGATTAGCAGGGCTTCCTGGCTGTCGAATTGCCTTGTGTTCAGCAATTCCGTCCCAGAAAGCTACGGCTGCTGGTCGTATCCTTTCGTTTCCGTTGACGTCTACAACTGCACGATTGCCGACAATGTTCTTGTGAGTGGCTGCGCTGCGATTGGCATCAGCTGCTGGAACGAGTATGGCAATGTCTATAACAGCATCGTGTGGGGCAACATCGACTCTAATGGCAAACCGGCGAATGTGAAAAAGGTGCACGACGAGATTACTGGTAGGACTGTTGCCGCGGACTACATGAACTACAACAGTTCATGGAATGGAGAACCTTGGGTGTACAAGCCCCGCGTTTCGATGATGAATTCGCTGACCGACATTCCCATCGAGCAGAAGGGGAACGGCAAGGGCTACATGATAAGCGGTGGCTGGAGCGACTATGATCCAATCTGGACATACAAGGTCACATGCAAGAACAGCACGGGCAACATCGCAGCTGACCCGTGCTTCATCGACCCGGATAACGGAGACTACCATCTTGCGCCGTGGTCGCCGTGCATTGACATGGGCGCCGACTACCAGTCGAAGACCGGCAAGTTCGACCTTGACAGCGCCGCCCGCAAGGTGGGCAAGGTCGATATGGGCGCATACGAGCTGCAGCCCCGCGAGGCGGTCCCCGCCGACTACGACGGCGACGGCATCACCGACGCAGCCTTCCTCTTCGCCGCGTCGGGGCTGTGGTGCGTGTTCAGGAGTTCCGATGGCAGGGCCAGATCGTACCGTGTCAGGGACGCGGGCGTCACGCCCTGCCCGGCGGACTACGACGAGGCTGGGACTGCCATGCCCGCCTGGTTCACGGCTGCGGCCAAGACGCCGGAGTTCGTCCGCGTGAAGCCCGACGGCACAGTCGTCCGCGCCACGTTCGGCGAGAAGGGTGCGACGCCAGTCGCCGCCCACCTCGCCAAAAACGCACCGGCGACGTTCGGCACCTACACGGCCAACGCGAAGAAGCCGGCGTTCAAGTTCCTGGGCACATCCGCGGGCGCCGTGACGTTCGGCGCCAAGGCGTCGCGGCCTGTGGTTGCCGACTTCGACGGCGACGGCATCGACGACCTGGGCGTTTACACGGCCACGGCCTCCAAGCCCGCCTTCTCGGTTCTCCAGAGCAAGGAAAACTACGCAACCGCGGCGCCCTTCAACGGCGGCTCCGTGGCCCTTGGCCCGAAGGGCGCGATTCCCTGCTGCGCCGACTACGACGGCAAGGGCGGGGCCGACTTCGGCGTGTACATGAGCAACACCAAGGAACCCTATTTCCAGCGGCTCTTCAGTTCGTCGAGGTTCCGCGAGACGCGCACGCTGCCGATGGGGAGCAAGGGCGACGTCCCCGTGGTCGGCGTCTATGAGGAAGGGTTGCCGGCGGCGCCGGCCATCTGGACCGGTTCCGTCTGGACCTACTTGGGTTCCAACTGGGAAAACAGGGACCTTGTTGGCAAATGATTTTCCTGTGCTTCTGAATATGTATTGGGTTAGTGATTCGTGGGCGAGCCTTCCCATGAATGGGGAGCGGAAGTCGCGGCATTGAGGCGGCGGGCTTGCCGGAGCGGAGTTGTCAGCGCCAAAGGGCCTTGGCTACAT
>JAGCUY010000109.1 GCA_017962605.1 Kiritimatiellia bacterium | reverse complement strand
TTCGGGCCTACCGCGAGAAGGGCTTCGACACCGTCCGCGTCCCCGTCACCTGGTCGAAGCGCTTCGACCACGACTCCCCCGGGCACCCCATCGAGCCGGAATTCCTCGCCCGCGTCAAGGAGGTCGTCGGCTGGTGTCTCGACGAAGGGCTGGTGACGATCCTCAACACCCATCACGACAGCGGCGGCGACGGTATGCCTTTTGGCTGGATCACCATCGACGGTGAGCACGAGGCGGAATCCGCCGAAATGCTCCGCGACCTCTGGACGCAGATCGCAACGGCCTTCCGCGACGCCGGCGAGCGGCTCATCTTCGAGGCGTTCAACGAGCCGCGCAAGACTAAGTGGTGGGGCGGCCCGGACGGCAACCAGAAGGGGCAGGACGACTGGACCGGGCGCGCCCCCTACTTCGAGACCTGCAACCGCTACGCGCGGGTCTTCGCGGAGGCCGTCCGCGCCACGGGCGGGAACAACGCCCGCCGCTACCTCATGGTCCCGACATACGCGGCGGCCTTCCAGGAGGCGACCTGCGCCGGCTGGGCCAGCCCCGAGCCGGAGGGCGACCGCGTCATCGCGGACATCCACTGCTACGAACCCGGCGACTTCTGCCTCTGGGGGAACCGCAAGGTCCACGATCCCGCCCATGCCGACCAGCGCCTCAACCTCTTCTTCCCGCTCTTCAGGAAATACTTCACCGACAAGGGCGTCCCCCTTGTCCTCGGCGAGGTGAACGCCCAGCGCCGCTGGCTCGACGACCTCCACTATTCGCCAAACGACGCCGAGCGGATGCGATGGGCGCGCCAATATGCCACGAAGGCGCGTGACTACGGCTTCCCAATCGTCGTGTGGGAGAACGGCGGCGAGGCCGACATGGGGCTTATCGACCGCCGCACCGCGCAGTGGACCAAGCCCTTGCTTGCGGACACCTTCCTCGCCGCATGGCACGGGCGCCTCGACGACGCCACCTTCGACAAGTGGGTCGCGGAGGCGAGGGCCGCCGCCAAGCCGCCGGAGTTCGTCACCAATCCGGGCGACGTCGTCCTGCGCTGGGCCGTCGGCAACGCGGAGAACTATGGCGGGGCCTGGGGCCAGACGATGGGCTACGGCAACCTGAACGGCAACGGCGCGGCGCTGAAGTTCTTCTCCGCAGACGGGGACGGGACGCTCCACATCGACACCCAGGGCGCGGGCGGCAACATGGTCCACCAGCAGTTCTGGGCCGACCGCGGCCTGGAGGCGCGCCGCTCCTGGATTGCCTGGAAGAACGTCCATCCTGAGCGCTCGACCAAGGGGCGCGCGCTCCGCTTCACCGTGACTGCGCGGAACGGCACCTCCGCCATCGTCAAGGGCTTCTTCCGAGTCCCCGGCGTCGGCGACGTCCGCTTTGGCGCCGACGGCGGCCAACCCGGCTGCATTATCGCCACGCCGGACAGGCCCGTAGTCGTGGCGGTCATCCCCCTGCCGGAAGGCGACCTCGACTTCGCGGGGAAGGGGATAGGCTGCGAACTTCAGACAATCCCCGGCGCGTGGGGCCGGAACCTCCCGCTCGATGTCTGCCTCTCGCCAGTTGAAATCGTAGACGCGGGGAAGTAATCGCAAGCCGCCGCCTCTCACGCAACTGTTGCGTCAATACAAGCAAACAAAATTATCTTGCGCGAATTTGTTTCGTATGGTAGTATTATTGTAATTTCGGTAAACCTACCCACCAATCCCAGTAATAAGGACTACACCATGAAAAAATGCATCACCCTGGCCGCTTCCCTCGCCCTCGCGGCCATTCAGGCATACGGCGCTTCTTATGCCAAATACGCCACGATTACAGTTCCCGGCGTTCCGGACAACACCACGCTCACAGACTTCCCGCTCCTTGTGCGCATTTCCGCTTCATCGCCGTCGGGCTTCTCCTACAACGACATGATGCAGCAGGATCATTCCGACCTTCGCTTCGAGGATAAGAATGGAAACGGCCTCGCCTACGATGTCGATACCTGGAACACAGACGGCGAGTCGCTTGTCTGGGTCAAGGTTCCGGCGTTGGAGCGCGGCGACGAAATCACCATGCGCTGGGGTTCTGCTGCGCCTGACGCCAACGATGCGACGAATGTCTGGTCGAACTATGTTTTCGTTTGGCATGGCAACGGATCCGGCACGGGCCAGGATGCCACTGGAAAAACGCGCACAATCACGCCCGCCAGTAGCGGCTTTGCTCTTTCACAGGATGAAGCCGTCTTCCTGGGTTCATGCTTCAAGAATGAATCCACGGCAAACAACAAAAAGGTGACGGTAACCACAAATCCGTTTTCCGAATTGGCATCCTACTCACAGTTCGCCATTTCCGGGTGGATCAAGCCAGCGATGACGGAGCCAACTATCCGCATCTTCTCGACAAAGCAGGAACACTCAAAGGACGGCATGGAATATCTCGCCGTCAAAGGTAGCGGAGTTTTCTTGCGTGGCAAGGGCGGAAGCGCCGGGGGTAACCAGATTCTGTGGCCAACGGGCTATCA
This sequence comes from Kiritimatiellia bacterium, assembly GCA_017962605.1. Lineage (GTDB taxonomy): Bacteria > Verrucomicrobiota > Kiritimatiellia > RFP12 > JAAYLN01 > RGIG5952. The sequence goes on along the minus strand of JAGCUY010000109.1, from coordinate 6,447 downwards.
AGAGCTCAAGAAACAGGCTTGGACGTTTGTCGCCGGCGTCATTGACGGCACGGACGGCGTTGCCTTCGCCAATTGCCTAACGGAAACAACAAGCAATCTTCTTGCGCCAGAATCCGCCGGCAACGGTTTTGCCATCTGCGGCTATGCGGGAGCAGACTACACTGGTTCCACGCAAGGTTGCATTGATGAAATCCGTCTCTACAACGGCGTGCCTGCCAATGCCTACCTTGCCGCGGAATACGCACAGGTCGTCTCAAACGACTACGCCACCATCGGCGCCGCCCAGGCGGCAGACGCTGGCGCGGCAGAAATACCCGCTGCGCCGACGATTGTCAATAACGGTGACGGCACCTACACGATTTCTGCGACCTTTATCGGCACCGCTGGTGAGACTTACGGTTACGCATTTCAGCTCAACGGCGTGGATTGCGTGAACGATTCGGTGACACTCGGTGTCGCCGAAACCGAGAAAACCATTTCGTGGACAACCACAGGCACAGAGACGGCCGGCACTTACCTTGCCAGTATCACCGTCACCAGGGGAACTTCCACGGCCTTGCGCACGGCTGCGGCGACGTTCCTCATTGGTGACCTTGGCTTTGGGACTTGCACGAATGCCGTCGAGGAGGGGCTTGTTCCGGGAGCCTTTGTCCTGACGCGCCCTGGCGATGCTACGCAGCCGCTGACGGTCGCCTATTCGGTTTTATCCGCGACAGCGACGGCTGGCACATCCTACGAGGCGCTTTCCGGCACGGCGACCTTTGCTGCAGGCGAGTCGTCCGTTGCGATTCTCGTTGCCCCACGCAACGATGCGTCACTTACGGCTGACGCGACCATCACGCTTACGCTCTCGCCGGGTCTCTATGGCATTGCGCAAGCTTCGGAAAGCGCGTCGATTACGCTTGTCAACTGGGCGACGCCAGCGGGCTACAATGTTTGGATCGCCGGTAGCGGCTCGGACGGCCTCGCTTCGACGGCGGCCAACTGGAGCGCGGGTCGTGTGCCAAACGCAACCGACGCCATCCTCCTTGGTGCTTGGTCGTCCCAGAACCTGACATGGGATGCCGCTGCGACGCACTCTGTCGCCTCGTGGACGCAGACCGCCGATTATGGTGGCACTGTCACATTCCCCATTACCTATGCAGGCGCGGACGTGGACGCGGGCTTCAACCTCTTCACCGTGACGGACGACGTCGAACTGCAGCACGGACACTGGGTGCATCCCGTGCAGGGTGACTCGTCGAAGACGGAGACTGAGCCCGTCGAGCGCTATCGCCTCAATGTCCAGGTGGGCGGGAACTTTGCGATTTCCAACGGTGTCAACGTCTCCGCGCAGGGGCGTGGCCGCGGTTTCTGGGTGTACAACACTAATCAGGGATGGTATCAGCGCGGTGTCCATGCCGGCTATGTAATCACAGACACGAACACAATGTATTCCGTTGAAGCAGTCGATTCGCTTGTCCCTTACGGTTCGATTCTAGAACCTGTCGCAACAGGCAAAGGTTTCGCGTCACAAACCGATGCGCCTATCGGAAACGGTCATGGCGGTGGAGCAATCCATATCGTTGCTTCCGGTGCCTTTGTGAATGAAGGACAAGTGCTTGCCAACGGACAAACCGGGACTGGAACGACCGGCGGTTCCGGTGGTTCCATTTACATCAGAGCGGAGAACATCATCGGGAATGGTGTCTTTGAGGCAAAGGCTTCGAATTTGACGAGTTCAGGCGGTAGAGCTGCCGGATCTGGCGGGCGCGTCTCATTGGTGGCGACTGGTTCGAATCAGGCGAGTGCTTCGACGGCAAGTGCGGCTGGTGGTCGCTCGTTCGGCTGGTGGCAGAAGGAAAACCTGATACAGGAGGGTGCTGCCGGAACTGTTTGGTTGAAGTCCGCGACAGACTCTACGCTGCTTGTACGCAATGTGGTCGATAATTATACCGATGGCACCTATCACGACCTCGGCCCCTGGGTGCGCGCCTATACGCCAATTCCGGCAGATGACGACGCCGCTGCTTTCAAGACGGCGACGGCTGAAGCGACCCTCTACGCCGCCAGCAACGCCCGCATCCGCCTCGAAGCCAATGTCCAGTTCGACTCGCTGAAGGTCCGCACGGATTCGCGCACTCTCGCGCACATCGACTTGCACGGCAAGACGCTCCGCGTCGATTCCGTTGTCGATTCCAGCGACAATGAGATTATCTCGACAAAGGGCACCTACACCCTCACCGACGCCACCGCCAATGGCTGGGCATGGTTAGAGGATTCGGTTGGAGACGGCCAGCTCATAATCGGCCGCATCCAGGCAACGACTGTAATAATGCGGTAATACCAAAACAGGCCACCTTGTGCCGCCCCCGTTCAAGTGTTTTTGGCAGCTCGGATCCGCCGAGTCCGGCGGGTCCGCAAGTGGCGTCGCTTCGCGGCTGCCCCTTGCGGCAGGACGCGCCTGCCGCGGCAGTTGGCGGCGCCGCTCTCGGGTCCCCATCGTCTTGCCGCGAGAGGCAGCCGCACGGCGCCGCTCTCGGGCCCCCATCGTCTTGCCGCGAGAGGCAGCCGCACGGCGCCGCTCTCGGGTCCCCATCGTCTTGCCGCGAGAGGCAGCCGCACGGCGCCGCTCGCGGATCCCCGGAAGCTGGCCATTTCCGGCGCTTTCGCGGCTACGACTACAGCCGCGGCGCTTCGCTGTTCCTCACGTTCAATGTAGAGCCAAAGCAGGATATCCTTGGGCGCATCGAGGCTCCCGGAGTTCTTGTCCACAATGAATGGGGGCGGCTCGTGGATGAAAAGGTCGCGGAAATCGCCGCGAGGCACGCGCCTCTGCGCGTAATGAAGCATGTAATCATGCCGAACCACGCGCATTTGCGAGTTTTCATCCCGCCAGGCATGGACAAACCGCTCATGGCTCTGGGCGCATTCGTAAGCGCCTTCAAGCAATCAACCTCCCTGCTGCTCCGGCATCGCGGGCGCCCGGGGCCGCTCTGGCAGGAACGCTACCACGATTTCATTTGCATTTCCGCTGAGACAATCGACGCCGCTGACGCCTACATCGACAACAACGCCAGGAAACGCTGGCTGCTTGAAGCCCCAGACCGCCCCATGAAGGTGGCCGAGCCGCTCACGGCGCCGCGTCTGCCGCCCGACATCTGGTGGGCGGGCGTCGGCGCCACTGGGTTGCTCGATTCTGAAACGAAAATCGCCGCATTCCGGCTTTCGCGGTCGCTGCCGCAGTCACTTTGGCAAAAGGTCATCGACTGCGCCCGCCGCGCTGCGGCGCAGGGATACGCCATCGCCTCCACTTTCATATCGCCGTGCGAGCGTGTCCTTTTCGCAGCCCTGGCCGCCGACTCTGGCGCCCGCATGATAAAAGCCGGACACAAAATGCTGGGCTGCGTTTACCGCCCGGTAGGCGGAGAGCCGACCCTTTTCGCCGAACGGCGGCTCCTGCTTTTGAGCCGCCAGAGCGAACCGGACAAAAGCCGCCGCGCCGGCTGGCTGGATCTGAATGCCAATCTCGCGGCAATTGCAGACCGGGCGGTTTACGCCAGAATCGAAGGAGGGAAGTTGAAATGGTAGAGGATTTCAGGCAGCCGCACGGCGGCGCCGCTCGCGGACTCTCCCTGCTTCTTTCGCTTGCCGTTTCCGCGGCTTTCGCGCAAGGGCCGGCCATCGCGCCGAAGTTCCTCTCTGACGCCCGCCTCGCGCCATTCCGCGATGGCGTTTCGGCGGTGGCGCGCGGCGGCGGCTTCGACGTCTCCGTTCCCGGCGGCCCCGCCGCATGGCCGGGGGTCGCCCTGGTGCCGCCAGATGGCGACGAGTGGGATCTTTCGCCGTGGGGGCGCGTCGAGGCCGTCGTCTCGAACTCGTGCGACTCGCCGCTCCATCTCACGCTGCGCGTCGATTCCTCGGGCGACTGGCGGAGCAACCCGTGGAACGCCGAGGCCGTGATGCTCAAGCCCGGCGAGGCAAAGCCCGTCCGCGTCGCCTTCGGCTACGAATACGGCTTCAAGCCATCTGACAAACCCTTCGACCCCTCCCGCGCGAAGCAGCTGCTCTTCTTCCTTGGCAAGTCTGACAAGGACCGTTCCTTCCGCGTGGAGGCCATCCAGGCCACCGGCGCCGCCGGCGACGAGCCACCGATAGACCCCGCGCGCCGCGCCGTCGTGCCTGATCGCGGCATCCTTTTCGGTGGCGGCGCGAAAGCCAAAGTCGAGCGCGTCTCGTCGCGCGAGGCTCCCGGCGCGGGTGCCGCCTCGGCCATGATCGCCCCCGGCGTGCGCGGCGCGGTGAAGATCGGCCCGATGGCGGGCTTCTGGAATCTCGGCGCCTGGACCGCAGTCCGCGCCCGCGTCCGCAATCTCGGCTCCGCCCCGCTTGAACTTTTGCTGCGCCTCGATTCCGCCGGTGGCTCGTCCGCCCCTGTGCCGCTCTCGGTCGCTCCCGGCGCGACCGCCGACGTGCGCCTCCCATTCGCAGCGGCGCGTCCCTGGTCCGGCAAGTTCGATGCGGCGACGGGCAAGACCGAAGTCGAAGACGGCTCCGGCACCAAGTTCACCAGCAGCCGGTTCACGGCGCTGACGGTCATTTCCGAAGCCGCGCCAAATGAGCGCGCCTTCGAGGTCGTCGCTGCCCGCGCCGTCCTGGATGTCGCGGAACTCCCCGCCTGGCTCGGCAAGCGCCCGCCAGTTTCTGGCAAATGGGTCCAGACGCTCTCCGAGGAGTTCGACGGAAATGCGCTGGACGAGACGCGCTGGAACGTCCATGCCTCGAACTACTGGGACAAGCGCACCCGTTTTACGCGCGAAAACGCAATCGTCGGGGATGGCCTCCTGCGCCTCCGCTACGAGCGCAAGCCCGGCTTCCACAACGACGACCCCGCAAACGCCTCGTCAGTCGCCAACACGCCGTGGGCCTGCGGCATCCTGACCTCCCAGGGCAAGTGGACGCAGCGCTACGGCTACTTCGAGGCGCGGATGAAGCTCCCGCGCGCCCCCGGCCTCTGGCCCGCCTTCTGGACGATGCCGGATCGCGGTCCGGACACCCCCGGCGAGGATTGGCGCCGTTTCGACACCCACGACGGCGGCATGGAGTTCGACATCATGGAGCACCTGACCGGCTGGGGGCCAAACCGCTTCAACATCGCCTGCCACTGGGATGGCTACGGGAAGGAGCACAAGGCCATTGGCACGTGCGCCTACCTTGAACCCGACGCCGAGGGCTTCATCGTCGTGGGCCTTCTCTGGCTCCCCGGCCATTTCTCGGTGTGGGGCAATGGGCGAGAGCTCGCGCGCTGGGAAAGCGAGCGCGTCTCATCCGTTCCCGCCTACGTCATCTTCTACATGGTCACAGGCGGCTGGGACAACGCCCCGTTCGACCCCAAGGCGCTGCCCGACGAATTTGTAATCGACTGGTTCCGCGCCTGGCAGCGCATGGATACAGGGAAAATGTAGTTTGGAAGTTTGAGCCCTTCGGGCGAAGTTTAGAAGTTTGGCGCAAGCGCCCTGGATGTTTGGATGATAAGAGGCTTTAAAGATTTTTCAATCTGCTTGAGACGGCTCCCCATCTGGTGCGTCGCCATCCTCGCCGCTGCGGCGGCTGGCGCCGAGACTGGCCTTTCGCCCATAGACCTCTCAGCCCTTGATCCGTCAAAGGCCATTGCCGGCACGACGGCAGCCGGGACTCCGGCCGCCTACGCGAACCGCGGCGCCATTTGCGCCTTCAACGGTTCGGGCCTGGCCGCCAACGGCCTCGCGCACGGGATGACTGCGGACGGCGCTATGTTCATGCTGTCCTCAAACAACTCCGGCTCGTTCCCCTTTTATCTCCAGGCAGATCTCGGCGAAGTGCGGCGCATCGACCGCGCGAAGATTTTCAACTTCAACTTCGTCAAGAACGGCACCTCCTACACCGAGCGAGGCGTCCGGAACTTCCAGCTTTACGCCTCAAAGGGCAATTCGTGGGGCACGTCCGTTTCCGCAATTCGGTCGGGCTATTCGCTTGTCCTATCCAACGCGCTTTCGCAGGCCACTGGGACGGCCGACTACGCCGGTGAGATCTTCGACCTCCCCGCGCCAGTATCGGCGAGGTTCGTCGCCCTTGTCGCGCTTGACGACTGGGACGACACGCGGAGCGCCCTAAACTACAACGGCATTTCCGAAATCCAGTTCTTCGCGTCGGGAGAGGCCATCGATCCCGACCCGGACGGGCTCCCAGTCTGGTCGGAGAACGGCATCCTGCTGGAAGCAGAGGCCTTCTCCGACAAAGGGGGCTGGGTCGTGGACCCGCAGTTCACCGATGTCATGGGGTCGCCCTATCTCCTTGCGCACGGCCTCGGCAATCCGGTCGCGGACGCGTCAGCCGACATCTACTTCCCGACTGCTGTCGTTATTCGCGCATGGGTGAGGACGCGCGACTGGACGCCCGACTGGATCGGCGAGAAGCCAGGGCGCTTCC
>JAGCUY010000108.1 GCA_017962605.1 Kiritimatiellia bacterium | reverse complement strand
TCGTCGATGAAGATGAGGCATGGGGCGTTCTTCTTGGCCGTATCGAACATGTCGCGGACACGCGACGCGCCCACGCCGACTAACATCTCGACGAAGTCGGAGCCGGAGATGGAGAAGAACGGAACTCCAGCCTCGCCGGCGATGGCCTTTGCAAGGAGCGTCTTGCCCGTTCCGGGAGGTCCCATCAGCAGGACGCCGCGCGGGATCTTAGCGCCGAGCTTGGCGAACTTGTCGGGCGCCTTGAGGAACTCGATGATTTCCTGCACTTCCTCCTTGGCGGTCTCGACTCCGGCCACGTTGTCGAAGGTTATCTTGGGTTTGGATGCGTTGTTGTTGGAGAGGTGGGCGCGGGAGCGGCCGAAGTTGAGGGGGCCGCCCTTCATCTGCCGGTAGAAGAGGAAGTAGAGGAGACCGAAGAATAGAAGGACTGGCAGGAACTGAACGAGCAGCTCCATGCCGATCGCCGACTTGTAAACGACCTTGAAATCCACGCCGTTTTCACGCAGGAAGTCCTCGAGCTTTTCAGTGCCGGGGGTGACATAGTAGGTGAAGCGTTGTTCAGGATTGGAGCCTTCGCCGGCAGGACGAACGCCCGCAGCGTCGGAGCGCTGGCCTGAGACGTATGTCTTGCCGCCGGCTTCGCGGATGATCTCGACGTTTGAGACCTTGCCGGAGGTTATGAGCGCGCGGAACTCTGCATCGCCGGCGACGTCGCTTGCGGGGCTCTTGCCCTGCATGAATGCGCTGTAGATGGAGTAAACGGCGAAGGCCAGCGCGACCCATAGTAGCAGATTGCGCAGTGGCGAGCGCGGGGGTTCGGCTGGGGGTGGAACTTTTCCGCCAGGGGGCGGGGGAGGAGGAGTGGGGGAGGACATAAGGAGTTGAAAAGTTGAAAGGTTGAAAAGTTGAGAGGTTGAGAAGTTGAAAAGTTGAAAAGTTGGGAAGTTGAAAAGTTGAGAGGTTGAGAGGTTGAGAAGTTGAAAAGTTGAAAGGTTGAAAAGTTGGGAAGTTGAGAGTGGTTAGGCGAGTTCAACCATTTGGTGGCAGAGGATTTCCGGGATGGTGAAGCGAATGGCGCTGTCGGCGGCTGTCTCGAAGGGCAGGGGAGTGCCCTGCGGGACGAGCCTCACGGTCTTGACGGGTGCGCCCGGCCGCACTGTTACGGAGATTCCGCGCAGTGGGATGAGGTCTTCAACGACTTCCACGTCCTTGTCGTCGATGCCGCCGCGCTTGGAGGTGGGCGACCAGACGAGGTGTAGCACCTTCCGGCTCTCTGCCGCCTGGTCTTGGAGCGTTACGCGCCCGGTGGAGGGCAGTCCATCGACTTCGACGGTCGGCGCGCCGAGGAGCTGGCGCAGGACGCCCATCGCGTAGTCACGGACTGCGACCATGCCCTTGCGGGCGTAGAGCGAGAATACGGGATGCGCCAGATAGGCGACCGCGCCTTTGCGGACGCCGCAGACGAAGCCGCTCGGTTCGGGGCGGTTCGGCGTGTGCTGGTGCGAGCAGTAGTGCTCCCAGGTGCGGTTGAAGTAGGGGTCGAATATGTCGCCGAGCGATTCGCCGTCGGTGACGCGCAGGCGCTGCGAGGAGCCGCCTCCGGGGATGGTGTCCACCGGGTGCATGACGAGCGGCGTGGAGAGCCAGGAGGAGCGCAGGCCCTCGCGCGGGAGGATGTAGTCTGGCGCGAAGGGCGACGGTCCGTACGTTTCGGCGCCAACGTCGAAAAGGAAGCGGCGGCGGTCGGCGTCGAGGCCGGATGCGCCGGTGAGGAGCAGCCGCCCGCCCTGCGCCAGGTAGCGGTCGAGCTTCGCCTTGAGGGCGTCGTCGATGGTTATGGCGTCTGGCAGGATGAGGACGCGGTAGGGGGAGAAGTCGCTTGCGGCGTCGAGCATGTCGAAGAGGAAGTGCGACTCAAGCAGCATGCGGCCGGCGCCGGTGTCTGCGGCGGTGGGGCGCGACTGGGTTGAGCCGTCGAGACCGCATTCCTGGAGAACGCCGATGTCGGCGACGTTGCGCACGTCGCGGCACCAAGGCTCCTTGGCCTCTACCTCCGCGTATGCCTCGCCAATGAGACGGTAGGTGCTTTCGTCCATGGCGCAGTCCGGGTGGGGTTGGTCGCCGACGGAGCACTTGGCGCCGAAGGCGAGCATCGCGGCGCACTCGTGGCGCAGGGCGTTGGGGTGCTTGAAGCCGCCGAACTCGCCCCAGGTGCCGTGGAACTTGCCTGTCATGCCGAGGTAGTCGAAGCCGAGGCCCGCGACGTATTTTGCTGAGAGTGGGAAGTGGTCGTAGCCCCATCCGCCGGTGGGGAGTGACTCCAGCTCAAGGTGCGAGAAGAAGTCGAGCCATCCCTTTTCGCGGAAGCGCGGGCCGATGTTTCCGCTGTTGTGGAACACGGGCATGTCTGGGCGCAGTTCGCGTGCGGCTGCGGTGGTGCGCTCGTAGTAGAGGCGCAGGGTGTCCTCGGCGGCGCGGTCAATGTCGGCGGGATTGTCTAGGGCCAGGCCGTTGTCCCGCATGTAGCGCTGGCAGGACTCGCATAGGCATTGGCGCTTGTCCACGATGTCGAGGAAGATGCCGTTTGCCTCGGGGAAGAGACGGCATGCCTCGCGGATCTGGTCGCAGAGATAGTCGAGGTAGGCGGTGCGGAAGCACATCATGCGGAAGCCGGGCTTTGCGGGTTCGGCGACCCAGCCCAGCCATTGGCCCTTGTCGTTCACGGTGCGCCATTCGGGATGCGCGTGCGCGGCGACATCGTCAAGGCCGGCTGAAAGATAGACGGGCGTGGCGACGCCGATCTCCTTTGCGGCGTCTATCTGTGCGCGGAGCAGGTTGAAGGAGAGACCAGGGTGCATCTTGCCCACGGAGGTGGGGTGGTAGGAGAGACCGTGGTGGCACTTGGAGAAAAGGGTGATGGAATCGACATGGCCGAGGCGCAAGGCCGCCTGGAACTGGGCCTTGTCGAATCGCGCGCCTATGCCGGGGATGTCGGGGGATGTGTGGAAGTCGAGATGGACTTGCCTGAAACGAAGAGTATGCATAAGAGTATAATTCTACCAAATTGTGGGGAAGGGGGAATGGGGAACGGGGAATGTGAAAATGTGGAAATGTTGCCAATTGCCAATGTTGCCAATTGCCAATCACGAATCCAGAAAGTCGAAAGTTGAAAGTCGCATGTCGGCCGTCGAATGTCGAATGTCGGCTGTCTTCCCGCATGTCGCTTGTCGCATGTCGAAAGTCAGGAAGTCGCGTCAACGATGCACGGGGGAACGCTGCCGTTCCCCGTTCCCTGTTCCCCGCCCGAATTAATATGTCCGGCCGCGGATCAGGGCGGGGAGCCAGACGCGGTAGCGGTTGTCCGGCCGCCAGGCGTTGCCCGCCGAGGCGTAGTCGGTGAACTGCACGGCGCGCGGGTGGCATTCCTGGTCCTTATCCTCGTAGTGGTAGCCCATCGGCAGGAAGCCGGTGACGGACATGAACATCGCCGGGTCGTCTGCCCGCGTGAGGCGGAAGTCCGCAAGGTCCTTTTCCGTCACGGCCCAGTCGCGCACCTCTTCGTCAAGCGCCCCGTCGTTGAAGCGTGAGTCCCGCGCAAGGCACACCGGCCCGCGCGTGAAGGCGACATGGTCGTGCAGGACATGCATCTTCACAGGCATCGGGAGGGTCAGGACGACCATGTCGCCGTTTTGCCATGTGCGGCGCAGTTCGCAGTAGGAGCCGGCTTCGGCCTTTACGTTGGCCTTCTCTCCGTTGATCTCGACGGTCGCGCCAGCCGCGAACGAGGGGATGCGGAGGCGCAGGGTGAAGTCGAGGGGTTTGTCGCCGGCGCAGGTAAGGGTCACACTCCCTTCTCGCGGATAGAGGGAGTAGATGCGGAAGCGGGCCGTCTCGCCCAGGGCGGGGATCTCCGCCTCGGCGAGTCCGCTCATGAAGAAGTCGAGCGTCGCGGCGTCGCCTTCGGCGGTGAAGGCGCGGTTGAGCAGGCAGAGCCAGCCACGTGGGCCGTTGGCGTTGCAGCAGTTGGTGTGGAGGCGCAGGTGGTGGTGCCCAGGCGCACGCGAGCCCATGAGGGGCGTGTAGCAGGAGAAGGTGTCGGAATCCTGGTTCAACGCGCCGAGATAGGCGTTGTAGAAGGTCTTTTCGAGCTGATCCGACCAGAAGGGGTCGTCGGTCACGGCGCGTAGCTTCTCGCAGAGGCGCATCCACGTCGTGACGACGCAGGTCTCCTGAAGCCATGAGATGTGGCGCCACTGCTGGTCGGCGCCGTGGAACCAGTGCTCTCCGGCGGAGCCGCCGCCAGCGAGGTTGATTTCCGTCTCGACGATGTTCCTCGCCGTCATGATGGCGGCGTTTAGCAAGTCATCGATCCTATTGATTTGGGACATGCGACAAGCGACAAGCGACTTGCAGACTTCGGCGTAGTCGATGATTCCCTGGTAGCAGCTCATCAACTCGTAGGCCTTGGTGAGCGCGTGTTCGGAGTTCCATGAGTGGAAGGGGTTGATTTCTTCGAATCGCCTGTCGGCGACGGGAACGCCGGCCAGCTTTACCAGTTGAGGGCCATCGGGAAATTCGGTCATCTGGCGCACGATATGGTCCGCGAAGTCAAGGTAGCGCTTCTCGTTGGTGCGTTTGTAGAGCCAGACGACCGGCTCAAGAACGCTCAGCGACGGCAGCCCGCCATACGCTCCCGTGAGGCGGAGGTCGGGGCCAAGGCGCCCCTGCGGCCCGCGCATTGCAATCAGGTAGTCGCAAAGCTTCTTGGCAGCCTCAAGCGCCTCGTCGGCAGATGGCCTAGCCCCTAGTCCCTGATCCCTAGCCCCTAGCCCCTGACCCCTAGCCCCTACTACTCCATCATAATAGTGCATCAGCCCCATCAGGGTGTATTTCGTGCCCCAGACATCCCAGTCGCGCGTGTAGCGGTTTTCCGGCGCATAGTTGCCGATGTAGCCGTCAGGCTCCTGGAGGGCGATAATCGCCCGCACGCCGGCCGCGATCCTCTCGCCAAGCGCCTCCGATCCGGTGTAGCGCCAGAAAGGCACCGCCGCATGCATGTATTTTCCCCAGAACTCCGTCTGCCAGCCAATTTTCGTCCGTTCGCGGAAGAGGGCGGAGAGCTTGACGGGGTCAGTGGCGCAGATGTGGTGCGCCACCATCTTGTCGAGAAGGGCGCCGAAGTGGCCGTCGGGGCGGAAGTTGAAGGTGAAGGTGTTGTCCGTGTTCATTGTTCAGTGCTTGAATCCTTCGAGAAGGGCGCGCTTGCGTGGGTTGTCATCTGAGGGAACTGGTTGCTGGCCTGGGCCTGAGACTTCGTGCTCGACGCTCCATCCCGCCCATTCGCGGAAGGCGTGGTAGGTCCAGTCCCATCCGTATTCCTCAAAGAGGGAGATGCAGTCACGCAGATAGCGGTCGGCCCCGGGCGCCCATGCGATAGCGGAGAACTCGCCAACGTAGATGCGGGCGTTGTGGCGCTTCTGGAAGGCGCGAACCGGCTCGAGGACGCGGCGGAGATAGGAGATGTCCCAGCCCATTTCGGGGTCGGGCCACTCGAACTGCCGTCCGTCCGCCTTGCGGACCATTCCGCCGACGCCCTGATGCGTGAACTTGCCTGGGGCGTAGAGGTGGATTTGGTAGATGACATTGTCCATCGCAAGCGGCGAGAGGTAGCGGAAGGCGCCGGGGCTGTCGGCCATGTTGCTCGCCACGATGATGGTCGTGGTCGGGTCGATCTTGCGAATGGCCTCTGCGGCGCGGCGCTGGAGGTCCCAGTAGCTGTTGCGTGCCGCGCCCCACTGCGCCGGCTCGTTGATGAGGTCGTAGCCATAGATGGCGGGGTCGCCGTTGAAGCGGGTGGCGATGCGCCGCCAGGTTTCTACGAAGGCCTCGGCGTATTTGTCGTCGTGGAGCATGTTCATTTCGCGGGGGCGCTGGCGCTTCCCGCCAGGAGGCGAGTGGAGATCGACCACGATTTTCATGCCGCGCGCCTCGGCCCAGCGCAGGACATCGGCCAGGTTGTCGAGGCGGGAGTCGATCCACTGCGCGTATTCCTCCAAGTCCTGGCAGTCGTCCACCGCATACCAGTTGCGCATGATTTGGAAGCGCGCAAGGGTGGCGCCCCAGGAGGCGAGCGTCGCGATGTCGTCCTCGGTCGTCGCGCGCTCAGGGAGCATGACGCCGTGAAGCGGAGCGGCGGGGGGTGGGTACCGCACTATGAAGTCCTCGTTCGCCATCTTTAGCCCCGAGGGCTGGATTGTGAAGTCCAGCGAGGAGAGGTCGAACTCGGCGTGGCCGGTGCAGCCCTGGAGCCCAAGGAAGAGGGTTATGGTGTTGTCGCGGATGCCGCGCGGGTTGGCGAGGGCGCTCAGGCGCACCGTGTCGAAGCGCCAGTCGAAGGTGCCCTTCGGCGCCGGCGAGTCGATGCCCGTGTATTGCGTGTCGCCATCGGCATCGACGTAGCTGATCATCACCTTTACGCCGTTCCAGCGCGCGTCCGGCTCAGTCACGCCATCGGCGCGGAAGCGGAGGCCTATGATGGCCACGCCGAATTCGCGGTATGCCTGCGAAACGTCAATCCGCGCGGAGGCGCAGACCATTGCGCGTCCGCCCTCATGCGGCACATCTACGATCAGTGTCGAGCCTTCGAGTCGCGCGCCCTTCTCCGGAAGCTTCCAGTTAAGGTCGCGAAGAGGCGCGGCGGCGGCCGTAGCCGCCGCCATACTTGCCGCAAGCACGGTCGCCGCAAAGGACAAACTTTTCATTTATCGAATTATAATCGTGATGCCAGAGGGACGGATTCGCATGACGCCATTGTCCCAGTATAGCTTCTTTTCACGCGAAGTGCCATTGGAGAAGGAAATGACAGCCGTCCAGTTCGCCAGATTCGCGGTGTCGGCGGCACCCACGAACGTGAGCGGAATTTCTAACTCGTTGATGTCCGTTCCCGCTGGCACATTCTGGAGATAGAGGGTGCCGGTGGAGGCGAAGCGGACGCCCTTGAGCGTTCCGCCGCCCGCGTAGTCAACGGTCAGCGTCGAAATCTCCTGTCCGCCCGTGACGAGCGAGGCGTCGAATGTCGCGCCGCCCGCCACCTTGATATTGGCGGTTGGGGAAAGTCCGCCAGCCGTCGGCAGCGTCGGCTTAACCTGGCTGGAGAAGTCGATCATTGACGACGGGAGCATGCCTTGGCCACCGTTGTTGTACCAGCTCTGGCCGGATGCCGTCAGCGCGTAGTTGGATTGCGTGTCCATCGTCTCCCACGTCACGCCGTCGGCGCTCGATTCGAGCAGCCAGTATTTTGGATAGTTCGAAAAGCCCCACGCCTGGCGCAGATTGTAGCCGCGAATCGCGCGCCACTCGGGAATGCGGTAGGTATAGACAATCCACGTGTTCGGATCGGTTTGCTTGGGATAGGGGTTCGTGAACTCGCAGGCCAAGGTTGTCGGATCCGCCACCCAAATGACATTCGGCTCAAGAGTCTGGCCACTCCCGCGCGCCGTCCAAGCCGTCGTATAGGTCGGTGTGCCGCGACCCTGCTGGTAGGTGAAGTTCCAGTTGTAGCGGTTGTAGGTGCTGGGGTCGCCTGTGTTCCGCGAATAGCTGCTGCGGCTCCCGTTGGGGTAATCCGGATCGGGCGCTGCGCCGTCGGCGGGTTGGTACTTGCCTTCTGCAGTGAGAACGCCGTCGAGGAGGCGCAGACCCGAAATGTTCGCATATCTCGAGGTGTCTCCGCACTGCTTGAGAGTGAAGCGCCACCAGCGGTTTGTGGTGCCGCGCGGGCCGGAGAGGCGGAACTCGCCGGCGTTCACAATAAGCGAACCCACATCCAGTGTCGCGTCGCCGGCATAAAAATAGGTGCCTGCGCCGTTCTTGGTGAGACGGGTTGGGCCTGTGAGCGGCGCTGTAGCGGAGAAGCGAATGGTGTCTTCGGCGTTGGAGAACGAATATGCCAGCGAGCCGCCGTTGGCGTAGGCGATGGTGCCGAAATTTGAGAACGAGGAGGCCGCCGTGACCGCGACCTTGTCCACCGTGAGCGTCGCCCCGGCCGCAACTGTTATTGCGGGGATGGAGAGTGCCGGAGGCGTGGCAGCGGTCGAGACGATCTTGGAATCTGCCGCCGTGAACTTCAACGCCGCCGCTGTGCTTTCCCTGATGATGGTCGAACTGGCGTTCTGGAGATGCAGGCGGTCGATGGACTGGACGTAGGAGCGGATGTTGAGTTCGACCTTGGACAGCCCGTTCGCCGTGCCGAGGTAGATGTCGCCGGCGGGAAGCGCGTCGGCCTCGTTGCACCAAATGTAGCCGATTCCCGAGGAGTCTTCGTTGTTGTGTCCGAAATAGGTGCCGCCCGTGTGGCCCCAGTCCGACGGCGAGCAGCCGCACAACATCAGGGCGAGCTTGGTGGAGCCGGATGTGGAGGCGGTAAGGAGGTCGCAGCGGCCGGTGCCGGACGTGGTGACGCGGCCGGGCGTTCCGCCGTCGCGGTTTCGGTTCCAGTATTTGCGCTGGGAGGTGGGATGCGTGACGCGAATTGGGTTGCCGTCCACGGAAACAAGGGCGACGGTGGAGCCGGACACAGTGTCGAACCAGGGAGTGTCCCATCCACCGCCATCGGTGAGGGCACCGCCGTTGAAGTTAATCGTCGTCGTGCCGTTGTTGCGCACTGTAAGCCAGGCGAGTCCGGCCTTGGAGCCGGATTCGAGGTTGATTGTCACGGTGTGGCCATTGTTGGTGAGAGCACCAAGAGACGTAGTCACGTTGGCGGCGACGGTGATGGTCGCGTCGGCGGTAATGATAAGCGGCCTCTCCGTGGCGTCCAGCGTGTGGTCAATAGTGAAGTTGCCACTGATGCTCGTTGAGGCGTAAGCGCCCAGGGCCGCGCAGATGGCAACCAGGGCAGTCGTGAGTTTTTTCATGGTTGTTTCCCTTTTGGTGGTTTGGTTTCGTTCCCATTGCCCCACCGTGGGGCAGGGGATGTCGCAAGGACATTCGCCCACACGACGCAACCATTTTCCCACAGACAACGCTCCAATGCAATCTGGTATATACCGGTTTTTTACAACTCCGGCCAATAGCCAAGTTCGATGCCGCGTTGGTGCAGAAGCTCGGCGAGAAGCGCATAGCCATGCTCGTTGAGATGCACATCCATGCGGTTCCTGTAGCAGAGCGACGCCTCGACCGGAAACTCGACGGCATGGCGGCCAAACGCCGCCTTGAAGGCATCCTTCTTCTCCTGCGGGAAGCCTTGCCAATATGGGACGACAACCAGATAGGGCCGGTCTTCCCCACGCCTCGCGACCATCGCGCGAATCTGCGCGATCAGCTTTTCGATGTCGTTGCCCCAACCGCCATTGGCACCCATGAAGAAGATTTCGCAGTAGGCGTCCGGCGCGGCGGCGACGGATGCAAATGTCACGGGCGTTCCGGCGGGGATTGTCCGGGCGCTGGCCGTGTCGCCTTCGCCGCGTTCAAGCCAAAGCGTGTAGGAAATCGGGTTCGTAGGCGTGTTCCAGCGGAAATCCCGAAAGGAAAGCGTGAAGTCCTCGTCGCCGATTTTAATAGGATTGACCGGAATCTGCCGTCCGAGCGCTGCAGTCAGCTTTATCTTGTCGTCTTCCGGGGTGCGGAAGCCGTTGTCCGCAGCGTCGCCGATTTGCACCGCGAGTTCTCCGGCGGGGAAGGTGATCGTCGCCGCAGTGGCTAGGGGCACGGCTCCCTGACGGGCGGGGATGGTGACCGAGTTCTCGCCGCCATCGCCCGAATTGAGCACCTCGTAGCTGGGGCCGAGGAGCGCCCCAAGCCGTGCGGGGTAGTCCTTGCCGCGTGGCATGGCCATGCCCTCAGTGACGCTGTCCCCCCAGCAGAGGACGCGCCTGACGCGCGGCGCTTCGCCAGGCCCGCCGTCGATGGCGGCATCTTTCTCCGCAAGGGCGATGGAGCAGGCTGCGGCGACAGCTATGGGCAATGAGCATTTCATGACATCCATCATAGTGTCTCCCCGAAACAATGTCAATCTTTCAGGGGCGGCGCGTTCCCTGTTCCCCATTCCCTGTTCCCCGTTCCCCGTTCCCTGTTCCCGACAGTTCCCCGTTCCCTATCTTCTCGCCGTGGACTCACGCGCCACGAGCGGCGCGGAGAGGAAGATGTCGCGGGGTGGCAGCGCCGGGTTTGCTATGCGCTCCAGAAGCGCCCGGAAAGCCGTCGTCGCGATGTCCTCGCAAGGCTGGTGCATAGTGGTGAGCTGGGGAGTCATGGCGCGGGCGATCTGGATGTCGTCGAATCCTGCGAGCATAATGTCGTCCGGAACGCGACGCCCCAATGCGGAGAGCGTTTGGTGGAGCCGCGCCGCGACCTTGTCGTTGCCGCAGACGAAGGCGTCGGGCCTATTGCGCCGCAATGCGCTCCCGACGGCGTGAGCATCGTCTGGCTCGGCGTCGAGGCGGAAAACCTCGCAGGGAAGGGGAGCCTTCTTGTGCGGCGCCTTTGGCTTCTGTTTGGCTGGCGTCGGAGCTGCGGCAACGGCGGCGGCTACGCCGGCGTAGCGCAGCGCCACGCTGGCCGAGGCATTCGGGTGGACGAGAAAGGCGATGCGTCGCGCCCCTCTCTCAAGCAGGTGCGCGCCCATCTGCCGCCCGGCCTCGAAGTTGTTGATGCCGACCATGTCGTAGTCGCTGCGCCCGGAGGAGAGGGCGATGTCGTAGTCGATGAGGACTACTGGTATATGCGCTTCCGTGAAAGTGGACACGATTGCCCGGTTGGACTCCGCCGCGCCGTCGCAGCGGGTGACGGGCTGGAGAATCACGCCGGAAACATGCTGCTCCACCAGGGAGACGGCGAGGTCGCTTGCCTCGCGGGCGCACTCCTCGGGGGTTCCGGAGAATGCGCCGCCGAAGATCAGCGAATAGCCGTTGCGGCGGCAGAGGGCGGAAAGTCGGGCCAGGATTGGCTGGAAGACCTCCGAGTAGGCAAGGCCGGGCAGGATGAGGCCGATCGAGCGGTTGCGGACGCGCGAGCCGGAGCCGGACTTCGTGGAGACGGCGCCGCGCCGGCGAAGTTCGTCCACGGCGCGGGCGGCGGTTACGCGCGTCACGCCGAAACGACGCATTATCGCCGTGAGGCTTGGAAAGGCGCGTTCGGGCGGATACTTCCCGGAGCGAATGTCGTCAAGGAGGGCATTCGCCACGTCCGCATAACCCTTGTTGGATTGTTGGCGTTGGTCACGCATCGCAACCATTATGCCATACTTTCCCTTTACCTGTAAACCAGTATATACCGGATTCCCCATTCCCCGTCACGGCGCTTTCGCCCCGAAACACTGAAACCGTCGGGAGCCGGGATTCGACATTCGACGGCCGACAGCCAGTAGGACACGCGACAAGCGACATGCGACAAGCTGGGATTCGGGATTGGCCATTGGCAACATTGGATATTGGCAACATTTCCACATTTTCACATTTTCCCCATTCCCCATTCCCCGTTCCCTGTTCCCTCCTTATGCTATAATCTTCTTGTCATGAATACGATTGGAAAAACAACCCTGATCGCCCATCGCGGCGAATCAGAAGACGCCCCTGAGAACACTTTGCCCGCATACCGCATGGCCGTCGACCGCGGCTTTGGCTTTGAGTGCGACGTTTATCTGTCGCTGGACAAGCGCGTGTTCACCTTCCACGACCGCGACCTCACCCGCACCACCGCCGGGGCCTGCACGAAGAAGTGCGGCGAGGTGACCTGGGACGAGCTCCAGCAGCTTGACGTTGGAGGCTGGGGCAAGTGGGCCGGATCAAAATACTCGCCCACGCACCCGGTACTGCTTGAGGAGGTGCTCAAGCTGGCGCGTGACGGCCGCAAAATTTACCTTGAAGTGAAGCCGGGGCCGGAGATCGTCCCCTACATCCGCGACATCTTCGCCGCGCAGACCAACGCCACTTCGACCAACCTTCTCTTCATCAGCTTCAACCAGGACACCTGCCGCGCCATCAAGAAGCTGATGCCTGAATACACCGTCTATTGGCTTACTGCCAGCCGCTACTGGAAGGCGGGTTCATGGGGGGACAAGAGCGCGCCGCCCGTCACGGCAGAGGAGATCAACAAGGTCCTGGCCGAGACTGGCGCCGACGGCGTTGACATCCACTACGACCCCGAGCTCTCCACGGTTGAGATGATTGAGGCCATCCATGCGACAGGACACACCTACCACGTCTGGACTGTTGACAATCTTGCAGACGCGCAGGAAGCCTTCAAGCGCGGCGTGGACACCGTAACGACCAACTGCGCCCAGCGTCTGCTGAACGAGTCGCAGGCGTAGGTGTAGGTGTAGGCGTAGATGTAGGCCTAGGTGTAGGCCTAGGCGTAGGCCGTCAGAAATCGAGCTTGAGGGAGAATATCCCGATGGTGCCGTCCCGCGTCAGTTGTGGCGCGGGGCCGTCGCCGGTTATGGCTTTTGCAGCATCGTCGAGCTGCCGGCGGTTGTAGCGGTGGGCGGCGTCGATGCCGCCATAGATGCTGCCGGTGTACCAGGTGAGCTCGAAGAATGTGGTGATGGCGAAGAGCCCCCAGCGGTCATGGTCGGCGCACTCGAACATCGCCCAGCCGAAGATGCCGTTGAGGAAGATTGAGCGGAAGGCGTTGCCCCATTCCCCGGAGTAGGCGTAGCCCATGCCGGGAATGATGCCCAGGAGACCGCCGACTCTTGGCGACTTGGGATTGCCTCCGGGAAGCCCGTCGGCGCGTAGGCGATTGGCGGAAGCGGATCGCCTTGCCCAGTCTGCGAGCTGCGATTCGCCATCGCCGCAGGAGGCGGCCAGGTCGTCGGCGTAGGCGGCGGCGGATGGCCAGTCGCGCATCCCCTCAGCGCGGCGAAGCCTCAGGAAGAGGAGCGGCGCTGTGGAAGTTACGCATGACTGAGCCTGCGAATCAGAATGTGAGGAAGCGGCTGAATCTGCAGCGGCGTCCTCGGCGGCGTCGAGCATCTTGGCCATCCTGTCCCAGCGGCGCTCAAGGCGGTAGGCGTCGGCGGCGGAGAGGTAGAGGGCGGGGAGGGATGGGTCGCCGGGTTCGAGGTCGGCGGCAAGGCGCCTGTATTCAAGTGCAGAAAGGGAATATTCGCCTGAGGCGCGCAGGGAGGAGGCGAGGGAGAGGCGCGAATCTACGTAGGGCAGAGCCTGCGAATCAGTATTGGACGCTGCGCCGGCAGGAAGCGATAACGCGAAAATGGCAAGTAGGATGGCCAACGTGGCTGTGAGTTTTTCGTTCATGGAAAATTATTATGAGATTTCAAATTTGAAATTTCAGATTCAAAATTCAAAATTTGAGATTTTGAAATTGGAATCACTTCCCAAACCACCAGTCATGGTCTTCGACGGGGTCATGGTGGCGCCATTGGCCGCTCTTCGTCCGGATTAGGCGGTCGGAGTGCGATTCGGGGGGCTCCCGGACAAAGCGGTCGGCAATCATTGGGATTCCAAGAATCCCATGCTTGCGCGATGCCTCCAGGAAGTATTGGGAGCAGCTTGGCTCAAGCACGCACCTGGCCCCGATGGCCGAAGCTATGAAACCGCGGTAGAGGCGCACGACGGCGCGGGCGAATGCGGCGCCAGGACCACGGCGCTGGGCTTTTGCTTTTACGCAGGACAGAGCCTGTGAATCAGGACGTGCCGCCTCTGAGATATCGGAGCGGGGGGCTTCAGCCCCCTCCGCCCGCTGGTCTGCCTCAAGGGCTTCAGCCTCCGCCGCCGCACGCACGTATTGCGCCTCGGCGGCGGCGCCTTCGGCTTCGAGTTCGTCGGCGAGGGCAAGCTGGCGCGCAATGCGAGCGTCCATTTGGTCGGCGCGGCATGGAAGCAGGGCAAGAATGCCAAAGGCGATTGCCGCGACTGCCGCTGTCCTGTGTGTCCGCGCCAAGGGTTGGCCTCCCCTAGAAGTTGAAATTCGGATCGAAGACGGTGTCGGGAATGTCGCCGTTCACCTCGATGCGATCGAAGCGCGAGACGTAGTTGAGATGCTTGCCATTGATAGTGGCATCGTTTTCGACGCGACGAAAGAGCCAGATGCCAGGCAGCACTTCAAGGGGAGCCTTGAAGAGGGTTGATGAGGAAGTCGCCGGTATGCCTTCGGATGGGGGCAGGGAGAAGTCGAGGCATGCGACGCGGCCTTGGTCGTCGAAGGAGAGAAGTGCCGTGTCGCCAAAGGCGATGGTGCGGGCGTAGGGGGGGATTGGCTTTGCCTCCGTGGCCGGAAGGTCGGCGAGCGGCGCGAGCTGCTCTTCGGGGCTGGCCGGAACGGAGCGGAGATTGGCGAACTGGGTGGGCGCCTGGTTTGCAACCAGGAACTTCTGCGGTGCTTCTTCACCGGGGTATTTGACGAATACGGACTCGCCGTCAATAACGACTCGTCTTCCTCCGCCATTCCCCTTGAGCACCTGGACTCGCATGCGGTCGCCACGCGCCCACTCGACGAGGCTCGTGGTTTCGATCGCGGCGCCCTGGTCATCCTGGGTCTCGCGTCGGACAGTGCAGGATAGATTCGTTATTGGCGCATACTGCGCGCGGACGGCTTCCAGGACGTTGGATGCCGGCGCTGAAAGGGTCGCGGGTGCCATGGATGCCGATGCGGCTCCCGCAGCGCCAATGGCGAGGGCGAGAGCCGCTATTAGCGGCGCGGCCACGGATGGCCGCGCCGAGTTCCTATGTGAGAGACGAGTCACCGACTAGAAGTAGGTGGGCTCGGCGGCGTGGAGTTCGCTGCGCGTGACGCCCTTGTAGCCGTCGATGGTGTCGAGGATCGCGACGACGATGCTCACGATCGGGACGATGCGCAGCCATTCACGGATGGAGATGTCCTTGCCATCGTTGTAGTCACCGGCGGTACGGATACCGAAGCAGCATCCAACGATGCCGCCAACGAGACCGCCGCGCCTGGGGGCTGCGTAGGCCGGAACTGCTGTTGCGAGCATGAGAGCGGCGAGGGCCGCAATTGCGATTTTCTTCATTTGCGTTATTCCTTTTGTTAGGGGTTAGTGAAAAAACCTGAAATCATTATACCACATTCCGCTATTTCGCGTTGCCTTCTCGTTCGAGGCGGCGGCGTTCCTGCCGGGTGACGGCCTCACCCTCGATGACGCCGTCAGCGCCAACGGTCGCGGCCGCGGCACGTGCCTTGCGCTGCCGCATCAACTGGATGATTGCGAGGAACTGGGAAACGGTCCAGTAGAGGAGAAGAGCCGAGGGCATGGAGTAGAACATGAAGAACATCATTAGCGGCATCATCCACATCATCATCTTCTGCTGGGCGGGGTCGCCCATGGACGGGGTGAGCTTGCTCTGGAGGAACATCGTTCCGGCCATGAGGAAGGGGAGGATGTTCAGGGCGGGGACTCCCTGGATGACGCCGGCGAGGAGGTTCTCGGGTTCGCTGAGGTCGCGGATCCAGAGGAACGGCGCGAAGCGCAGTTCGGTGGCCGTGCGCAGCACCACGAACAGGGCGATGAAGACCGGTATCTGGATAAGCATCGGGAGGCAGCTGGACATCGGGTTCACGTGGTTCTCGCGGTAGAGGCGCATGGTCTCCTGCTGGAGCTTCTGGGGATCGCCCTTGAACTTCTCCTGGATCGCCTTGAGCTGCGGCTGGATCGCGCCCATCTTCTTCATGCTCTCGTTGCTCTTGCGGGTGAGCGGCCAGAAGATGAGGCGCACCATGATGGTGAGGACGATGATCGCCACGCCGTAGTTGTGGAAGACGGCGTTGAGGCCGTTGAGGATTGGAATAAGGATCACGCAGAGCCACTTGAAGGTGCCGAACTCCATGATCTCCGCTGTGTTCTCGGCAAAGGAGCGGAGGATCGAGAGCTTCTTGGGGCCGATGTAGAGACGGTAGGAGCGGGTAACGCTTCCTCCAGGTGGAAGTGAGATGGTGGGGAGAAGCATTTGCGCCGACACGGACTGCACCGTAAGCGGCCCCTGCTCCTGCGAGCGGTTGGCGGTTACGATGAAGCCTTCGGTTTGCGTGCCCTCGCTGGAGAGGACCTGCGCGAAGAAGCGTGTCTTGAGTGCGACCCAGCGTTGCGGGTCAGCGGAAGACTGAGAGG
>JAGCUY010000107.1 GCA_017962605.1 Kiritimatiellia bacterium | reverse complement strand
GGCGCTGGCGGCACAACTGGCTGCGGCGCAGGCTGCGGCACGGGCGGCGCCACAGGCTGCGGCACGGGCGGCGCTGGCGGCACAACTGGCTGCGGCGCCATAGCGGAACGGAAACTTGTAAGCGACGGCGCGAGGAATGGCCTGAAGACCGGCGCCGACGATGCCGGCACCGACGCATTTGCCTGCGCGATGGCCGCGATTTCATTGATCTGATGCTTCTCCTCGGAGGCCGTGTCAACAAAGCCCTCCTCCGGGAGAATGTCGAGTTTGTATTCTATCGGGAGCTTCATCTGGGCCATGCCCTGGAACTTCGTGACGCGGACGATGAAGTTCGCTCCGAAGTTGCGGGCCTCTAGCTCGATGTTGATCGGGCACTGCTCGCGAAGGGCTGTGGAAAGGCTCTGCGCCGCCGGCGACGCGGGGTCGGGGAGAATCAGCAGCGAAGTCAGGCCAAGCGCGGAGAGCGTCGAGATGAACTTGCTCACGTGGTCCGGCATCGCTTCAAGCGGCTCGATGGCCGTCCATGGCACGACGGTGTCGAAAATCGCGTATGAGACGCCGTTTTCCTTCACGATGGTGGTCAGCTCGTCCAGCACGTCCGGCAGGGGCAGCGGGGCGTTTCTGTCGGATGAGTCAGGGCGCATGGAGGAATAAGGGCAGATGATCAGCTGACCTGTGGAAACGGCATCGTTGATGTCGATGTTATCAGAAGATATGGAGGCGATGACATCCTCGGGGCGCTTGTACGTGAAGACGATTACGCGCTCGCCAATGCGGAGGGTCTTCACGAGAAACTGCGACGCGAAGACGAACTTCCCGCTGTTCCTGCGCCCGCAGAGGATCGTGGGATGATGGAGGTATATGCCGCCAAAATCCCTGTCAAGGACTTCAATGCCCGTTTTAGTTGTATTCAGGGCCATGTGGGGTGATCCTTTCGAATGGAGCCTATGCGGCCGGTCCCTTCGCGGCGGGGGTGACATTCGCCGCCGTTCCCACGATGTCGGTCACGTTGCCCGATGCGTCCACGATGGCGTTGAAAAGCAGCGACAGGCTCAATCCGCCCGCCTGGACGACGACCGGAGTCTGCGTCTTGGTTGTCAGCAGACTGGAGACTGCGGAGAGGATGGCTGCGTATTCGGTTGGCTTGAATACCTCCGCCAGCGACTTCCCGACGGGCTGCGCGGCCATTCCTGGAATCAGCGGGAAGGCTGCGTTGCAGTAGTTGATTCTGAGCATCGCGTTGTCGAAGACGAACACGGCCTGCGGGAGGGCGTCAAGAACCGCCGCGTCGCGCGCCAAACGGCTGTCGGCCGCCATGCTAGGACGCGATTCGGCCTCGCGCACCTTTGCGTAGAGTTCGATGTAGTGCTTGACGCGATTCAAAAGGATCCGCTGGTCGTATGGCTTTTCGATAATGTCAACCGCGCCCGCGTCATAGCAGGCGAGCTTGCCGTTTATATCGGAAATGCCAGTAACGGCGATGACCGGTATCTGCCAGTCTAAGCCGTTCTCGCGCATGAACTCGAGGACCTTGATCCCGTCCATCCCCGGCATGAGAATGTCCAGCAGCATGCAGGAAATATTGTAGCTTCCGGCCTTGAGTATGTTTAAAACCTCAATGCCAGACTTTGCCTCAACAACTTTGTAGAACTTGCCGAGGTAAGCCTTGAGCAGTTTGCGGCCGATATCGCCGTCATCAGCGATGAGGACCGTCAGCCCCGTCGCTTCACCAATTTTTCCTATTTCCATGACAAATTATTATATCATAAATTAATTCGGAAAGGGGAACGGGGAACAGGGGCTAGGGGCTAGGGACTAGGGGCTAGGGGCTAGGCATGGTTCGCCACTACCGGTAAACTGGCCCGAGGTGGGCGCAGGCGCGGAAGTCGTCGCCGCCGAAGCGGTCCCACATCGTCGGGCGGAAGATGTCCTCCTTGGCGATGTTGTGCATGTCCACTGGAATGCGCAGCATGGCGTTGAAGGTGATGAAGTCCGCGCCAATGAGACCCAGCGAGGAGCCGTCGTGATTCGGTCCGATGCGGTTCATGTACTCGAAAGAGGTCATGCCGCGCGGCATCCAGTGCGTCTCCGGCCAGGTCGGGTCGGTAATCGCGCCGATCTTGTCGCCCACAGCCTTCGGCAGCGCCACCGTCTCGCCTTCGACGACGGAGCAGGTCATCGTGTCGCCGACGCAGTTGTAGCGGTAGCTCGTGAGCGGGAGGCCGCCCGGCGTGCGGAAGTGGCTGGAGAGGCCGTCTCCGGGGAAGTAGGTGAGGTCGGCGCCCATGTAGGTAACGGACTTGCCGATTTCCTTGGCAAGGGCAGCCTGGAGCTTCACGCTGGCGCGCAGCTTGGCCACGACGTCCTGGATCGGCGTCTTCTTCGTGCAGCCGCAGATCTTGTAGAGATCGACGGCGTATTCGAGCGCGGCCGCGCCGCTGTTGCGCTTGTCGATGATGCCGCGCGGGCAGATCTTCGACACGTCGGTGCCTGTCGCCTTCTTGATTGAGGCAGGCGTCCAGTTGGTGCGGATGTCGGCGAACATCTGGCTCATGCCGCCGGAGAGGAGGTGGCCGACGGCCATGCCGATGCCGTTCTTGCCGTCGTTCTCGGTGGCCACGACATAGGGCGCGCGGAATCCGTTCCAGTCAACCATCGAGGTGAGAATCGACTCGCAGACGTCGAAGTTCGGGTTGCCGTCGGTCCACTGGCGCTGGACCTGTGTGCCGGCGGCGATGGCGTTGTAGCCTTGCGCCCACTCGACGTGCTTGTATCCGGGAACCCAAGACGGGGTGCGGTTGGCAAGGGCTGCGTTGCCGACCATGAGGTCGCGCACGAGGATCGCCTCGCGCAGGCACTGGCGGATCAGCTCGTCCTCGGGCAGCGGACGCGGCAGCTTGCCGTTGTTCTTGTTGCCATAGACGATCTTGAAGGTTTCCTTGAACCACTTGCAGGCGCGGTCGAGTTCCTTCTCGTCGTAGAACTTCTCGGCGATGCGGGTGTGGAGACCCGACATGTCGAAGGAGCAGGAGCCCATGCCGAAGGTGTGGAGCATCACGTTGCGGCGAAGGTCGGAGCCGATGATGCCCATCGCGACGCCGCCCACGCCGAGGAAGTTCTTGCCGCGCAGGTAGCCCACGGCGGCCGCGCAGCGGGCGAAGCGCAGGAGGCGCGTGGCCACGTAGTCGCAGAGCGGGCCGTTCTCGTCCTCGAGATCTGGGTTGTAGATGCAGAAGATGGGGCGCTCCTTCTCATCCATCGCGGCGGTGAAGGCCTTGAGCCAGACTGCGCCGGGGCGGTCCGTCTGGTTGAGGCCGTAGGCGCACTGCTGCCACTCGGACGAACCGATGCCCTGGCAGGCGCTCATCAGCTCGTCGGAGTAGCACCAGGAGCGGGCGACCCAGATGTTGGCGCAGACGTTCTGCGTGGCGTAGTATGCCTGGGCGCGGGCGCCGGAGCGCGGGCCATAGACGATCTCCGGGGCGACGACCACGCGCACCGGGGTGCCGTCGGGATAGTGCACGTTGGCGCGGATGAGGTCGTAGGTCTTCTCGACCATGCGCCAGGTCTTCTCAACATTGGAGTCGTAGGCCGACGGGCGGCCGTCGGCGACGGGCGTGATGGCGATGGCTGGCGGGCAGCCAACGAGGCGCTGGTCGGCTTCCTCGAACGCGCGTGGCGTGCATGCGAGCTTGGTGAAGTCTGGGCGTGATTTGTCGTTCATTTGTCTTGTCCTCAAAAAAGTTGGCCGAATTCCACCATCCATGGCGGAACATTTACGGCATTAATCATACCAAATCCATGATCTCCCCGTCCTTGCGGCGCCAGTAGCGTCCATCAGAGAGAATGTAATCCTCGCCGCCAAGAACGGCGGCGCAGAAATCCTCCGCCGACTTGAGCCTCCGCCTGAACGCCATTCCCCCGCCGAGCAGCCGCGTGGTATGGGTGTCCGAACCAGCGGTGACGGGCTTCCCGCACCTGGCCGCTAGTTCCCTCGCCGCATCGTCCCACGACGGATTGTTGTGGCCCTGGCTCAAAGGGGACGAGTGGGTCGCGTTGGACGTCTCCAACGCATCGGCATACTCCGGGAATACCCGGACCTCCGGTATGTAGTGTTCCTCCCTGAAAGGATGCGCCTGCGACACGATTCCACCGGCTGCGTGCACGAGTGCGTATTGCTCGGCAATCGTGGCCTCCCTGATCTCGGGGTGGTCAATGAACCACTCGGGACTCAATCCGAAAATCAGGAACTCCGTTCCCGCGAACCCCGCCTCCATTCCAAAAAAGATGTCCATGTCGTGCGCGTCGCCATAGCTCTTCGCGTCACGGTAGCCACCGGCGAACCCGGTCATCCACTCCCGCCAAGGCAGGCTTCTGTCGATTGCCGTGTTGCCGCCCCAGTTGTGGTCGGTGATGAACGCGCCGGAGTATCCGCACTCCCTGCACGCCGCCGCCATCTCGGCGCCTGAATTGCGGCCGCAGGCGCTCCCGACGTTGGTGTGCATGTGGGTTTCGTAGAGATATGGATAGTCTGGAAGTAGCTTGATCTTCATTCTATTCTTCAATCTTTCCGCGCCATGTTCTCGTGCGGTGCCTCACTTCGACTAAGCAAATTTTACAGCATTTTCAAACAAGCTATAAAGCCCTCACGCCCAAAGAAAATTGATTCACATATCCGCGATGTCAGTGTCAGTTCAATTCAAACAGGCTGGCAGCGGGGACGATGGCATCGAAATAACCATTGCCACGCACCACTGGTGCCAGTTCCCCTTCGTAAACAAGCGCCGTTCTCACCGAAACGCCAGAACGGACACGCAATGCGCGGACTTTCTTGTCAACTTCAGCTTCGACTTCTTCCCCTATGCGCCGTCTGCGCTTGATCTCAACAACGCAAACAGATTTCCGAGTTTGGATAAGAAGGTCAATCTGAACCCCCTCCCCCTTCCCTTTCCCCCGTGTCCTCCACGGTGCCGCAGAGAGCACAGGCAACCCGCCGAATCCAAGATGCGGAAGCAGTTCTGGAACTTGGTTGAGGATTAGGTTCTCGAATTGAAGGCCAAGTACCGCGTCCCATCCGGGCAGAGTCTCCAGCGGTGCAGCACGGACTAGCCCTGCCTTGATTTCTGCGGCGCGCGGCTCGATGTAGCGCAAGTAGAAGCGGGTGTAGTTGTCGCGAAGCCTATACCTGTCTTGGCGGGAAGCACGTCCCGTTTCTGGATTAAGCCCGGAATCCTTTGCGACAAATCCGGCGAGTTCCAGTTCGTCCAGATGCGCCGAAAGATGCCCGTTCCGCTCGCATTGGAGTGCCGCCGCCAGTTCCTGTCCGGTTTTTGGCCCCTCCGCAAGCGCCGTCAGGAGCGCCCGCTTGAGAATGGCGCGTTCGCCAAACACGTCGGCGAATATCTGTGAAAAATCCCTGAAGAGCGTTCCCGAGGGGCGGAAGCAAAGCCGGGAGATGTTTTCTTCCGCGGAACGGGAAGGCTTGATTTCTTCAAGATATTTTGGAACGCCTCCCGTTACTGAAAGGATATCGAAGATTTCGCGGGTGGCGAGTCTGTTCGCCGTCTTGCCCCAAAAACGAATGCAGTCTTTGAGCGGAAGTTCAGGAAGGACTATCTGCAAGGAAATCCTCCCTGCGAAACCCGTGTTGTTCAGGATGTTTTCCGTAATCCATGACGATACCGACCCACAAATCACGAATACGAGTTTCCTGCGCTTCCTGAACAACATGTCCCATGCGTTTTTCAACTCGCCGGGAAAATTCGAGTCAAAGCCGCCAAGCCAGGATATTTCGTCAAGTAGCACGACGGTTTTCCGACGATTGTCGAGAGCTCTGTCAAGCATTCGAAAGGCCCACGTCCAGTTTTCCGGCGTCTCCCCTTGGCTACCGCTCTGCGCGGCAAGCTGACGCCCGAATGACGCCAACTGGTCGTCATTGTCAATATCCGGCTGGGGAGGAAGTCCGGCAATGGCAATGAAACGAGCCTTGCTGCAGGAGGCGAATTCTTCAATAAGGCGACTCTTGCCAATGCGACGGCGCCCCTGGCATGACACAAGCGAAGCCGAGTCTTTTTCCCAGAGTTCCGTCAATTCCTCCAACTGTTGCGTTCGTCCGTAAAACATAGATTCCCCCATTTGCTTTCCGCTTATATTTGTGAGTTTTCATGAACGATACTAGCATGAATACTGGCTTTTGTCAATTATCCATTGGGCTTGAAATCGAAAAATAGCGATTTCAAGCCCGAATGGATACGCTATCACTTACGGCGCAAAGGCTCCGCTGCTCACTCCACGAAGTCAACGGCCGCGAGGCGGGCGACGCGATCCGCCGCGCCTTCGTCGCGGAGGTTCACCGCGGCGGAGACGCCGGCCTTCAACGACTCACCAAGACGGTTCTGGTCGATGTCCGCGACAACGACCTTTGCGCCGCGTGGCTTCGCCACGGCGCGCCAGACTGGGAATCCGCCTCCGGCGGTTTGGGAATTTCTTGGAAAAAAGTGCGGCCGACTTTCCCAGTTCCCCGTTCCCCGTTCCCTGTTCCCCGTTCCCTGTTCCCTGTTCCCCGTTCCCCGTTCCCTGTTCCCCGTTCCCCCCATTTCGCTATTTCGTCTCGAAAATGGCGTTGGTGAGTTCGGCGGTGTTGATCGGCTTCAGGAGGATGTCGTCGAAGCCCAGCTCAGCAGCCTTGCCGCGGAGTTCCATGTTCGCCGTCACGGCTATGACGCGAAGTGAGGCTAGCGCCGGATTGGCGCGTATGGCCTTCAAAAGGCCCTCGCCGTCGAGATTCGGCATCCAGATGTCAGTGAGGACGAGGTCGAACGGCTTGGCGTCCGGCGCCTGAAGGATGTCTAGCGCCAGCAGCCCGTCAGCCGCAGTGGTTATCTCGAAGTCGCCGATGCGCCTTAGAAGCGTCGAAAGGACGGAGAGGTTGATGTTCGAGTCATCGACGGCCAGGATGCGGCGGGGGCCCTTGCCAGCCGCATTCCCCTGCCCTTCCGCTGAAGACGGCGTCTCAGCCACTGCCGGCGGTGGTTGCGGAGCCGGAGCCGGAATCGGCGGCGGCGATGGCGGAGGCAGGGATGGAGAAGGCTGTTGAGAAGGTGGCGACGGCGGGGGCGGTGGAGGCGCTGAGGGCAGTATCACCTGGGCTGGAATCTCCAACTCGTCGTTGGACTCGATGTCCGCAACTTTCACGCCCGGTATGACGATCGAGAAGACCGAGCCGATTCCCAGTGCCGAGACGATGTTCAGCTCGCCACCCATCGCCACCGCCAGCTGCCTGCAGATGGCGAGGCCGAGGCCAGTGCCGCCGTGGTGCTTCGTCTGCGTATCGACCTGCACGTAGGGGGATACGAGCCTCTTCACGTCATCCTCTGATATGCCGCAGCCGGTGTCCTCGACTTCCAGCCTGAACGTGCCGCTCCGCGCCTTCCCGCGCCGTTCAAAGAAGGCGCGGAGCTCTATGTGGCCGTGTTCGGTGAACTTCACGGCGTTGCCCACGAGGTTGAACACAATCTGCCTGATGCGCTGCTGGTCCAGCATGAGTATCGGCATCTTGCCGATTTTGCCCCTGAGTTCCAAGCCCGGCCGGTTCGCGGAAACGCCAAAGGCGTCCAGAAGCTCTCGCAGGAGATGCTGGCAGTCGGTTGGCTCGGGGTTTATCTTCATCTTCCCCGATTCGAGCTTGGAGAGGTCGAGGAGGTCGTTGATGAGCGCGAGAAGGGTCTTGCTGCTTACAAGAATTGAGTCAAGCGCCTCCTTGCGCTCCTCTTCGGTGTCGAAGCCGGCCTTGAGCAGTTCCGAAAAGCCCATGATGGCGTTGAGCGGGGTGCGCATGTCGTGGCTTACGGTCGCGAAGAAGAGGCTCTTGGCGGAGGCCCTTTCGCGCTCGACGTCCCGCTCGCGGCGGCGGAGGATGGCGTAGAGCGCCACCATGAGGACAAGTGCCGAAACCGTGAGGCCCGTCTGGGCGTAGCTGTTGCGAAGAATCGCGTAGTTAAGGGCCGACTGCCCGTCGCGCAGGCTTTCGTGCAGGCCATCGTCATTCGGGCCGCTGGCAACGAGGCGCCCGGTATGCACCACCTGGCAGACGGCGTCGTGGCGGCTGGCAATGTCGCCGAATGTCTTTCTAGTGGTCTCGTATGTCAGCTGCCTTACCCACATCACCGACAGGATGATGATTGCGGCGAAGAGGGAGAGCCAGGCGATGGGCGACCTGCCGAAGCGGCGGTAGCGGTCACGGCGGAACACGGCAAGGAAGGCAAGGATGCCCAGGATGCACCAGAAGATCAGGACCAGGTAGGACTCCGTTGACATGAACGCATGGTCGGACGAGAAGTTCGGAAGAACGAAGTGCAGGAGAATCGCTATGGAGAAGACGAGGCCAACGATGCCCGTGGCCTTGTGTATCCAGTCGCCCTCCTTGTGCGCCGTGCTTATCGTCGCGGCCGAGGTGTTGGCGTATGCCACCGCAGCGCCGACAAGCGCTAGCTGCGAAACGACACCGATGACAATCTCCCCGAGGGCGAAGACGAGAAGCGAGACGCTGGCGATCACGATGACGGCGTTCCGCGGGACGCCGTCCGAATTGTCCCGCCCGAACCATGGCGGAAGCGCCCCGTCCTTGGCCATGGCGGAGAGAAGGCGGCTCGCGGCGACCATGTTGCCGATGAGGTTGGTGAAGATTGCCGCGAAGATGGTGACGGAGATGATTATGCGCCCTTTGCCCCAAAAGCAACGCCCGAACACCTCGAAGGCGGTGTCCTGCGAATTGGCGGGGTTTGCCACGGCCTCCACCCAGTTCGCGCCGGCGAAGCCCGGCATCAGCACGGGGATTAGCGCGAGAAGCGAGTATGCGACGATGGTCGTCGCGATCGCGACGACCATTACGCCGAAGGTTTTTTTCAGCGGGAAACTGAACTCACCCGAGGAGTGCGAGATTGACTCTATCCCCAGGAACGCCCATGGCGAAAGGGCGACAATCGAGAGTATCTGCTTGAATAGGCTGCCACGATCCGGCGCGAAGGCAGGCGCCATCGACTGCAGCCCGCCACTGTGCCGGAACGAGGCGGCGAAAAAACCCATGACGACGCTGACGGCAAGCACAATCGCAAGGACAGTCTGAGCGCGGCCCGCGACGCGGCGACGGCAGCATACGGCGGCCGCAATGGCGATGGAGGAAAGCGAAAGCACGATGTGGATGAAGCTGACCTCGTTGCCCGCCACGCTGTAGCGGAATCCGACATGGCCGCCGAACCCCCACGCATGCTGCAGGAAGTATGCCAGCACGGTCGCGTCCATCCACGTGACAGCCGTGTAGGCGAAGCAAAGGAACCAGGCGCTGATGAAACCGTGGTCGGCGCCGAACGTCTTTGTAGCATAGGCATAGACGCCCCCCGGCCCGGGATGGCGGTTGACCATGTAGTGGTAATTGCGGGCGATGACGGCCATCACCAGGCCGGCTAAAATGATTCCAAGGACAGTGCCCAGCGGCCCAGCTTTAGGTAGGAAAGTCGTCCACGGCAGGACGAATGCGTCCCACCCAAATGCGCAGCCGAAAGCCAACGCCCATGCCGCCAAGAGAGAGAGATGTTGCTTTTGCCTCATTTCAATACCGCTTCACGTGAAGACAAATCTATTATAGCACTTTCTCCCCATTCCGGCTATTCAGATTAACTTGCAGAATTCTCCGAGAATTCGGCCTGTTCGATGCCGCATCAGTACAAAAAACCAAACAGCCAAAGTGGAATCTTGTTGCCAATGCCGGTTTCGACACCATCGTTTAGGACATAGCTGTCGGGCATGTCCTTTATCTGTGAAAACCCCTTGCCTTTCCCGCCTATCTCAAAAAGCCATCTGCCCGCCACCCTGAAATCACCAGCCGGAGGAATTGAGAATGCCTGTCCGGAAGCGCGCATCTGATTCGCAAAAAAAGTTTCGCGAACCGCCCCCGTGTCGGGCTGTGCGACAAGTGCGAACATCAGGTTTGTGTCTCCGAGGAAAAGTTTTTCCGAGACGCCAAGCCTCTTCATCTTCGCCTTCTTCCCGTCAAGTTCGGCGGATGCGACCAGTTCGGCCTTCTCCAGCAAATCGAACATCTTGATACCGGCGTTTCTGTCGGTTTCAAGCTCCGTGTAAAGTTCAGACATATTTGGGGTCTGCGGGCAATTAGCCGCAAGAATCATGAGCATTTTCTTGGTCTTGCGGACAGTAGATGCGGAGACATCTGCGACCTTGGGGAAATCGACATCGAGTACGGTACCGACAACTGCGGCAAGGCGCCGCCCAAACTGCGCCTTGGCCTCCTTGCCGAAAGGATAATAACCATGGCGCAAATAGTTCTCAAAAAGCGGAAGAATTTTCAACCTATGCGTTATTTCAAGGGATGCCGCGCGGTGATGCGCGATGATGTCCTCAATTGTCATCGACGGGTAGTCTTCACCAGCCTCAAATTTCAGGAACTCCCTAAACGAAAGCCCCTTCAAGTCGTAAACTGCCTGTCTGCGGGAAAGATCTGCCTGCGCCGATGTCAGCTGCAAAACGGAAGACCCGCTGAAAACCACATTGAGTCCCGGATATGAGTCGCAGATTGTCTTCACGAGCCTTGCCCAGTGTTCGGCGTGGTGGACTTCATCGAGAAACAGATGCGTGTAGCCATGCGCGTAAAGCCAGCCAACGGCGTCCAGCGCATCGTGGGAAGCAAACCAGATGTGGTCAAGCGCAAGGTAGGCGGCCTTGTCATTATTGGCACCAAACGTCTCCTTGATATGCTGGAGAATCAGCGTCGTTTTTCCGCACCCCTTGGGTCCCCTTATGCAGATTAGCCGATCTCCCCATTCAATCCTCTGGCAAAGATACCGCCTGAAATCAAGCGCGACTTCGTTCACGAGACGGCTTGAAGTCTCCAGCAACAATCTAATGTCATTTTCTTCCATAGTGACTTATCCTCCGTAGGCAAATGATTAGTGTTTGAAAGCATCAATATCGATGCAAAATCAATGTTTCAACACATCAATATTATATCATAACATCGCCACCGCGCAAAGGCTACGACTTTTATACCCTCATCCCCTCATCATAAACGGGAGGGAGGTCAAGGTGCCAGGCTCAAAAGCAAAACGACGGCGCGGGGGCGCCGTCGTTCTCTTGTCGCGGGCAGGTGGCCCGCATATTGGAAACTTCTAGTTGTGGCGGGACTGGATGCGGCCGCATACAGTCCCGGCGCAACTAGGAATCCCAACTCCCCCGCAAAGCCCCCTCAGCGGTGCCGCCTTCAGTCGCTTTCTGCCCAGAAAGTTTTCTCGACAAAGTCGGGGTAGTTTGGCTAAATTTAGATGCAAGATATGCGGAACTTATAAATGGGAGGGTGTAACATGTCTCAACGTCTATTGACGATAATCAGAATAGAACACTTGTGTCGCGTTTGTCGGGCTGATGCCTGTGACGTAGCACTCCCAGTCCTTGCTCACACCGTTCGCAACGGTAGTGGTTGCCGCTTCCAACAAGACATATATTGCATGAATACATTAGTTTCCATTTTTCTATGAATGTGTGTAAAATTGTCTGTCTATTTATGTGCGAAAGTCGATGGATGTTAATCGACACCATACTACCGGTGGTCTTTTCGCCAGTCGCGCATAGTGCAGCCGAAGCGGCTGCGGAAAAGGCGCTGGAGGTAGCCGGCACTGCCGAATCCGCATAGCGGACCGATTTCCCCTATCGGCGTCGCGGTCTCAAGCAACATGTCGCAGACCCGCCGTAGCCGTTCGTTCAAAATCGCCTCGCTTACGGTCTGCCCCATAGCGGCCTTGTAATCCATCTGGAGAAGGCGCTTTGAGGCAAACGCAGCTTTTGCGATGTCGCCAAGACGGATGTCGTCGGCGGCGTGCTCCTTGATGAATGCGTCTGCGCGCTCAGCTATTACGCGGGCGTCGTGCGGGTCGCTTGTGGAGAGCCGCCTCGCCACGCCAACGACGCCGAATTCCCGGCGCGGGAGTCTTCTCTCTCGTCCACGAAGCAGTGCCACGAGCGTTTCGGCCTCAATATAGCCGCCGGAGACGCAGTCCGTGATGACGCTTGAAAGCGTCGGGCGCGTCTGACGGCAGATGAATTCCTCGTTGTCAACCCCCAGGACAAGAGCCTGGACGGGGACGGCGATGCCAGCCAAGGCGCATGCGTCGAGCGTCTCCTTGGCGCGCATGTCGTTGGCGGCCAGAATGCCGCACGGTTTTGAAAGTGCGGCAAGCCACTCCGCCAGCGCCTTGATGCTTTGGCTCGCGCCATTTTTCCGGCGGGAAGAGCCATCAGACGCATAGGCCGCGAATGAGCATCCGCCGTTTTCGGCGCATCGCCGCAACGCATCGCCGCGCAGACGCGACCACACCGGCTCCTCCGAAACCCGGCGCGGAAGCCGCTCGTCGTGGATAGTCCGTCCGTCGGAGCGGGTGAACATCCCATATTCGCGTGGTGCCCCTACGTATGCCAGATGCTTTAGCCCTCGCGCCGCGAAATGCGCAAACGCAGTTGCGGCAACTGCGTCATTGTCGCAGAAGACACTCGCCGCCTTTATGGGACATTTCGGCGACGGCTCGACATTCGGCAGAACAATGGCCCTGATGCCGATATCCATCGCGTCGCCGAGCTTCGCGCCAACTGGTATGTTCGATATTAGCCCGTCGGGCTTCCATTCCCGGAACTCGTCCAGCCGCGAATAGGCAGTTCCGGGGCCGTAGAGCATCACCTCAACGTCTGGATGCCTCGCCACATAAAGCAGGATTCCGCTTGTCATTTCGCGCGACGTCTTCGTGCTGGCGTTCACACGCGCGAGAAGCTTTAAAGTTCTTTCTGTCCTTTTTGCCATATTTCCAATTCTAGCACACTTCGGTATTTTGCGCAATAGGTTGCATTAAATGCGCGATAATGTATTGTTTTTCAAAGGGCGTTTTGAGATAATTGATACTGTCAAATCAAGGAGAAACAATCATGCGAAAACACTTCCGCAACGCTAGCCGCCGCGCATTCGCGGCCGCAAACCGTCTGGCCGCCGCCTCATCGCTGGCCGCCGCAGTAGCAGCACCAGCGCACGCCGCGACATACACTTGGCTCGCATCGCCTGAAGGCAACAAGTGGAATACAGTCCAGGCAAACTGGAGTGAGGGCGCAACCACCGGCATAAAATGGGTCGATGACTCCACGAATCCGCACGACGCGGTTTTCGACAAGGCGAGTTCCGAACAAACGATAGTCCTGTATGAAGGGCATCACGTTGGCAACATTGCCATAGCCGCGCCTGGCTACCGCTTCAACGGCAGCGGGCCATTGAACATCCACGGGACGCTTTCCGTCTCTAACGACGTGCAGATATTCACCATTCTCGGCGGAAATCCGAGAATTGACTTGGCAGACGACGCCTGGCTGAAAATCGGGGCCTATGCCGAGGGAGACGTGCAGCGGATCTCAGGGCGGATAGTCGGCGAACGCCCATCCGGCATGTCCTACCCAACCAATACGCATTTCCTAGCTTCAGGCAGCTCCAAGGGCGATGTAGTCATTGATTCAGGCAACGGCGGCACGAACGACCTTGGAACTCTCTCCGTGCGCCATTCGCTTGCGATCCAGAGCGGAGTGGTCCGTGTTTCCGCCCCTCCCGGACTTGTGACGGATTCAAACGGCATCAACGATGGCGGGAAAGCCCCGCTGTTCGTATGCGGCCCCGGCGACGCCTACACCGCATCAAAGGGGACCCTTTCCATTGCGGCTGACGGAGAATTGGCAACACCGGAAGAGACATGGGCGGGGACATCCAGCGCAGACAAGAACGGCATCGACTGGTATGGACAGGCACAGAAATATGCGCAAATCAGCATCTTCGGCGCTGCCAATCTGCCCAACGTCCAGTTCATCAACGGCTTCGCCTCACCTTCGAAATTGACAGTCGGCAACGGCGGAAGGCTAACGCTGGGCGCACTGCGTCTTTCGCAGACAACGACCGTCGGCAGCGAGGTTAATCTGGAGACTGGCGGCACGCTCCGTCTTCGCCAGTTCACCATCGCGGGCATCGACAAAACGAGCGGAACCGCCATGGTTTCACTGCTCAACATGGACGGCGGCGTCATATATCCACTTCCCCTGAAAAGCGGCGGAGACTTTAAGGACGATACGTTCCTTGGCACCGCAGGGGCAGCCGCATGGACGAACGTCACCGTAAGCGTCAAGGCTGGCGGCGCACGTTTCCTTATGCCTAATCGAAATATTTACTGCAATCTTCCGCTGAAACATGGAACAGGATTTGGGGTATCCGACGGCGGACTTGAAGTCGATACGGACGGCTCAAACACCGTTTTCGTTCTGAATGTCGCTGGAAGCGACTATGACGGGCCGACGGTTCTGCATGGCGGCGGTCAAATGCAGGTGCGCGTAGCCAACGCCCTTCCCGCCTCGACGACGATTAGAATTGGCGACGCCTCGAAGGTTTCGTTAAACCAGCATGGCGGCGACCGTCTCGATGTGGCGCAGACCATAGCACGGATTGAAGGGACTGGCAACGTTGTCAACAATTCCGGACTTATCGTTACGGGCGGAATGTCGCCCATGTTCGGGGGCGCATACGGCACGCTGACCTTCGCTAAGCCATGCAGCCTTTCCGGCACACTTGACATCACCGGCGACGCCAGCGGCTGCGGCTGCGTCAAATTCGAGGCCGCAGGGCAGAGCATCGCCGACCTGACGCTCCGCGTCTCCGACGCCACGGCTTTTGACCGAACCAAGGGAAAATCGTTCTACAAGGTGGTCGATGCGCCGAACGGCCTTGCCGCAAACGGCAGCCGTTTCGCGGCAACTGACCTTCCCGGCGGCTGGGAGGCGTGTTACGAAGTCGATGCGGTCTATCTCCGCTATGCCTCCCCGACCGTTATGACGATGCGGTAGCGATTCGAGTTGCTGCGATGGGAAAACCGCCTCGATTTTCAACTGACCTTTGCATTGCCGTACTCGCCAGTTCCGCCGCCGCAGCTGCGGCGGCGGAACTGCCCTTGACGACCAATGCTGAGGGGCGCGTGGCCTTTGGCGACGGGCAGCTGTGCGTCGTTTTCGACCCGGCCTCGTCCTTGCCGTCGGAAATAGACGTCGATGGAGAAACGCTGTTTGTAGAGGATGGATTCGGGAGCGTGGAAATCGCGCTTATGGGCGCCCCGGACGGCGCAACGTGCGGCTTCGAGGCTGAGGGGCGCAGCGTGGAACGAGTCAGCGACGACACCGTGCGCGGAATCCTGACCGTCGGATCGTGGCGCATCGAGGGATATGTCCAACTCGTGCCGGAGGAGCGGGCCGTGCGAAGGTGGTTCTCCTTCGAGTGGACTGGCGCGGAGGATGTTAAGTTCTCCGGGCTGACGGTGCGCATGGGGATGTTTCCGTGCAGAACCGGCAAAGGCTCGTACATCCTGCCCGGATTCTTCGCGGAGAATAGATGGCCAAGATCCGCTTGGCGCGAGGGCGTGACCCGCGACGCAATGTTCGGGAGCGAATCGCCGGTGATAGCCGAAGACGGCGATGGGCGGAGCGTTCTGGCGTGCGTGGACTGCCTACGCCCATATTCCGACCGCTCGCAGCATCAGGTGACTGAACGGGCGGGCGGGCTTTCCATTTCCGTGCAGACGCGGATGTGCGGCGTTGCGCATCCCGGACGGCCGCAGATGGTAGGCGACTTCTGGCTGAAGTTCGACCGATGCGGCGCGGAGGAGTCCTTGCGCCGCATGCACTCGTGGCATCGTCTCGTCGGACATTTGCCACCTTCAGACCGTCCGGCGTGGGTGCGCGACCTCGTCCTCTACAGCACCCATCCATACGGACGCGGAATGTATGAACCCGGCGGCTTCCCCCACGCCAGGGAATACATCCCGTTCATCGACGCCCTCGGAGCCAATGCAATATGGCTGCGACCGGTCGAACACGCGGGAATGTACGGCCCAGACGAAATGTATCGTCTCCAGGATGGCATTGGCACGGATGCCGACCACCTCGCATACGTTCGCGACGCTCACATCCGCGGCATCCGCGTCTTGCGCGATGCGGTCATGCACGGTGGCAAGACAAGCAACCGCCGCACAAGGGAGCATCCTGAATGGGTCTGCCTCAAGGAGGACGGCTCGCAGCAGGACACGTTCTGGGCATACGACTACCTCTGGCCGTCGTGGGTGGAGTATTTCTCGGCCTACATCGAAGCCATGACCCGCAAATACGAACTCGACGGCTGGCGTCTCGATGTGCCGAAGGGGTCGAGATTCCCGAACTGGAATCCCGGCATCCCGTACGAGCGGGCAAGCTACGCCCAGCACCAGGGCGGGATTGCGCAGATGCGCGCGATCCGCGCCGCCATGAAAAAGGCGAACCCCGACTCATGCACCCTCGCGGAGGCGAACCCCAGCTACTGTAGCGTCCTTAATGACGCCATCTATGACCAGAATCTCTGCCATGCGTATTTTCACTGGCTTAACGACCATCCTGTGGAAGACGTGGCACGCTGGCTCTCGCAATGGCTAGAAGACCAGAAGAACAGTTTCGTCCCCGACACGGTATGGATGCGCTATCCGGAGAGCCACGACGCCTATCCGTGTGACGAAATCTGGGGACGCTCCGCCGCAAACGCGCTGATGGCGCTGTGCGCCTGGATCGATGGGTTCCCGCTTGTCATGAACGAAAGCGAGGATGGCGCATTCGAGGCATACAGGCGCATCTTCTCCATTCGACGAACGCTCCCGGAACTGACGCGCGGAAGCGCCGACTACCTTTCCGTGAAAGCCCCGCCAGGAGTGTTCGCTTGCCGCCGCAGCCTACCGGACTCGGAATCGGTCATCTTCGTGAACCTCAACGGGCACCGCGTTTCGGAAGAAGGGCTTGATCTTCCGCCGTTCGGCTACAAAGTCATCAGAACCCGCGGGCCGTCTGTGGAATCATGCATGGGTGGTGTCGCTGAGCGTCCGTTCGCGAATAAAAGCGGCAACGGACGCACCGAATTTTCAGTCGAGCTGCGCGACATGACAAACGGCCTCGTCCGCGCCTCGTACCGCATCAAGGAGGAACGGAGTGCGGCGGGGACGCACTACCACGTGGCGGACTTTGGCGGCATCGATCCCGCGAAAGTGCGGCTCGTGGTCAGGATGCCTGACTGCGGCCGCTGGTACGCGCACTGCGCCGAAGGAAGTTTTGAAAGTCCGTTTCTCGTCCGTCATCCGCGCATGGATACCTTTGTCAGCCGCTACAAGGATAGGTTGCTGGATGGGGCGCGGCGCTGGGATTCCCGGCAACACCCATTTGGATTTACGCGGGAACACGCAGCCGTCGGCGGAGTTGATGGAGATTCGGCCTACGAGTGTTTCGGCTTTGCGCCTGATGCCGACGTGATGCTTTGGGACAGGCTGGGGGACGAAACCGGCCTCGCGGTATCGGTGTCCGGCACGAACGCGGCGGCCTATTCCGTCACCTGCACGAAGTTGCCGACTGCCAACGCCCTTCGCGAGCGCGATCCCGGAACCGGCGACGCGCGCCTGACGCCGGCGATGGGAGGATGGCTTTACGATGATGGCATTCTGCGTCTGCGGATCAGGCGCACTGGCGCGATAGCGGGGATGTGGGGAAAGGGAGAAGATGGCGCCTGGCGCGAAATCATGCGTAGTTTCGGGGCGCGGGGCCGAAGCCCGGACGCGCCCGATACGCCGCGTCAAATATGGGGCGGACGCGACCCGGATGCAAGGGAGCAGGCATTTTCCCCATCGCCTTACGCCCGGTTTCTGCGCGAAGGCGATGGGGCGTTGCGCCTTTTCTTTGACGGAGGCGAAGTCAGGGGCATTGAGCGTAATTCAGGCAGGATGCCCAAGCCGATTTCCACCAGGACGTCGTTCTCCCTCGGCGGCGGTTCGTACGAGATGGTTCTGCTCTCTCATTTCGACGCAGAGCGCTATGGCAAAGATGACTGGTCCGTTGAACTTGTCGCCGGACTGCCTGATGACGTAAAGTCCGGCAACGTGGCTGCGTCATCCGTCTTTACAGGATGCGTTCCGTGGAAGACGGTGCGCGACAAGGATGCGCTCCGGTTTGTATATCATTCCCCAGGATCGCCTGATTTTATCACGCCGACCAATCGCTGGTGCGGTGTTTCGCTGCGCCTGGACAAACTGGTTGCGACGCCAGACGTGAAGGACAAATGCGAAAAATGACAACTGAACATTCACATGGCTTCAATGACGTCGGCATGTCGGCCGACATCCTCGTAAACAAACCCGACCTCGTGGTGTTCGTTCCGCGCCATAGAGAGGGCGTGGCGTTCGACCCCAGTGAAACCGGCGACAGCTATAACGACCACTTTCAGGTCGTTTCGGATTCAGCGCACGGGCTGCTCCACGCATTTTGGACACAGGCCACGAAGGAGGGCGACATCGACCAGCACATCGCCTACTCAAGAAGCGCCGACGGTGGCGAATCGTGGACGCATCCAGTGGTTCTCGCTGGTTCCGCTAACCGCAAAAACCCGTTATTGCGGGCGAGTTGGCAGCAGCCGATGCTCTCAAAGGGCGGTCGTCTCTATTGCCTCTGGAACCAGCAGACAACCAGCCAGGGCCCGCATTGCGGCATGATGTTCGGCGCGTATTCGGATGATGCCGGTGAGACGTGGAGTACCCCGAAACTCGTGCCGTTCCCCATGCGCACCGACGCCGACCCCGCCAATCCCCTTGTGCCGCCGTCGTGGTGCAACTGGCAGCGTCCCCTGCGGCTTGGCGACGGAGGAAGGTATTTTGTTGGCTGCTCGCGCCACGGCAAGGCACCATACGACGCGAAGACGTGCTGCAAAATCGAGTTCTGGCAGTTTGAGAACATCGACGAAAATCCCGAAGTCGAGGACATCCGCGTCTCGTTTTTTGCTACGAACCGCGATGCTCTTTCCGCAGAATCCGCGGAAACAGTCCCAGGAATCACCGCATTCACGCCAGTGGTAAAGCCAAACGGCAAGCCAGAAGATCCAGCCGTCGAGGAGGCGAGTGTCGTGAAACTTCCCGACGGACGACTCTTTGCGCTTATGCGCTCGTCGCTGGGTTGCCCCGTATGGAGCCAGAGTTATAACGCCGGACACACCTGGTCTCGTCCGCGCCCGCTCCTTGACCGCGACGGAGGAGCGCCCTTTCTCCATCCTCGGTCGCCGTGTCCCATCTACGACTGGAGCGGGCCGGAAGCCGCCAGCGGCATGTATTTTGCCCTTGTACACAATGCTTTCGACTTTACGGCGAAAACCGCATATCAGCGGCGCGGGCCGCTGTATCTCATCGCCGGCAAGTTCGTCCAGGATGCCGAGCAGCCGCTGTGGTTTGGCAAGCCGCGCCTTTTTGCGCCGCGCCCTGATGGCAACTCTTTCTACACAAGCTACTGCGTTGTGCGCGGGAAGGGCATCCTTTGGTTCAATGATCGCAAATACTATCTCCTTGGCCGTGTCATCGGCGAGGAATGGTTTTGTTGAACCGCTCGATTTTGCCAAGACCAGTAGTCAAATTGCTTATGACGGGAGCGTCGTGTGGCGATAGACGACTTCAACGCCTGTGTTGTCGCGGACTGCAACTAAGGTTTCACTTGTCGGCATGGGCCGCCCCCATGTATTCGTGCTCAAAACGATTGCGGGCGTCTATCAGATAGCGCCCGACATTGGCGAAATAGCGGTCTATGCTGGACAGAACGCGAACAGGAGGCGCATACGCCTCCGAGAAAGGTGAAACGAACAATCTTGCGCCGTCTTTGACGGCTTTGATTATCGTCAATAGACGTTGAGACATGTTACACCCTCCCATTTATAAGTTCCGCATATCTTGCATCAAAATTTTGCCAAACTACCCTGACTTTGTCAAGAAAACTTTCGGGGCAGAATGCGGCTGAAGGTGACACCGTTGAGGAGGCTTTGCGGGAATTGGGATTCCTAGTTGTGGCGGGACTGGATGCGGCCGTGCTTGAGGAAGCCGTCATAGTGACGCATCGTCAGGTAGGATTCCATCTGCCGCAGCGTGTCGAGCGCCACGCCCACGATGATGAGGAGCGACGTGCCGCCAAAGAAGCTGGCCATTTCCCACGGAACCTGCATCCCGGAGTAGAGGATCGTCGGGAAGATTGCGACGATGATCAGCCCAATCGCGCCGATGAACGTCACGCGCGACATGGTGTGGTCCAGGAACTCCGCCGTAGCGCGGCCGGGCCGCACGCCGGGAACGTAGCCGCCGGTGCGCTTGAGGTCGTCGGCAATGCGGACGGCGTTGAACTGGGTCGCGACCCAGAAGAAGCTGAAAAAGAGGATCAGCAGGGCGTAGATGACCATGTAAGCGACCGTCCGGCCTTCGGAAAGCGTGCGCCCGATGTTGGCCAGCCACTGGAAGTGCGGGTTGGTGATGCGGGCGAGGAGCGCTCCGGGGAACTGGATGATCGGGCCGGCGAAAATGATGGGCATGACGCCGGAGAAGTTCACGCGCAGGGGCATGTAGCTGGCCATGCCGCCGTAGGTCGAGGCACCGGCGGAGCGGCGCGCCGAGTGGATCTGAACCTTGCGGACGCCCTGGGTGAGCATCACGGTGCCGGCGCAGACGATGAACCCGACGACGAGGAGCAGCACGAGCTGGAAGGCGTCCTGGTTCGGAACCATGTCCGGGAAGTACTTCGCCTGGGCCTGCATGACGGCCATCGGGAGGCGCGAGCAGATGTTGATCATGATGATCAGCGATATGCCGTTGCCAATGCCACGAGCCGTGATCTGGTCGCCAAGCCACATGACGAACATGGCGGCGGTGGTCATGGCGATGACGGTCATGATTTCGAATCCGAAGCCGGGGGCGTGGACGACCGTGACGTTGATGCCGCGGAGAATTGCCTCGGGATGGTATTCAAGGGTGCGGGCCAGGACGAAGCTCTGGCAGACGCAAATCACGATGGTGAAGTAGCGCGTCCACTGGTTGAGCCGCTGGCGGCCGGCCTCGCCGTCGCGCGCCATGCGCTCGAGGGCGGGGACGATGGCTGTCATCAGCTGCAGGATGATCGACGCCGAGATGTAGGGCCAAATGCC
Source organism: Kiritimatiellia bacterium (assembly GCA_017962605.1). GTDB lineage: Bacteria > Verrucomicrobiota > Kiritimatiellia > RFP12 > JAAYLN01 > RGIG5952. Next base: position 10,115 of record JAGCUY010000107.1, on the reverse strand, counting down.
GAAGAAGCCCACCGAGCAGCGCGCGAGGGCGCCGCCGGTGAAGATGTCCATCATGCCGAGAAGCCCGCCGGCCGTTCCCGTGGCGTTCTTGAACGCCTCGGAAATGGCGCTGCCGTCAACGCCCGGGGTTGGAACGAGCGAGACCAGGCGGCAGATGGCCACAAGCCCGGCCGTGAAGAGCAGTCTCTTCTTCAGTTCGGGCACCTTGAGGGTGTTGGCAAAGGCTTTCAGCATGACGGTGGTTCCTTAGTTAAATCTTCTCGCATTTGCCGCCGGCGGCCTCGATCTTGGCCTGGGCGGAGACGGAGAAGGCATGGGCCTTGACGGTGAGCGCCTTGGTGATCTCGCCGGTGGCGAGGATCTTGACGCGGCATCCATCGGCGAGTCCCTTTTCAACGAGCGCCTCGGGGGTCACGGTGGCGCCGGCATCGAAGTATTTTTCGAGGGAGGAGACGTTGACGCCGAAGAAGGGGCAGCGGACGGGGTTCTTGAAACCGCGCTTGGGCATGCGGCGGAGAAGCGGCATCTGGCCGCCTTCGAAGCCGAGCTTGGACTTGTGGCCCTTGCGGGAGAACTGGCCCTTGTTGCCGCGACCGGAGGTCTTGCCCAGGCCGGAGGCGCGTCCACGGCCGCGCCGCTTTGCGGTCTTGCGCGCGCCGGGTTCGTTGCTGAGTGAGTGAAGATCCATTTGCAAAACTCCTAATCTGTAATGCTACGCGCGGGCCTCGGCGAGGGCCTCTGCCGAGCGGAGCTGGCGGAGGGCCGCGATCGTGGCCTTGACGACATTGAGCTTGTTCTTGGAGCCGAGCGACTTGCCCACGACATCGCGGATGCCGGAGGCTTCGATGACGGTGCGCATGCCGCCGCCGCAGATGACGCCGGAGCCGTCGGGCGCGGGCTTGAGAAGCACGCGGCCGCCGTCGGCGAAGCCCATCACCTCGTGGGGGATGGTGCGGCCCTTCATGGTGACCGGCATCATGTCGCGACGGGCGGCCTCGCCGCCCTTGCGGATCGCCTCGGAAACCTCGTTGGCCTTGCCGAAGCCGTAGCCGACGCGCCCCTCGCGGTCGCCGACGACGACGACTGCGGAGAAGGACATCCTGCGGCCACCCTTGACGGTCTTGGCGCAGCGGTTCACGAAGACGGGCTGCTCGTAGAGATCGGACGCCTGCGCATCGTTGCGGCTGCGGCGCCTGTCGCCTTGTTCAAATGCCATGGCTTACTTGGCCTCCTTTGCGGGTTCCTTGTCAGAAATCTTCAGTCCGGCGGCGACGGCCGCCTCGACGAGGGCCTTGACGCGGCCGTGGAAGGCGTAGCCGCCGCGGTCCACGACGACTTTGGAGACGCCCTTGGCGATCGCGGCCTCGGCGGCCTTCTTGCCGAGCTCGGTCGCGGTGGCGACGTTGAGCTTGGCGTCTGTGCCGAGGGTCGTGGCGGCGGCGATGGTCTTCGCCGCGTCGTCGTCGATGAACTGGACGTTGATGTTCTTGTTGGAGAAGTAGAGGGCCATGCGCGGACGGGCCGCGGTGCCCTGGACTTTCTGGCGGAGGCGCCTGTGGCGGAGCCTGCGCTGTTCGATGCGGTTCTTCATGATTGTTCCAAATGCCTTTCGTCAGGCCGCGCTAGGCCATCTTCTTGCCCTGCTTGCGGCGGATGACTTCGCCGACGTATTTGACGCCCTTGCCCTTGTAGGGTTCGGCCGGATAGAAGCTGCGGATGCGATCGGCCGCCTGGCCGACCAGCTCCTTGCTCGTCCCCTCGACCGCGACAATGGTGCCGTCCTTCTCGACGGTCGCCTTGATGCCGGCGGGGAGTTGGTATTCCTTGGGCGAGGCGAAGCCCAGGGAGAGGAGGAGCTTGTTCCCCTGGAGGACGGCCTTGAAGCCGGTGCCCTCGATGGAGAGTTCCTTCTTGTAGCCCTTGGTGACGCCTACGACCATGTTGGCGCAGAGGGTGCGGGAGAGGCCGTGGAGGCTCTTGTTCTTCCGCGAGTCGTCGGCGCGGGTGTAGATGACCTGGCCGTCCTTGACCTCGGCGGTGATGCCGGCGGGGATCTCGCGGGAGAGTTCGCCCAGCGGTCCCTTGACCGTCACGGTTGAGCCGGCGACGGTCACGGTAACCCCGGCGGGGATTGCGATTGGCTGCTTGCCGATTTTAGACATTGCTTCGTTCCTCCTGCGGCTACCAGACCTTGCAGACGATTTCGCCGCCGATGCCGGCCTTGCGCGCCTGGCGGCCGCTCATGATGCCGCGCGACGTCGAGACGATCGTGTGGCCGAGGCCGCCGAGAACCATTGGGATTTCATCGACCGCCGCATAGCTGCGGAGGCCGGGGCGGCTGACGCGGCGGATGCCGCGGATCACGGGGTTGCCGTCCTTCGCGTAGCGGAGGCCGACTGTGAACTCGCGGGGGCTGGGGCCGTCCTTGACTTCGGACACGTAGCCGTATTCCTTGAGGACGCGGGCGATCTCGCGCTTGATCTTGGAAGCCGGGATTGCGACTTCCTCGTGGCGCGCTGCCTGCGCGTTGCGGATGCGGGTCAGCATGTCCGCGATTGGATCTGTCATGCTCATTGTGAACTCCTCCTGCGCTGCTACCAGCTGGCCTTGGTGACGCCGGGAATCTGCCCGGACAGAGCCAGCTCGCGGAAGCAGAGGCGGCAGAGCTTGAACTTGCGGATCACGGAATGCGGCCTGCCGCACTTCGAGCACCGCGTGTAGCCGCGCGAAGAGAACTTCGGCTTACGGGCGGCCTTGACTACCAAACATGTCTTTGCCACTGTCTCTACTCCTTACTTGTTCTTGTTCTTGCCGGCGAAGGGGAGGCCCAGCAGCGTGAGAAGCTCGCGCGCGGCCTTGTCGTCACCGGTGGTGCAGATGGTGATGTCCATGCCCTTCTCAACCGGCACCTGCGTGGCGTCGATTTCGGGGAACGTCGTCTGGTCCTTGAGGCCGAACGTGTAGTTGCCCCTTCCGTCAAAGCCCCTGTTGGGGAGCCCGCGGAAGTCGCGGATGCGCGGCAGCGTCACGTTGAACAGCCTGTCCAGGAACTCGTACATCTTCTCGCGGCGGAGCGTCACCTTGGCGCCGATGACCATGCCTTCGCGCAGCTTGAAGTTGGACACGCTCTTGCGCGCCTTGCAGAGCTGCGGGTGCTGGCCGGTGATGGCGGCGAGCTCCTCGACGAGCTTCTTCTGGACGTCCTTCTCGACGATGCCGAAGCCCATGTTGACCACGACCTTCGAGATCTTCGGAACGAGCATCGGGTTCTTGATGCCGAGCGAATCCCGCAGTTTGGGCATCGCCTCGGCCACGTATTTGTCCTTCAACCTTGACATAAGTCACCTCCAACTAGAAAACGCGCCCCGTGCCCTTGGCCTTGCGCACGTAGGTGTCGCCTTCCTTGACGCGGGAAATGCGGACGCCCTTCTTGGCGCCTTCGTCCCACGGCATAAGCTTGCAGAGCCGGATCGGGGCCTCGAACTCGATGAATCCGCCTTCCGGGTTCTCCTGGGAGCGGCGCACGGCCTTCTTGACCATGTTCACGCCCTCTACTACCGCCTTGCCGGCCTTCGGGTCAACAGACTTGACCTTGCCGGTCTTGCCGGCGTATTCGCCGGATATGACGACTACCTCGTCGCCCGTCTTGATTCTCGCTATGCTCATCGCTGCGTTCCTTCCTTGTCCTTATCGCGGCGTTAAACCACTTCGGGGGCCATCGACACGACCTTCGCGCACTTGGAGTCGCGCAGCTCGCGGGCCACCGGCCCGAAGACGCGCGTTCCCAGCGGGTTGAACTTCGCATCAACGATCACGCACGCATTCTGGTCGAACCGCACCGTCGAGCCGTCCTTGCGGTGGATCGGCGCAGCCGTCCTGACGATTACCGCCAGGCAGACCTGCCCCTTCTTCACCGCGCCGGTCGGCGTCGCCTCGCGGATCGACACCTTGATCACGTCGCCCAGGTGCGCAAACTCCTTGCGCTGGCCCAGGACGCGGAAGCACTTGGCGACCTTGGCGCCAGTGTTGTCCGCTACAACCAGATTTGACTCTTCGCGTATCATTGCGGCATCCCCCTACTTCGCGGCGGCGAGCTTCGCCGTCACGCGCCAGCGCTTCATCTTGCTGAGCGGGCGGCACTCGACGATCTCGACGGTGTCGCCGACCTGGCATTCGTTCTTCTCATCGTGGCAGTGGTACTTCTTGAAGCGGCGCACGACCTTCCCGTAAACGGGGTGCGGGAGGCGGCGCTCGCCACGCACGACGACGGTCTTGTCGCCGCTGCGGCTAACGACCACGCCCGAGCGGGTCTTGCGGACGCCACGGGTCGCCTGCGCGGGCTCCTCCGTCACTTCCACTTTGTCATTGTCATCGGCCATGGCTTACTTGCCCTCCTTCTGCGCTGCCTGCGCGTCCTTCGCGGCCTTCGCAGCGCGCTCGGACTGGATGGTGAGCATCCTGGCCACGTCGCGCCGCATGCCGCGGATCTTGCCGTAGTTCTCGACGGTGACGCCGCTGGCGCGCCTCATGCGCATCTTCGACATCTCCTTTTTCGTGTCGATGATCTTCTGCGCCAGTTCGTCGGCGCCGAGTTCCCTGAGTTCCTTAGCTTTCATTTCAAGCTCCTTGCGGTTGCCGCCCTAGTGGGCGCGGGAGACAAGCTGCGTCCTGATGCCGAGCTTGGAGTCGGCGAGGCGCAGGCACTCCCTGGCGGTCGCCTCTGGGACGCCGCCGATTTCGAACAGGATCTTGCCCGGCAGAACAACGGCCACCCAGAATTCGGGGTTGCCCTTGCCGCCGCCCATGCGGACGCCAATCGGCTTCTTCGTGACGGGCTTGTCCGGGAAAATGCGGACCCAGAGCTTGCCCTTGCGCTTCATGAAGCGGTTCATCACGACGCGGCACGCCTCGATCTGCGTGCTCTTGATCCAGCCGCGGGTCAGCGCCTTCACGCCGTAGTCGCCGTATGCGAGCGTCGCGCCCGACGTGGCGAAACCCTTGCGGTTGCCTTTGGTCTGCTTGCGGTACTTTACCCTCTTAGGCATTAGGGGCATGGCTCTTCCTCCTTGCCGGCGACATCCTAGGCTTGAAGTCCTCCGGCTTGCATATCCAAACCTTCACGCCGATCTTGCCGGCCGTAGTGTCGGCCTCGGCGAACCCGTAGTCGATGTCCGCGCGGAGCGTGTGCAGGGGGATCTTGCCCTCCTTGCTCCACTCGACGCGCGAAAGCTCCGCGTTGTTGATGCGGCCGCTGCAGCGGATCTTGATGCCATCGACGCCGATGTCCATCGCGACCTTCAGGGCGCGCTTGAGCGCCCGGCGCAGCGCCACGCGGTGCTCGATCTGCGAGGCGTTGTTCTCCGCCACGAGCTGCGCGTTCACGTCCGCGTCGCGCACTTCGTGGATGTCGAAGAATATCTTCTTCCCCGTGGACTTCGCAAGGCTCCGCGTGAGCTTGTCCATGTCGATGCCGCTCTTCTTGCCGACGATGAAGCCGGCCCTAGCGGTGAAGACGTTGATGCGCACGTTCTTTGCGTAGCGCTCGATCTCAAGCTTCGCGACGGCAGCCGTCTTGAGCTCCCGCAGCACGGCCGCGCGGATCTTCTGGTCCTCGGCGAGCAGGTCGCCGAATTCCTTCTTGCCGCTGAACCACCGGGAGCGCCACTGCTTGTCTATGGCGACCCTGAAGCCGATCGGATTGACTTTCTGTCCCAAAGTAGGCTCCTTCCTTTACTTGTTGTTACCGTTGCCGTCGGTCAGCACGACCTTCACATGGCACAGGCGCCGCGCGATGGGGCTCGCCGAGCCACGGGCGCGCGCCCAGTGGCGGCGCATCCGCGTGCCCTCGTCGAACACCGCCGTCTTCACGACAAGGCTGTCCACGTCGAGGTTGTGGTTGTTGGCCGCATTCGCCACGGCCGACTTAATCGTCTTGCCGAGGTGGAACGCCGCCTTCTGGGGGCTGAACGTCGTGATTGCCAGGGCGTCCGACACCGGCTTGCCCTGCACCTCGCGCGCAATCGGCCGCCCCTTCTGGGCCGACAGGCGCACGTTTCTCGTTATTGCGGATACTTCCATTTCCCTACCGCCTTACTTGGTCACCTTCACGGTGGTGGCGCCGTGGGCCTTGAAGAGTCGCGTGGGGGCGAACTCGCCAAGCCTGTGGCCGACCATGTTCTCGTTTACGAAGACGGCGACGTGCTGCTTGCCATTGTGCACGGCAAAGGTAAGCCCCACGAAGTCCGGCAGGATCATCGACCGGCGCGACCAGGTCTTGATCGGCGCGGGACGGCTGCTCTGCTTCGCCTTTTCGACCTTCGCGAGGAGGCTCTCCTCCACGTAGGGTCCCTTCTTGATTGAACGCGACATCTGTTACTTCCTCCGTTTCACTATGAGCTTGTCGGACGCCTTGCGCGGCTTGCGCGTCTTGCCGCCCTTGGCCAGCTTGCCCCATGGCGACTGCGGGTCGCCGCCGCCGGAGGAGCGGCCTTCGCCGCCGCCCATCGGGTGGTCAACAGGGTTCATCGCGACGCCGCGGACCGTCGGGCGGATGCCGTACCAGCGCTTGCGGCCGGCCTTGCCCAGCTTGACGTTCTCCCAGTCGCCGTTGCCGACCGCGCCGACCGTCGCCAGGCAGTTGGACCTGACGCGGCGGATTTCGCCGGACGGGAGCCTGAGGCTGACGTAGTCGCCGTCGCGCGCCTGCACCTGGCAGGCGTTGCCCGCGCTGCGGGCCAACTTGGCGCCCGATCCGGGCGTCAGCTCGACCGCGTGCACCTGCATTCCCAGCGGGACCTTCGCCAGCGGGATCGCGTTGCCCACGCTCGGCTCGGCCTCGGGGCCCGACAGCAGCAGCTGCCCGACCTTCAGGCCTTCGGGGGCCAGGATGTAGCGCTTCTCGCCGTCCAGGTAGTTGAGGAGGGCGATGTTCGCGGTGCGGTTGGGATCGTATTCGATCGTCGCCACGCGGGCCGGGATTCCGGCCTTGTCGCGGCGGAAGTCGATGATGCGGTAGCGCCGCTTCGCGCCGCCCCCGCGCTGCCGCGTCGTGATGCGGCCCATGTTGTTGCGACCGGCGGTCTTCCGCTTCGCAACGGTCAACCCGCGCTCAGGCTTGCTCGCCGTGAGCTCGGCAAAATCCTGCGAGACGTGGAAGCGCTGGCTTTCAGTCCGCGGCTTGTATGTCTTCAAACCCATGTCGTTCCTCCTTCGGCGCTAGACGGCCTCGATGCGCTCGCCCGCCTTCAGCGTGACGATTGCGCGCTTCCAGTCGGAAGCCTGCACAACACGGCGGTTGCGGAGCATCCGCTTCTTGCCGGCGTAGTTCTGCGTGTTCACCGCCAGCACGTGGACGCCGAACATGGCCTCCGCCGCCTTGCGGATTTCGCTCTTGTTGGCGCCCGGCGCCACTTCGAGCGCATACTGGTTCTTCTCGGCGAGCAGCGTCCCCTTCTCGGAGACCATAACCCGCTTGATGATGTCGCCCTGGTTCATTACTTCGCCTCCGCGCCCATCCGGGCCTTGAGGGTTTCAAAGGCCTCCGGAGTGGCGATCACGTTCGCCGCCTGGAGGATCGAATAGACATCGACCTGCTTAGCCGACAGCACTTCGGCGTAGGGGATGTTCCGCGTGGCAAGCTCGACCTTCTCGTCGAACTTGTCCGTCACGAGGAGCGTGCGCCCCTTCAGCCCCATCGCCTTGATGAGGGCCGCGACGGTCTTGGTCTTGCCGTCCTGCGGGAGGGCCTCGACCACGCCGACCTTGCCGTCCGCGATGTGCGCCGAGAGCGCCCTGCGGAATGCGAGGGCCGCGACCTTGCGGTTAACCTTCTTGTCATAAGGGCCGTGGGGCTTCGGCCCCATGGCGATGCCGCCGCCGACCCAGACCGGGGAGCGGGTGAAGCCCGCACGCGCACGGCCCGTGCCCTTCTGGCGCCAGGGCTTGCGGTTCGTGCCGCTCACTTCGCCCTTGCCCAGCGTGCTGGCCGTGCCGGCGCGCCGCGCCGCCATCGTCGCCACCACTACGTCTTTCACAGCCTGGTCGCCCTTGCCGAGCGTCAGGACTTCGTCGGCGACCTCAATCTCGCCGCCCAGCGCGCCGTCAGCGCCGTATTTCTTGATCTTGCTCATCGTATCGCCTACGCTTTCTTCAGCGCCTTGCGCACGATCACGGTCGCACCGGCGGGGCCGGGAACCGCTCCGCGCACCAGCAGAACGTTGTCATCCTTGCGGACCTGCACCACGGCGAGGTTGCGCGCCGTGCGCTTCACCGCGCCCATGTGGCCCGGCATCCGCTTGCCCTTGGCGATCCAGCCCGGCAGGTCGCGCTCGCCGATCGAGCCGATGCGCCGCTTGCTGTGGCCGCCATGCCCGTGCGGGCCGCCGCCCATGCGGTAGCGACGCACCACGCCGGCGAAGCCGCGGCCCTTCGTGACCGCCGTGACATCGACCAGCGCCACGCCATCGAAAACGTCCACGCACAGGGTGTCGCCCACCTTGACCGCGTCGCCTTCGGCGTCGAACTCGGCCAGCTCGCGGCACGGGGCCACGCCGGCCTTCTCAAAGCGCGTCCGAACGGCCTTCGTCAGCCGCTGCGGCTTCTGCGCCCCAAAGCCGACCTGGACCGCGTCGTAGCCGTCCTTGCCGTCCTTCGTCTTGACCTGGACGACCGGGCAGGGCCCGACCTCCAGAACGGTGACCGCGACCCGGACGCCCTCGGCGTCCCAGACCTGCGTCATCCCGACTTTCTTTCCAAGCAATCCGTTCATCTTGATCCTCCACTTCCCTAGACGCGGATCGAAATGTCCACGCCGGCGGGGAGATTCAGCTTCTTCAGCGCGTCAATCGTCGCCGCCCTCGGGTCAACTATGTCCACCAGACGCTTGTGCGTCCGCTGCTCGAACTGATCCATCGACTTCTTATCGACGTGCGGACTGCGGTTCACCGTCCAACGCTCAATGCGCGTGGGCAGCGGCACCGGGCCGACGACGCGTGCGCCCGACCCGCGGGCGGTGTCGATTATGCTTGCTACGGCCTGGTCGAGGACCCTGTGGTCGTAGGCCTGCAGTTTTATGCGTATGCGCTGACTTTGCATTCTGTCACTACCTGTTTAGCAACCCTTCCCTCACCGAGCGGGGCACCACTGCGAACTCCCCAGGCTCCATCGTGTAGCTCGCGCGTCCCCGCGAGAGCGAACGAATCGCCGTGGAGTAGCCGAAGAGCTCCGCAAGGGGAACTTCGGCGGAGACGACCTTCGCGTCGCCCCGCTCTTCCATGTCGCGCACCTGGCCGCGGCGCGCGTTCACGTCGCCAATCACTTCGCCGACGTATTCCACCGGCGTAGAGATGACAAGCCTCATGATGGGCTCGAGCAGTTCCGGCGACGCGGCGCCCGCCGCCTCCCGGAAGGCCATCACCGCCGCCGAGCGGAAGGCTATCGGCGAGGCGCTCTCAGGCTCCCCGGCCTCAACACCCTTCACCCGGACGGACAAGTCCATCATCGGATATCTGGCCAACACACCCGTGCTGACGCCATCCGCGAGCCCAGCCTCGACGGCTTCCGCAAGCTCGTCGGTGAGTTCCCTGCAGGCTTCCTTCGCCTCCAGGAGAATCCCCTCGCCGCGCTTGCGCGGGCCCACTTCGACCGAGACGCCCGCGAAGAGTCTCTTCCCCGCGATCTCACGGTCAAAGACCGCCTTCCCGGCGCCGAGCGCCGTGACGGTCTCGTAATAGGAAACCATGGGCTTGCCGGTGTTGGCCGCCACATGGAACTCGCGGCGCAGACGGTCCACCAGGATTTCCAGGTGAAGTTCGCCCATGCCGCTCAAAATGGTCTGCCCGCTCTCCGCGTCCTGCCGGACGACGCATGTCGGGTCTTCGCTGGCCAGCTCCTCAAGCGAGGCGTCCAGCTTGTCGCGGTCCGCCCGCGACTTCGGCTCAATCGCCATGAACATCACCGGCTCCGGAGCCGTGATGCTCTCAAGCACGATCGGCTGCATCTCGGCGCAGAGGGTGTCGCCCGTCGTCGCGCCCTTCAGCCCGACCGCCGCGCCGATCTCGCCGGGGCCAAGCTCTTCGATTTCCGCAGTCTCGTCGGCGTGCAGGCGCACCAGCTTC
>JAGCUY010000106.1 GCA_017962605.1 Kiritimatiellia bacterium | reverse complement strand
GATAGACTTCCTCATGCCAGGCGTTGCCCATTTCCTTGTAAACCTCGAAGATCGCCCCTTGGATGGCATAGACCTCGTCTTTGTATAGCAATTGATTTCCCATGCATCCATTCTATCATTTTCGTGCCCTTTCGTGGGGTTTTAGTGTCCGGCCAGGCGAAAGGTGCGAAGCACCACGGCGGGGCGTTGCAGGCGGACGGGGAACTTGTTCACCAGACCGACGGCAAGGCCTCGACGAGCACCGTCGAAGACGGTCTTTCGCCGCAGCCGGCTTTGGTGTTCCGGCGCGGAGCGCCATCTGCAAGGCATCGCAAAAAAGTCTTGCATATTTCCACATGCCTCTTTGATGCCGCCGCGCCCGCATCAATTCGGCACTTTGCAGTCTTTTGTGCGTGGCCCAAAAGCAAAAAAGGGGGATATGTCTCCGAAAACGGCGGGCTTGACGAAAAAGAAAAGTTATGGTAGATTAATATTGTTAGTTTTTTGAAACAAACTTTGTCTTGAAGAAGATTTTTCTTTGGAGCTAACAATGGAAATGATGCCGCTAGCACTCGCCCCGGAAGGGGAGAAGCACAAGATCCGCAAGATTACCGGAACCGACAAGTCGCGCCTGCATTTGCAGGAGATGGGGTTCGTCGTGGGGAGCATAGTGATGATCGTCAGCTCCCTTGGCAACAACATGATCGTGGCGGTCGGCGACGCCCGCGTCGCCATCAGCCGCGAACTGGCCCACAGGATAATGGTTTAGGAAGGACAACTCACCATGAAGACACTCAAAGACGTTCCGGTTGACGGAACCGCCACCATCAGAAAACTCCACGGCGAAGGCCCGCTGAAGCGGCGGGTGATGGACATGGGCCTCACGAAAGGCACCCAAGTCCACGTTCGCAAGGTCGCCCCGCTTGGCGACCCGATTGAAGTCACCGTTCGCGGCTACGAGCTTACGCTCCGCAAGGCCGACGCAGAAATCGTGGAGGTGGAGTAACCATGTCTATCAAGATCGCCCTCGCGGGCAACCCGAACTGCGGGAAGACAACCCTCTTCAACGACCTCACGGGGTCTAACCAGTATGTCGGCAACTGGCCTGGCGTCACTGTGGAGAAGAAGGAGGGCCACCTGAAGGGCCACAGGGATGTGGTCATCCAGGACCTTCCCGGCATCTACTCCCTCTCGCCCTACTCCCTTGAGGAGGTGGTGGCGCGCACCTACCTGGTGGACGAGAAGCCCGACGTCATCCTCAACATCGTCGATGGCACCAACATCGAGCGCAACCTCTATCTCACCACGCAGCTGCTCGAACTGGGCATCCCGACCGTGGTGGCCGTGAACATGATGGACGTCGTGCGCAAGAACGGCGACAAACTGGACATCGCCAATCTCTCGAAAGAACTGCGCTGCCCGGTGCTGGCCATCTCGGCCCTGAAGGACGAGGGGACGAACGAGGCAGTCGAGAAGGCGCTTGAACTGGCGAAGGATGGCAAGGCCGCCGAGCGGCCGCACGTCTTCTCCGGCAGCGTCGAACACGCGCTGGCCCACATCGAGGAGTCAATCCAGGACAAGGCCCCGAAGGCGAGCATCCGCTGGTTCGCCATCAAGATCTTCGAGCGCGACACCAAGGCATACGCCTCGCTGAACCTCGACAAGGAGCTGCTGGGGCACCTCGACGAGCACATCGTCGAGTGCGAGAAGGAGATGGACGACGACTGCGAGTCGATCATCACCAACCAGCGCTACGCCCGCATCAAGGAACTTTCCGACCTCTGCATCCGCAAGGCGTCGCGCAAGGGCGACCTCTCGTTCTCCGACAAGATCGACAAGGTCGTCACCAACCGCTTCCTGGCACTGCCGATCTTCCTCGTCTCGCTCTGCGCCATGTGGTGGCTGGCGGTGGCGGAAAAGGGCCCCGGCACCATCCTCACCGACTGGGCGAACGACGAGTTCCTCGCCGACGGCTGGCACCTGCCCTTCACCAAGCACGAGGTCGATGGCAAGGACTGGGAGACGGCCAGCGGGGACTTCGCAAAGGCCGAGGCCACCGTAGCCGCATGGGAGGCCGGCGAGAAGAAGGCGCACCTGGAGGACGAGGAGACGGGCGAGATTTCCGAAGAGTGGGAGATCGACGAGGCCGCATACGACGCGGCCAAAGAGGCCGAGGAGCCCGACCCCGCCGACTACGGCGTATGGGTTCCCGGCATCGGCGCCCTGATCTCCGGCGGCCTTGAAAAGCTCGGCGTCGGCGAGGCCGTCACCAGCCTCGTGATCGACGGCGCCTGGGGCGGCGTGGCAACGGTGCTGGGCTTCGTGCCGGTCATCTTCATCGTATTCGTCTTCCTGGCCTTCCTCGAGGACTGCGGCTACATGGCGCGCGTGGCCTTCATCATGGACCGACTCTTCCGCAAGTTCGGGCTTTCGGGCAAGTCCTTCATTCCGATGCTCGTCGGCAAAGGCTGCGGCGTTCCGGCCGTCATGGCCACCCGCACCATCGAGAGCGAGCGCGACCGGCGCATGACAATCATCCTCGCCACCTTCATCCCGTGCGGCGCCAAGACGGTCATCATCGCGATGTTCTCGGCGCTCTTCTTCCGCGAGATGTGGTATGTCGCGCCGCTGATGGACGTCATCGGCATCGCGATCATCGTCCTGGGCGGCATCGCGCTCAAGAAATCGCGCGCATTCGGCGGGGAGGCGGCCCCCTTCGTCATGGAGCTGCCCGCCTACCACATGCCGACGCTCTCCGGCATCTGGCACCATACCTGGAACCGCCTGAAGGGCTACATCCTCAAGGCCGGACTGATCATCTTCCCCGCCTGCGTGCTGCTCTGGTTCATCATGCACTTCGACTGGCGGCTCCACCTCCTCGCCGACGAGGAGATCGGGCAGTCGATCCTGCACGACCTAGGCAGCTGGATAGCCTGGCTCCTCGCGCCGCTCGGCTTCGGCTCATGGCAGGGGGCGGCCGCCTCGGTTTCGGCCGAAATCGCCAAGGAGCAGGCCACCGCGACCCTCGGCCTCGTCGCAACGAACATGGAGGGCGGCTCGACGGCCGCGCAGGTGACGAACCTCTTCGCCACCTTCGTGCCGGAAACGGTGGCCGAAGGCTCGAAGGCCGGAGTCGCGAAACTTATCGCCATGTCCTTCATGGTCTTCAACCTCTTCATCCCGCCCTGCATGGTGGCGATCGCAGTCACCTTCCGCGAGATGGGCTCGAAGGCGTGGGGATGGTTCGCCGTTGGCTTCCAGATGTTCGTCGGCTACGTTCTGGCGATGAGCATCTACCAGATCGGACTGCTCGCCGTCACGGGCTCCTTCGGGTTCTGGACTGCGGTGGCGATTGCGCTTGACCTCTTCTGCCTCTGGATGGTCGCAAGACCGGCGCGGAAGGAGGTGGCGGAATGAACGCCGCCTCTGTAATCGTCCTCGCCACAGTGCTGGCGCTCGCCGGTCTCGCCGCATGGCGCGTATTCCGCAAGGGCGCGCCATGCGAGTGCGGCAGCACGCCCGCCAAGGCCGGCTGCTCTTGCTGCTGCGCCAAGTGCCATCAAAACTGCGGAAACAGCCAGTATAATGTGAAATTGTGAAATTGTGAAAACAGCCAACAACCAACAGCCAATGATTTAACACACTTCCACATTTTCACATTTCCACATTTCCACACTTTCACACTTTCACACTTCCACATTCCCCTCCCCCCTTATGAAAAACACCCCAAAATACCTCGCGGCCGCGCTGTGCGCCGCCGCAGTCGGAACAACCGCGCTTGCGAAAACCGAACTCCCCGAAATATCCGTCGGGCTTGACTACTGCTCCCGGCAGGTAACCCGCGCGCTAATCGACAACGAGGAGGGCATTGCCACCGCCTCCGCATCGATTGGCTGGCAGGGCCTCTCCTTCGAGGTCGATGGCATCTTCAACGCCACCGACATCGCCGAGGAGGAAGGCTACGACGCCTGGGACAACACCGAAGTCGATTACGTCCTCGGCTACGGATACACCTTCGGCGCCGACGACTACGGCCTGCCAACCGACGTCGAAGTCGCCTTCGACTACACCTACGAGTGGGACAACGGCGGCGACTTCGAGGACGACGACCACGTGCAGTACCTGCACGCGTCGATTGGCCTGCCGGAAGTCTTCCTTGCGCCAACGCTAGGCGGCGAGTGGATGCTCGACCAGTTCCACGGCCAATACTACACCCTCGAGCTCTCGCACGGCTTCGACCTCATCGCCGGCGAAGGCGAGGACGACGACCCGGTGCTGGCGCTCAACCTCTCGCTCGTGCAGGGGCTCGCCAACGACAAGTATGACGAGGACGACCTCGGCAAGGACTTCTGGGCCCTCCGCGAGACGACCCTCACGGCGACGCTTGACTGGGCCGCCTGCGAATATCTGACGCTCTCGCCATACGTGGCCTACGGCGACACCCTCTCCGGAACGGTTCGCGACGCCTCAAAGTGCGAGAAGCACGGCGACGCCGGCCATTTCTACGCAGGCATCGCGCTCTCGGCGACATTCTAATTCGGGGCGCCCGGGCGGGCGCACTCCTTTCGCAATGTAGTTACTCCTATGTTCCGGCGCATGTCGCCGGAACTTTTTTGTCGCCTGATAGGCATGGCGAGCGCCGTGCGAATCGCTGGCCCTACTTGCGCTTCCAATAGGAGTGGAAGGCCTTTTTCAGGGCATCCATGTCGATGTCATGAAACGCGGCCCTCGTCGCCTCGGCTCCGTCATGGGTTTCCAGCACCTTTTCCCGGTAAACATCAAGAATAGACGAGTAAGGCGAGTCAGCCGGCAAGCCAATACGCAGATACCAGACCAGCGCCCACGCCGTCGCGTAATTCAACGTGCGGTTTTGGCCGCTCCCGGCGTAGAAGGCATCCCTGTCGGCATTCACGCAAAAATCGATGTTCGCCGTAACGCTGTCGAGGTTCTGCTTGAGGAACATGAAGTAGTGGCTGTCCTTGAAGCGGAACGACACCTTCCCCTGGCCGTCAATGTCCGCGCACTCCATAAAGCAGGCGTGCCCCTCGTTGAACCAGAGCGACAGGTGGCTCTGCTCCATCGCATAGAATAGATACTGGTGCGTGCCCTCGTGCTTGATGATCCCCACCGTCTCCTGCGCCTTCCCGCCATCATCGATCCAGTTGATCACCAGTTCGCGCCTCATCGGCGACCAGCAGCCCACAGACCACTCGATGTCGCCGGAAAGGTATCGCCTGTAAGAGTCGCGGTTCTCGAACACCCGCACCACATTGAGCTCCCTCTTTTCGCCCGCTGGCGGCACCAGTTTCTCAAGTTTGCCACGCAGGGCGGGCATGTTCTTCTGCATCCAGCGAACGAGCCGCCTCCCCTGCGCCGAGCGAATGTCCGAAAGGATCACATAGCCCTTCGCGTCCGCATACCACCAGCCTTTCATGTTCTCAATGCTGGCAAGCGCGGCATCCCGCTCCGGCGACGACTCCTGAGGCGCACTGGGATTCGCCCCATCGCCGAACACGTTCTTCCCCATTTTCACATTGGAGGCGTTCGCGTTGCCGACAGGGGCGACGCTCGCCAGGACCTGCGACTCGAAGTCCTTGCGCACCTTCTGCGGGGATGTGCCGTCCGCGATTTTAACGACGGCGCAGTAAAGCGGCTTTGCCCCACCGCCGCCCTTTGTCCTAAAGAGCCAGGCAAGGGTCTTGGGATTTTGCGTTGGAACGAAGGCGACATACGCCAGGTTGAAGGAATTTCTGACATTGATCGGCTCGGGTTCGGAGACTTCGACGCCTGTGAATGCGGCCACCCATTCCCTGACTGCACCGACATCCGCCTCCTTCCCCGCGAACCCTTCTGTTGCCTTTTCCATTTCGGCGTCGAACTCCTCATGCGTGACGAGCCTCCGGACTTCGCCGGAACTGAAGTTCACCGGAGAGCCGATTCCTTCGGGCAGGGGAAGGGCGGACGCCTTCCCAATAAGCAGCTCGTTCCCCGACTTGTCAACCCACCGTCCAGCGCACTGGCTTCGCACCCACAACTCCTGTGGGGAGAGAAGTTCCATGACCCTTTCCTCGCCATCTCCGCCATGGGATGTGCAACGGAACACCTGCGGCGGCGGCAACGGCGAGGGGTCTGCGGAAGCCAGCGTGCGCATCTTCAGTCCAAGCGCCGGGTATGGTCGCTCGGCGTGGAACTTCGGGGCGGCGGGGCAGTTTGCCGTTGCAAAAATGGCAAGCGCCACGAACAATCCGGCTTTGACAAATGCGTAGTCTCTCATTGGGCATAAAGACTAGCACATTCCAACTTGCGCCGCAACAAACAACCATTGAAGTTTTGGTATAATATTATGATTGTTTTTGCGCAAATAATTAAGGGATCAACGGAAAATGAAACTCGACACCATCTGCATCCAGGGCGGCTGGAAGCCCAAGAACGGCGAATCCCGCCAACTCCCGATTTTCCAAAGCACCACGTGGCGCTACTCCACCAGCGAGGAGATGGGCAAGCTCTTCGACCTCGAGGCGTCCGGCTATTTCTACACCCGCCTCCAGAACCCGACCAACGACGTCGTCGCCGACAAGATCCGCGAACTCGAAGGCGGCGTTGGCGCCATGCTCACTTCGTCCGGCCAGGCCGCAAACTTCTACGCCATCTTCAATATCGCCGGCGCCGGCGACCATGTCCTCTCCACGGCGGCCATCTACGGCGGCACCTCCAACCTCTTCACCGTCACGATGAAAAAGATGGGCATCGAGGTCGAACTGATCGACCAGGACCTGCCCGAAGAGGAGATCGCGAAGCACTTCCGCCCCAACACCAAGGCCGTCTTCGGCGAGACGCTCACCAACCCCGCAGTCCGCGTCCTTGACCTTGAGAAGTTCGCGCGCCTGGCGCACTCCCACGGCGTGCCCTTCATCGTGGACAACACCTTCCCGACGCCCATCAACTGCCGTCCCTTCGAGTGGGGCGTGGACATCGTCACGCACTCCACCACCAAGTACATGGACGGCCACGCCTGCCAGACCGGCGGCATCATCGTTGACAGTGGCAACTTCGACTGGGACGCGCATGCCGACAAGTTCCCGGGCATGACCACGCCCGACGACAGCTACCACGGTCTCACCTACACGAAGAAGTTCGGCAAGATGGGCTACACCGTGAAGCTCGTCGCGCAGCTGATGCGCGACCTCGGCTCGCAGGCATCGCCCTTCAGCTCCTTCCTGCTGAACATCGGGCTGGAGACGCTCCACCTGCGCATGCCGCGCCACTGCTCTAACGCCCTGGCCGTGGCGAAGTTCCTTGAATCGCGCCCGGAGGTGGAGTGGGTCAACTACCCCGGCCTCGAAAGCAGCCGCGACCACGCACTCGCGCAGAAATACATGCCGAACGGCACGTGCGGCGTGATCGCCTTCGCCGTGAAGGGCAGCCGCGAGGACGCGGTGAAGTTCATCGACCGCTTCAAGTTCATCAGCATCGAGACGCACGTGGCGGACAGCCGCACCTGCGTCCTGCACCCGGCTTCGCACACGCACCGCCAGCTCTCGTCGGAGCAGCTGAAGGAAGCGGGCATTCCGGAAGGGCTTATCCGCCTTTCCGTGGGTCTCGAAGACGCCGGCGACATCATCGGCGACCTTGAGCAGGCCTTTGCGGCGAAGTAACGGCATCGACTGGCGGTGCCGCGCGGCAATCAGAATGCGGCACCGAAGCGCGGTGTCGCTCAAACCAAAAGGAATAAACTATGGCACAGGAAAAGGCAAAGTTGGGTGAGCGCATCGCGTCGTTCCGCGGCAAGCTCGAAATGTCCGTGGAGACCCTTGCGGAGAAGTCGGGCGTAAGCCCGTCGATAATCCGCGCCGTCGAGGCGGGGGAGGTCTATCCCGCCCTCGGCATACTGGTGCGGCTTTCTCGCGCACTCGGTCAGCGCCTCGGCACCTTCATGGACGACCAGTATTCGCCCGACCCGATCGTGGTGCGGGCGGGGTCGCGGACGCAGGACGTCAAGAGCCACCAGGAATCGACGGCCGCCGGCTTCAAGTACTTCCCGCTCGGGCAGGGCAAGGTTGACCGCCACTTCGACCCCTTCTACATTGAAATCGCGGGCGACAGCGAGGCGCTTGTCTCGTCGCACGAGGGCGAGGAGCTGATCATCGTCGTCTCTGGCGAAATCGAGCTGACCTACGGCGGTGAGACGACGATCCTCAAGCCGGGCGACAGCGCCTACTACAACTCGGTCGTGAAGCACCGCGTGGCGGCGGCGGGCGGGAAGCCCGCGACCATCTACGCGGCGATCTTCATGCCCTACAACTGAGGGAGGTAGTCAAATGTCCGCCTTTAAACTCACCGACCCATTCGGCTCGGCGCCGTCCAAGCCGCCCTTCACGCAGGCCGTCTCCACAGGCGTTCCCTGGAACAACCTGCCCATCACGCGCAACTACACGCTGGGCCAGCTCCTCGACCAGACCATCGCGCGCTGCGGGCCGCAGGACGCGCTCGTCTATGCCGACCGCGACTACCGCCTCACATGGTATGAGTTCGGCGAAGAGGTTGACCGCCTCGCCCGCGGGCTGATGTCGATGGGCATCAAGCGCGGCGAGAAGGTCGCGCTCTGGGCGACCAACGTCCCGCACTGGATCGCGCT
Organism: Kiritimatiellia bacterium; assembly: GCA_017962605.1. Lineage (GTDB taxonomy): Bacteria > Verrucomicrobiota > Kiritimatiellia > RFP12 > JAAYLN01 > RGIG5952. Next base: position 2,134 of record JAGCUY010000106.1, on the reverse strand, counting down.
TATGTTCGCGACGGCCAAGATCGGCGCAATCCTCCTTCCGCTCAACATCCACTACAAGGAGGCGGAGATCGACTTCGCCCTGAAGCAGTCGGACACCGAGAACATCTTCGTCATCAACGGCTACCGCGACTGCGACTACGTGGAGACGCTCTACAAGCTCATCCCCGAACTGCTGGAGCAGCCGCGCGGCGAGCTGAAGTCGGCCCGCTACCCGCACCTGCGGCGCGTGATGTTCCTCGGGCCCGAGAAGCACCGCGGGATGTATTCGCTCAACGAAGTGCTGGCCCTCGCCGTCGAGACGCCGATGGCCGACTACCTCGCGCGCCAGGCCGAGGTGAAGCCCGACGACGTGGTGAACATGCAGTACACCTCCGGAACCACGGGCTTCCCGAAGGGCGTCCAGCTCACGCACTACAACATCGGGAACGACGGCTTCTGGATTGGCGCGTGCCAGAACTTCTCGGCGCGCGACCGCGTCTGCATCCCCGTGCCGCTCTTCCACTGCTTCGGCTGCGTGCTTGGCGTGATGAGCTGCGTGAACCACGGCTCTACCATGGTCGTGCTGGAGAAATACGACCCCATCAACGTCATGGCCTCGGTGCAGTCCGAACACTGCACGGCGGTCTATGGCGTCCCGACGATGTATATCGCCATCCTCGACCACCCGCTCTTCAAGAAGTTCGACTTCTCATCGCTGCGCACCGGCATCATGTCCGGCTCCACCTGCCCCATCAAGCGCATGCAGCAGTGCATCGACGAGATGAACATGGGCGAAGTCACCAACCCATACGGGCTGACTGAGTCCGGCCCGGTGATGACGATGACCCGCTACTTCGAGACCTCCATCGAGCGCAAGTGCCAGACCATCGGCCAGGCGCTGCCGGGCATCGAGGTCGCCATCATCGAGCCCGAGACTGGCCGTCTCTGCGACGTCGGCGAGGAGGGCGAGATCTGCTGCCGCGGCTTCAACACCATGAAGGGCTACTACAACATGCCCGAGCAGACGGCGAAGTGCATCGACGCCAACGGCTGGCTGCACTCCGGCGACATCGGCAAGATGGACGCGGACGGCTACTTCTACATCACATCCCGCCTGAAAGACCTCATCATCCGCGGCGGCGAGAACATCTCACCGCGCGAGATCGAGGACTTCCTCACCGGCATGGAGGGTGTGCAGGACGTGCAGGTGGTTGGCGTGCCGTCGAAGAAATACGGCGAGCAGCCCGGGGCCTTCATCATCAAGATGCCCGGCGCGACGATCACCGAAGAGGACGTAGCGGCCTACTGCAAGGACAAGATATCCTGGTTCAAAATCCCGAAATTCGTCCACTTCATGGACGAGTTCCCGATGACGGCGAGCCAGAAGATCCAGAAGTTCAAGCTGCGCGAACTCGCGGCCCAGCTCTGGCCCAACGCATAGACACGCGACAGAGAGCCTCCCCCCGCCGGGCGCGGGCGTTTGCCCCACCGCCGGGGGGCGCTATGCGATTTCGTTGAAGAGGTCGGACATCTTGTCAAGGGTCACGGGCTTCAGGAGAATCATGTCGAAGCCAATGTCCTTGTAGGTCGAACGCACCTCGACGTCGGCCGTGATCGCGCACACCTTCAGGGACGCGATGCGCTTGTCTGCGCGGATGGCCTTGACGAGCTCGTTGCCGTCCATGACGGGCATCCACAGGTCGGTAAGGACCAAGTCGAAGGCCGGCCCCTCTTCGATCTTCGCCAGCGCGTCTTTGCCGTCTTCCGCCAGGACGATGTTGGTAATCCCCAGCTTCTTCAGCATCGCCCTCATCACCATGCGGTTCACGGGGGAGTCATCGACCACGAGGATGCGCTTGGACGCAGGGGCTGCGGCGGAAGGATGCGCCGCAGCCTCGGGCGCTGCGGCATCCTTGCCCCTGGCGCTGTCGGGCGCGACCTCCACCGGCACCTCGACATGGACCGCGAACCCCTTGCCGGGCGCGGTGTCGATCGATATCTTGCCGTGCGCGAGTTCCACGAGGCTCTTGCAGATGGACAGGCCAAGCCCGCTTCCCTCCGTGCGGTTCTTGATGTCGGCCTGGACGAAGGGCTGCATGAGTCGCTTCGCCTTTTCGGGGGAAACGCCCCGGCCGTCGTCCGCGACGGTGATTTT
>JAGCUY010000105.1 GCA_017962605.1 Kiritimatiellia bacterium | reverse complement strand
GCGGCATGCAGACGACCGGCGAGGCGTGGAAGACGCTCCTCGAACGCGGTCCGGACCGCCTTTCGCCCTTGGCGAGCCCCGAGTTGTGCGCCGGAATCACGAATACGCGCCCGGCGGGAATGCCGACAAATGTCGGCGCGCCCTTCAAAAGGATAACCTTCTTTGTGTTGCGCGCGATCTCGCGCAACAGGGCGGGTATGTCAAAATCGCTTGCCGGAAGGGCGCCGAAAAGTCTTTCGAATTCCCGCCGGTGCGGCGTGAGGATTGCCTCTGCCTTGATGCCGGCCAGGAACGACGACGCTCCCGAAGTGGGGCTCGCGACAGTCTTGTTGAGCGCGGCGATGGCGTTCAGCGCGTCGGCGTCGATGACCATGGGGCACGTGATATGCGGAAGCAGTTCGGTGACGGCGTCGCGCGTGCAGTCGGCGCAGGAAATCCCGGGGCCGATGGCGAGAGCCTGGTTGTGCTTGGCCTTTTCGAGAATCTGCGGAATGTGCGCCGGCGAAAGCGATGTGGCGCGGTCGTCTACGGCGCCGGCATCCTGGCCAGCCATATCCTGGAGGTTGCAGAATACGGGTTCCGTGAGTTTCGCTTGCAGTACGGGCATGGCGGCTTCCGGACTGGCGAGCGCCACGAGTCCTGCGCCGCTGCGGAGGGCGGCCTTTGTGCAGAGCGCCGCGGCTCCCGGCATGTCGCCCGAACCCGCGACTATCATCGCGCAGCCTTGCTTTCTCTTGTCGCCCCAGTCGTCGCGTTCCGGCAACATCTGCGGAATGAGCGCCTCGGTGGCGAGGTAAATCTTGGAATCGTAATTGCTGGCAAGAGCGTCGGGATAGGGAAGAACCGCAACGGAGGGCTTCCCGAAAACTTCTCCGCCTTCTCGGATGTAGGCGTCTAGCCGCGGGAACCCGAAAAGCAGCGTTTCTTGTGCCGTTATGCAGGGTTCCCGACGCCCGTGTTCCGAGGAATCATAGCCGGTAGGGGCGTCGGCCGCGACAATCGTAGCGCCTGCGGCGCCGATGTCGCGCACCGCGGCCGCGTACAGTTCCCGCAACTCACCGGATGCGCCGTTGCCGAGCATGCAGTCGACAATCAAGTCAAAGTCGGCGAATCGCGGTGCTTGTGTCGCGGCTCCTGCCGGCGAATACGGAACGAGACGCCCGCCAGCGTTAATAAAATCATCCAGAGCCATCTTGGCTTCGTTCTGGAACTTCTCGGCGGCGGCGAGCGAATATGTTGTGCACGGGATTCCCGCTTCGATAAGCAACTTCGCTAGAACGAGTCCGTCGCCCCCGTTGTTGCCCCCGCCCACGAAAACCGCAACAGTCCCGCGACCATCCAAAAACTCAACTACTTTCTTGAACAGCGCCGCTCCGGCCAATTTCATCAACTCGTAGCCGGCGTCAACGGCAGAAACGCCATTGCCCGCGGCCTTGGCCATCTCTTCTTTTGTGGCGGCGTCAAGTTGCCTCATCCCCTCAGTCGAAAGGATAGGCGGGAGTTCTCGGTAATCGAATTGTTCCAGGAGTCTCATACCTTGAATATATAATTATTTGCAGCTGTTATAGCGGCCGATGGTCTTAATATTGAATGTACCCTTGTCACCCGTTTTGGCCTGGATCATGATTCTGATGGCGACAAGTCCCTTTGCCACTTCTGGACCGCTTAAGGTCCTGCGCCCCCAGCCAGCCTGTCTAAAATCTGACCACGGAATATTCAGAATTGTGCCTGTGTCGCTTGCCGGAAGAGTATATTGAGGTATATCTCCATCATTTTCTCCGGGCCACAGTTGGAAATAGGCGCGTGTATCTAGATAGTATGCGATACAAAGCCCTTCCCATTCGCTAACATCTACGTATGCAGGAATGTCCGTGTCGCCGGCGCTGGGGCCAGCTACGTTAAAGGCTATTCCCACATAGGGGTCGAAATTCATCGCCCCCTTGTCAAGGACAAAGCGTCCGCAGATACCTTCGCAATAATCGATTACCGGGTCAAAGGCCCCGACGCCTTCTTCGGCTTCCATCTCGACTGGCCAGATTATCTTGGATGCGCCGGAATCCGGGGTGTCGTTAAAGACAAACCAATAGCCGGAAAGGTTCGCACCGGCATCTACCCCTGTCCTGGCTTGGTAATCATGCCTGCTGCCACACCATAGGTTGCCACAGATAGTATCGATCAGGATGTGCTCCGAGTTTGAAGAATCTCCGGAAGAGGAACTGTATTCGTCTTCGCGGTCGTCGCATTCTTCGCTCGCACTAGAAAAAAACTTCGTCCTGCTAGAAGAGCTTCTCGTGTCGTCGGAAGAATCCCTTGTAGCGCGCGGGGCGAAACTGCTCTCGTCGTCGCAGGCGGCCAGGGCAAAGATAAGGGCGAACAGGAATGGGACGGTGTGGCGTATCATTTGTTCAAATTATAGTAATAATCCCGAAAAGCAAAAAAGGAACCCGCAAGGGTTCCTTTTTAAAAGGAGATCTTCCCCATTCGGGGACCATGCGCACTAAGCACTAAAGTGCTAAGTGCTGTCCGGCCGCCCTTCGCGGGGATGACATCCTGAATTACTTGATGATCAACATCGAGTCGTCCCAGGCTTCGTGTTTCTCTAAACCGAGGAGGTTCGCGGTCGTGGCGGCGATGTTGGAGAGACCCCAGTCGCCTTCCTTGAGGCCGAGCTTGCCGCCGGTCACGTTATCGTACAAGATGCAGGGCACCTTGTTGAGCGTGTGGCTGGTCTTGGCCTTGAACGTACCGTCCTGGTTGACCTTCGGCATGCCGGTCTTCTTGTCGATTTCGTCCATTTCGTCGGCGGTACCGTGGTCAG
>JAGCUY010000104.1 GCA_017962605.1 Kiritimatiellia bacterium | reverse complement strand
TGGGGAACAGGGAATGGGGAACGGGGAACGGGGAACGGGGAACGGGGAACGGAAATGTGAAAAAGATTAGATAGTAACAGTCATTGGCTGTTGGCTATTGGTTGTTGGTTATTTTCACAATTTCACATTCGCATCTTCCGCTTGTTCGGAAGATGCTGGCGGTTCCTCGATGCCCATGATGGACATGATGGCGGCGGTGATGTCGAGGGCGTCGTCGGCCCAGACGGCCGCTGGCGCGATGCCTAGGCGGCTGCCGGTGATTGGCAGGACGATGGAAATGCCATTGGCCTTGGCGTATTTGGCGACCTCGGTCTCGACCTGGCGGACGGTGATGCGGAGGAGGCGCAGTTCCTGCTCGTTCAGGCTGCGCTGGAGATCCTGGCGCTTCTCAAGGAAGTCGCGCTCGGCGCTGCGGGCGATCTCGACGCTCTTGGCTGCCTCTTCCTCAGCGCGTTTGCGGGCCTTCTCGCCAAGCGCGGGGTTGCGGCTCTCCTCGATGGCCGCCGAGGCGGCCTTGCGGGCGGCAGCCACGGAGTCCTCGAGCTTGCTCATCTCGCCCTGGTAGTCCTTGAGGGTGTCCTTGAGGATCTCCCTGTTGTGGGCGGTGTCGGGGTGGAGATCGACGATCTTCTCGATGTCGAGAGTCGCCATCTTGAATTCGGCGGATGCGCTGGTGGCCAGCATTGCGGCCGCGACTGCTGCGGCCATGGCGGTTGTCTTGGTGAACTTCATGTTTTTTTGCTCCTATTAAAAAGTAGTCTAAAATTATAGCAAAACGCCTCACTTCTGGCGGGGCACTTCAGCCCATGCGCGGCGGGCGATGATTCTGGCCCTCGCGATGGCCTCCTCCATCCAGTCCTTCAGCGGCGTCGCCGCATAGGCGTCGTTCTCGTGTCGGTTGGGCTTGGATGAGCGGTTCAGCTCGAAGGTCAGGGGACCGGTGAATGCGTGGCGCTCAAGGCGCTCCATGATTCCGGGCCAGTCTGCTATGCCGTCGAAGGGGAGGAGATGGAGGTCGTCGTGCCAGGTGGTGGGACCGGAGGGGTCGGTGATGCCGAGGTTGTCGTTGAGGTGCGTTCCCAGGAGGCGGGCACCATGGGATGCCATCATGTCACGGCTGCGGTTGTAGCATAGCTCGTGGCCGGTGTCCCAGCAGAAGCCGACGGCGGGGTGTTCGGAGAAATGCTCGAGCAGGGCGTCGAGGTGCTCTTCGCCCTCGGTGTTCTCAAGTGCCACCTTGACGCCAAGACGCTCTGCTTCGTCGGCGACGCGCGCAAAGCGAAGGAGGCCGGTGTCCGTAGGCTCGGTAGGCTTGAAGCCGATCCAAGCGTGGGCAACCATGATTGGCGCGCCGATGTCGGCGGTGACGCCCAGGCACTTTTTGAGTTCGGCGACGGCGTCGTCGCCCTTTGCCTCATCGTCGCCCCAGAGGTCTGCGGCCTTGCCCCAGGGGGCGTGGACGGACTGCACGGCAAGCCCCAGGGCCGCGCCGCGCCGCGCCAGGGCGTTCAGGTCAACGTCCTCGCGCCATACGGCGAACCAGCCGTTCCATCCAGTTTCGGCCAGGGTGTCAATGGATGCGTCCCAGGGGCCCCAGTCCTTTGAGATGCCGAGGCAGAGCGGCCTTGCGGCGCCGGAGAGTGTTTCGTCCGATTTGTTCATGGCATGCAATTATGCGGCTAGCGGAGCGCCGCCGCGACTTGAATGGCGAAGTAGAGGGCGATTGGCGCGAACACGAGGCTGTCCACGACGTCGAGAAGACCGCCAATCCCGGGGATGAAGCGGGCGCTGTCCTTGATGGATGCCGCGCGCTTTAGCATGGACTCGATAAGGTCGCCGAAGACGCCAACGGCGACGAGGAGGAGGGATAGCGCCAATGCGCCGATGGTTCCGATTAGCGGCGCTCCAGAAGATGCCCAGAAGATGCCGTCGGGACCCCATGCGAAGCGACGCGCAAGGAAGAAGAGCGCCATGCCGGTGCCAACGCCTACGGCGATTCCACCGGCCAGACCCTCCCACGACTTCTTGGGGGAGATGCGGGGGAACATCGGATGGATTCCCGTCGTGCGCGAGCAGATGGTGCCCACGGCGAAGGCGCCGGTGTCGGACATCTTCACGACGATTGAGAGGAAGAAGGCCATGAATACGGCGGCCCTGGTGGTGGCGTGGCCGGCTGGCGCCTCCCACTGCGCCACGCGGACGTAGTAGCTGAGCATCAGGGGAAGGTAGAGGAAGCCCAGGAAGGTGATTGCTCCGGACTCCATTGCGCGCTTGGCGTCGCGGTCGAACATCGTCCTCATCATGATCGCGAAGAAAATGACGAAAAGGGCGAGGGGGCTCCAGAGCGCGTAATGGGAGGTCTGGGACTCCATCAGGGCGAATGGCGGCAAGAAGAAGTATTCGCAGAGTATCCAGCAGACACCGCAGAAGATGCCGAAGGTCTTGTAAACGCGGTAGCCTGCGTGGAGCGCAAGGGCGTAGAACTCGTAGAGGGCCGCGGAGGAGAGGGCGAGCAGCATCAAAAGCAGCAACGGGCTGCAGGCAAGCGCCAGCATCGTCGCGAAAAAGATGGCAACCAGAATGCCCGCGATTACGCGCCGGCCGATCATTCAGCGGCCCCCGCCGAAGCCACACATTGTTGTAGAGTCTTCATCGTCTAATGTTCAAATCCTATTGGAAAGGGACAAGAAAAGTCTATATTGTTGCCCGCCGCATGTCAAGCGACTTGCAAAAGCGCGCTATATGGAGTAGGATGGAAGCACCGTTTTCACAAAGGGAAAAAGCAATGCTTGACATCAGGAAAATCCGTGAAACGCCCGACGCCGTGAAGGCCGGGCTCGCCGCCAGGGAGGCAAACCCCGCGGCAGTTGACGAAATCATCGCGCTAGACGCAGTGCGCCGCGAGAAGACCTCCGCCGTCCAGGCCCTCCAGGGCGAGCGCAACGCCATGTCCAAGAAGATTGGCGCCGCGCGCAAGTCTGGCGAGGACACCTCGGCCCTCCAGGCCGAAGTCCGCGAGCTTGGCGAGCGCATCGCCGCCCTCGACAAGGAGGCCAGCGAGATCGACGAAAAGCAGCGCTCACTCCTCCTCTCCCTGCCCAACCTCCCCGCGCCCGGCGTCGTGCCCGGCGGCAAGGAGGCCAACGAGGTAGTTTCCGTGTGGGGCGAAAAGCCAGTCTTCGACTTCGAGCCGAAAGACCACGTGGCCCTCTGCACCGAGCTGGGGCTGATCGACTACGACCGCGGCGTCCGCATGGGCGGCAACGGCTTCTGGCTCTACCGCGGCATGGGCGCGCGCCTTGAGTGGGCCCTGCTGAACTACTTCATCCAGGAACATCTCAAGGACGGCTTCGAGTTCATCCTCCCGCCGCACCTATTGACCTACGAGTGCGGCCTCACCGCCGGACAGTTCCCCAAGTTCGAGGAAGACGTCTTCCGCCTGAAGGAGGAAGGCTTCCAGTTCCTCCTCCCGACGGCCGAGACGGCCCTCGTGAACTTCCACCGCGGCGAGATCCTCGAGGAGAAGGAACTCCCCAAGAAGATGTTCGCATACACCCCCTGCTACCGGCGCGAGGCCGGATCCTACCGCAAGGAGGAGCGCGGCATGGTGCGCGGCCACCAGTTCAACAAGGTCGAGATGTTCGCCTACACCCTCCCGGAGCAGTCCGAGGAAATGCTGCAGCTGCTGATCCGCAAGGCCTGCGCCCTCGTCGAGGGGCTTGGGCTGCACTACCGCCTCTCCAAGCTCGCCGCCGGCGACTGCTCGGCTTCGATGGCCACCACCTACGACGTCGAGCTCTGGATCCCGTCGATGAACGTTTACAAGGAATGCTCCTCGGTCTCCAACGCGATGGACTACCAGGCGCGCCGTGGCAACATGCGCTTCCGCCGCGCCGAGACGCGCAAGATTGAGTTCATGCACACGCTCAACGGCTCCGGGCTCGCGACCTCGCGCCTGCTGCCGGCAATCGTCGAGCAGTTCCAGCGCAAGGACGGCTCCGTCGCGGTGCCGAAGGTGCTGGTGCCATACATGGGCGGCGTTGAGACCATCGAGCCGGCGAAGTAGCCAGGAGGTTCCGGAAGGCCTGGAGGATCTAGAAGAGCTAGAAGTTCTAGATGTTCTAGAAGTCCCAAGCATGGTGCGCAAGTTCCGCCACTTTCTGGAATACCTCGGCGCCGCTGCGGCGCTCTCCCTGGCGCGTGCGTTGCCGCCGGGCGCCCTGATGGCCATGGCGCGGGGGATGGCCTCTCTGGCCTTCATCCTGCTTCGACGCCGCCGTCGGGTGGCCATCCGCAACCTCATGGCCACCGGCGTGGCGGCCACGGAAGGAGAGGCGACGCGCATCGCCCGCCGCTCCTTCCAGTCTCTCTCGCTGAGCATCGCGGAGTCGGTCTCCGTTCCGGCGCTTCTCGCCGGCAAGGACGCGTCGCGAGTGAAGATCAAGATGGAGGTGCCGCCTGAGACGCTGGCCGCGCTGGGCGACGCCTCCAAGGGAATCATCCTCGTAAGCGCCCACCTCGGCAACTGGGAGCTGGCGGGCAAGCTCTGCTCGAACTACAAGCGCGTCACCGGCATCGCGCGCCGCATGGACAACCCCCTGGTTCAAAACCTCATGGACCGGCGCGGCATCAGGGAGGGCATGGAGACAATCGACAAGCACGACGCCCACCCGATGAAAATCGTCCGCGTCCTGCGCCGCCACGAAATGCTAGCCATCCTCGTTGACCAGCACGCCTCCGGCGACGCCGCGACAATCGACTTCCTCGGACTTCCCGCGCGCTCTTACACCACCCCGGCCGTTCTCCAGCGGCTCACAGGCGCGCCGATACTCGTAGGCGCGGCAATCCGCAACGGGCCGCTTGACTTCTCATTCCACATGTCGGAGCCGCTGGACTACGGCCTCTCAAAGGAGTCCACCGAAGCCGACATCCTCCGCGCCACCCAGGACATCGCCGACCGCCTCGGCGCATACATCCGGCGCTGGCCAGAGCAATACCTCTGGGCGCACCGCCGCTGGAAGGCGGCGCTTGGCAAGGAAACAAGCGGCATGCGACATGCGACATGCGACAAGCGACAAGCGGCAAGCGACATGCGACAATCGACATGCGACAAGCGGCATGCGACATGCGACAATCGACAAGCAACAATCGACAAGCAACAAGTGGCTCCTGAAACCACCTAGCCCCTAACTCCTAGACCCTAGTCCCTACCCCATGAAATACATCGCTACAATCGGCCTCGAAACCCACGTCCAGCTCAAGACGAAGACCAAGATGTTCTGCTCGTGCAGCCTCCACTTCGGCGACGAGCCGAACACGAACGTCTGCCCCGTGTGCATGGGCTACCCCGGCGCGTTGCCGGTTATGAACCGCCAGGCGGTGAAGTTCACTGTCATGGCCGGAATGGCCCTGGGCTGCCGCATCCCGTGCCACAGCGCCTTCGACCGCAAGAACTACTTCTACCCCGACATGTCCAAGGACTACCAGATTTCGCAGAACGGCGCGCCGCTCTGCGTCGGCGGTGGCGTCGAGATCGCCCTGCCCGATGGCAGCGGGAATAAGTTCGTCCGCATCAACCACATCCACCTTGAGGAAGACGCGGCCAAGATCAACCACTACGCCCGCCAGAGCGGCGTCGATTTCAACCGTTGCGGCACGCCGCTTATGGAGATCGTCGGCGAACCCGACCTCTCCTCGGCCGACGAGACAATCGCCTACCTCGAGGCGCTGAAGGAGACGCTGGTCTATGTGGGCGTGTCCGACTGCAACCTCGAAGAGGGCAACATGCGCTCGGACGTGAACATCTCCGTGCGGCCAGAAGGGCAGGAGACGCTGGGCACGAAGGTCGAAATCAAGAACATGAACACCTTCAAGGGCATCCACGCCGCAATCGAATACGAGGTGGCGCGGCAGATCGATCTTCTCCAGCGCGGCGGCTCGGTTATCCAGGAGACGCGGCGCTGGGATGGCGAGGTCGGCGAGACGCAGTCCATGCGCGGCAAGGAGAACGCCCACGACTACCGCTACTTCCCGGAGCCTGACCTGGTGCCCGTGGAGCTGGACGAGGCGACGGTCGAGGCCTGGCGCAAGGAGCTTCCCGAACTGCCTGAGGCGCGCCGCGCACGCATGGTCGAGCAATACGCGATTCCCGAATACGACGCCGGGGTGATTTCCGCCGAGCGCGCCTACGCCGACTTCTTCGAGAAGGCGGCGGCGCTGGCGACGCCCGTTGCGCCCAAGACCGTTTCCAACTGGTTCATGACCGAAGTGCTGCGACTTGTCTCGGAAAGCGGCAAGACGCTGGGCGAATCGGCGCTGTCGCCGGAGGCGCTGGCCGAGTTGCTTCAGCTGCTGGATGCGGGCACCATCAACGGCCCGACGGCCAAGGAGCTCCTGCCCGAACTCTTCGAGAATGGCGGGATGCCGAAGGCTCTCGTCGAGGCCCGCGGTCTGGCGCAGGTGAGCGACACTGGCGCGCTGAAGGCCATGGTCGAGGCGGCGATTGCCGCCAACCCGAAGTCGGTGGCCGACTACAAGGCCGGCAAGAAGGCGGCGGCGGGATTCTTCGTGGGCCAGGTGATGAAGGCCAGCAAGGGCAAGGCCGACCCCAAGGTGGTGGGCCGTCTCGTCGCGGAGGCGCTTGGTTAGGCAAGAGAAGACGAAATGACGATCAGGGACTTTTTCGACAGGGCGACAACTGAACACGCTGGACGCGTGGCGCAGCGCTTTTTCGTTGGTGGCGCCGTGAGGGAGAGGTCTTACGCCGAGATTCGCGGCGAGGTTCTGCGCATGGCGAGCGCCGTACGGGCGCGGGGAATCCGCCCAGGCTCCGACAACGTAGCGCTAGTCCTGGAGAACTGCCCCGAGTGGCCGGTAATCTACCTGGCGCTTGCCTGCATGGGCGTGACGGTGGTGCCGATAGACCCCAAGCTCAAGCCCCGCGAGATGGGCTACATCTTGGCGGCATCAGGCGCAAAGCTCGCCTTCGCCGGCGCCAAGCAGCGCGAGGAGATAGAGGCCATGCGGGCGGACTTGCCGGCGCTCGCCGAGGTGGCCGGTCCCGATATCCCGCAGGAAGGTGCCCCCGAGTCGCCTGGCTTCGACGGGCTCCCGCGTCCTACCGAGGACACCGTCGCATCCCTCATCTACACCTCCGGCACCACCGGCTCGCCGAAGGGCGTCATCCTCACCCACGGCAACTTCGCGGCAGACACCCTGGCCGCCGTCGTTCCCGTGAAGTTCTGCAAGGAGGACAACTTCCTTGCCGTCCTCCCCTTCTTCCACACATACTCATTCACCGGCAACATCCTCCTGCCGCTCTGCCAGGGCGGGTGCATAAGCTTCATCCGCTCCATCAGGACAATTGGCGAGGACATGAAGGCGCTGCGCCCTACGATCCTCATGGCGGTGCCGCTGCTTGCCGAGAAAATCTACTCAAAAGTGGAGAAAGGGGTGAAGTCCAACCCGCTGGCGCGTCTGCTTGTGGCGCTTGGTCTGGGGAAGGTCATCGGGCGCAGGGTCGTGAAGTCGCTTGGCGGCGCGCTGCGCTTCATCGCCATCGGCGGCGCACCGGCCGACGCCAAGGTTATCGAGGGGCTGTGCAAGCTTGGCATTTCGACGCTGGAGGGCTACGGGCTTACCGAGTGCTCGCCGCTAGTCTGCTACCCGACGCCGGAGACCTTCAAGGTCGGAACAGTCGGGAAAGTGCTACCCTGCATGGAGTTCAAGCTCGCGGATCAGGACGACACCGGCGCAGGTGAACTGTGCGTGAGAGGCCCCAACGTGATGAATGGCTACTACAACGACCCCGAGGCCACGGCGGCGGCATTCGACGCCGATGGCTACCTGCACACCGGCGACCTCGTGCGGCTGGACGCGGATGGCAACGTTTCGATTTGCGGCCGCCGCAAGGCGATGATCGTGAACCGCGAGGGGAAGAACATCTACCCCGAGGAGATAGAGCAGCTGGTGAACCGCTCGCCGCTGGTGGCGGAAAGTCTGGCGCTCGGCTACAAGGTGGGCGACGAGACCGGCGAGCGCGTGGGCCTTATCGTGCAGGTGGACGACGACAAGTGCGCTGCGGCCGGCGAACCGAAGTCGCGCTGGGACGCCCTTGTCTCGCGTGAAATCGAGCGCATCTGCAAGCTGGGGCTGGCCGCCTACAAGATACCCCGCAAGATCGTGATACGGCACCTGCCATTTGAATTGACCTCCACGATGAAGGTGCGCCGCGTCAAATACGACGGCGCATTGGATGAGAAATAGCGCGGGGCAGAGTCCGCGCATCAGGACAATGGGGGTGCACTGGCGAATCGCGGGGCAGGGGGCGCGCTAGCGAATTGCGGCGCGGAAGAAGGCGCAGGCGACGGCAAGCGCGGAGACGACGTTGAGTGAATTCTTGAGGCCGTGCGAGGGAATTTCGAGCACGGCGTCGGCGGAGGCCACCACGTCGGGGTCCAGGCCGAAGCGCTCGTTGCCAACCAGCAGGGCGCATGGTAGGCTGGGCTGGAAGGTGGCGATGTCTTTGGCGCTGTCCGCAGTCTCAAGGGCGTAGATGGCGCGGCCCTCGGCGCGGAGTGCGTCGAGGGCGTCGCGGACATCGGCTATGCGCTCCCATGGGAGCGCGTCGGCCGCGCCCAGCGCGGTCTTGACGACCTGCGGGGCGTCGGGGGTTGGCGTGTAGCCGCAGAGGACCAGCCTCTCCGCACCGAAGAACTCAGCCGTCCTGAAAAGCCCGCCGGCGTTGAATGCGCTGCGGATGTTGTCGGCCACGATGACGAACGGGGCGCGGTCGGGCGGGCGAGGGGAGTCGGTGCAGCGGATGCCGATTTCGGCGTCGGTGATTTTGGCGCGCCGATCCACGCGTTCCAGTGGAACGAGGGCCGCCTGGATGGAGCGCTGCGTAGCTCCTGGCTGGAGCAGGTGGGCCAGGGATAGGATGCGTTTCGACGAGGCGCGGCGCATGAAGTCGAAAGCCGCAGAGCGGGCTTGCTCGCGGCTTTCGCTGTCTTGCGGGGCGTCGAAGGCTTCGCGGACGAGCCGCAGCGCCTCGCGCCATTCCTCGTTAGAGGAGTCGATCATCGGAGTGATTAGTCGTTAGTCGTTAGTCGTTAGTAGCTAGTCGTTAGTGGCTAGTGGCTAGTCGTTAGTGGCTAGTGGCTAGTCGTTAGTGGCTAGTGGCTAACTTCCCTATTCCCCGTTCCCTGTTCCCTTTTTCAACATTGGGACGATGTCGATGACGTCGGCCCATTCGGCGTCGGGGTCGTCCGAGATGTATTTGATCATCGACTCGAAGCTGTCCCACATTTCGTCGTAGCGGAAGAGCTCGTAGGAGTGGCCCCAGAAGTAGAATGCGCCAACCTCCTTCGCCTTGGCGTAGCGCTGCCAGAAGTCGGGTGCCTTGAAGTGGCAGTTCGGCGAAATGGCGAGGGGCTCGGGGCAGTCGGTGACGTCGAAGGTGGTCTTCGTGGTGCGGCCGTAGGCAAAGCCGTTCTCGCGGAGGAGGTCGATGGTGCCCTGGGTGAAGACCCCGCAGGGCCAGGCGAAGCCGGGGCAGGGCTCCTGGACGATGTCCTCGACGAACTTGCGGGCATCCATGGCGGCCTTGATCCACTCGCTGTCGGGTATGGTGCCGGCGTTCTGGTGGCGCCAGCAGTGGGATGCGAGCTTGAAGCCTTGGTAAACCTCGGGGATGTCGCGGTGGCAAAGCTTGCCGCACGCGAAGCCGAAGTTGTGGTTGTTTGTGCCCACGCCCTGCTTGACCCAGCCGGGCGTGCCGCGCTTCTCGGGATCCATGAGGCCGGGGTTGAGGTTGAAGGTGGCCTTCGCGCCGTGCTTGCGTAAAAGGTCGGTGAGGCGGATGTCGTTGACGACGCCGTCGTCCCAGCACTGGACAACTTTCATTTTCATTTTTAGCGTTCCTGATTTACTTGGTTCCAAAGAGACGGTCGCCGGCGTCGCCGAGGCCCGGCAGGATGTAGTTGTGGTCGTTCAGCTGGCGATCGACGCATGCCGTGTAGATAGGAACGGAGGGGTGGTCCTTGGACAGGGCGGCGAGGCCTTCGGGGCAGGAGACGATGCAGATGAAGATGATCTTCTTGAAGCCCTTGTCCTTCAGCAGCTGGACGGCCGCCGACGAGGAGCCGCCGGTCGCGAGCATCGGGTCGATGACGATGGCGATGGAGTCGTCCGTGGCCTGCGGGAGCTTGGCGTAGTATTCGACTGGCTCCGAGGTCACTGGGTCGCGGTACATGCCCAGGAAGCCGATGCGGGCGTTGGGGACGAGGTCGGTTAGGGCGTCGAGCATGCCAATGCCGGCGCGGAGGATCGGCACCAGGACTATTTCAGATGTCACGCGGTGGCACTGGGCCGTTTCGAGCGGCGTCTCCACGGCGACTGGCTCGGTGGGGATTTCGCGCAGGGCCTCGTAGGCGAGGAACTTCGAGATTTCGCCGACCAGTTCGCGGAAGAGCTTGCTGCCGGTTGCCTTGTCGCGGACGAGGGAGAGTTTGTGTTGGACGAGAGGGTGGCGGACTTCAATGTACATGGTGTGTTCCGGATGATTGGTTTTAACAAGGGTTGAAAAACGACGCAACTATCCTACCAAAAATTGGCGGCTACTGCCGCTCATCCCCGTTTGTTCGTTTGTTCGTTTGGGCGCTATCGCGCCGTCGGAAGCCGGGATTCGGGTTTCGGGAGCCGCCCCTAGCCCCTAGTCCCTAGCCCCTGTCCCCTTTAGAGCCACTTGAACCGCGCAGGGCTCCTCCTTGCCGGTCCAGTCCTGGGAGGCGATCCACTCCTCGGCCGCGAAGATGCGCTGCGCGGCCTCTTCGTAGGAGACGGCGCCAAGTTCGGAGAGGAGCCTGATGCCCCGGTCGATTAGCTTCTTGTTGGAGATGGAGACCCAGCTCATCCAGTTTCCGGCGACGCGCCCCATCGCGGCCATCGTCCCGGTGGAGATGCAGTTGAAGGCTAGCTTGACGGCGAGGTGGCGCCAGACTTCGAGAGGGGAGCCGGGGATGTTATCCGCAATCCAGATGCCGTCGGCCGGGGCGGGGCCGATGTGGATGGCGGTTTGCTCTGGCCATGCGGCGGCAAGGCGCGCCGCGGCTTCCGTGAAGTCCTGCGGCCTGTCGCCGACTGTGACAGTGACGGCCGCCGCGCGCCGGTAGCCTTCGATGCGCTCGGGCGCCGGCTCGTTGCCGATCATGTAGGTAATGAGGTCGGCGCGCCCGATGCGCGGCGGGGAGTCGATGAATCTCTGCGGCATGCCAAGGGACTTTGCGTCCTCGGATGTGAACTCCAGACAGCGCGGGGTGCGGCGCAGCATTTCATCCCAGCATTCGGCGGTGGGGTGGAGCGGGTTCTTGACGAATGCCCAGCTCTGCGCGAGGTTGCGGTCGCGGCTTGAGCGGAGGGGCGGCAGCATGAAGGTCGGGGAGCGTTCCGTGTTGTCGGTGAAGAGGTCGAGCATGCACTTGTCGGCGATGTAGGTGATGCGGCCGCCGACTTGGTAGAGGCCCTTCTCGAACTCGATGGCGCGGGCGAGCCCTGCGCGTCCGTCGGGCGACTCCAGCCCCGCCAGCAGGCGCTCGAAGGCGCTGGTGGCGTCTGGCTCGGCCTCGTCGGCGAAGCGCGGCATGAGGCGGCAGAGGGCCATTTCAAGCGCCCGCGAGCAGAGCAGCTGCTCGGAGGTCGTGGCCTGCATGCGCGTGGAGCCTGCGAGCGACATGGAGCCGCAGTAGATGTCGATGACGGTCACCTTGGGGTTGTCGATGGCCTCGCGGCAGCGGTCGAGGTGGGCGCGGAGGATGTCGGCCGGGTTGTTGAATACGAGGAAGCAGGTGGCGCCATGTTCTACCGCGTATTGGAGAGTGCCGAGGACGCTGGAGGTCTCGCCGCCTTCTGTGATGGCCACGAAGGTGTCGCCCTCGCCGACATTGAGGGCGGCGGCCTGGCGGCGTCCGCCCTCGGCGAAGTCCTCGAAGAACTCGACTGATTTGATAAGGGCGAAGTCGCCGCCGGTCATGATGGAGGCGGAGCGGTCGGCAAGGGCGCGTTCTTCGGGGGAGAGTTCGGCGGCGCGGCGGTGGAAGAAGTCGCGCCACATCGACTCCAGGAGGATGGAGAGACGTCCGGTTGCGCCGCAGCCGGAGAAGATGATGCGCCCCTTTGGTGCGCGGAGAGTCGCCTCCATGGCGGAGACGAGGCGCTCGAAGCGTCTGCCGGCGAAGACGTGGCGCATGGTGATGGGAATCTGCCGGTCGCCGCGCTGGAGGCACTGGACGCCGGCGATGGTGGAGCGGCGGAAGTCATCCTCGAGGGAAGCGGTGATGGGGTTGGACTGTTCCGTTGGGAGGAAGCCCAGGTGGAACTGCCGCTCGTTTTCGACGAAATTGCGGGCCTTGGCCTTTGCCGCCTCCGAGCATTTGAAGGCGCCGGCGTTGCTGGCCGTCTGTTCAGTTGTCTTGTTCATGGTGCAAGAGATTATACCAGACCTGTGAATCATGTCAAAAAAAGGCGACTGCTGACGCGACGGGGAGGCAAATGAAAAGACACGGAGATTTTTCTCCGTGTCTTTGTGCCTTCGCGTTATGTGGCGAAGGCGCCGATGGAAGTTGTAGGCGAGGGAGGCTAGAACTTCTTCGCGAAGGTGAGGCCGAGGGTGTCGGTGCGGGCCTCGCTCACGCGGGTGTCAACACCGTGGATGATGCGGTCGGTCTCGTGGATGAAGACATACATGTAGTCGAGGGTGACGCTCCAGTCATCCTTGGCGTAGGTGAAGCCAATGCCGATCTGGTCGCGGTCGCCAGGAGGGCACATCGTGTTGGAGTGGGCGGAGTCGGTGGGGTCGTAGTCGTGGGTGAGGCCGAGGTGCATCGTCCAGACTTCGGAGACCTGATACTCGCCGCCGACGCTGAAGCGCCATGTGTCGTGCCACTCCTGCGGCGCGCTAACAGAGCCGAGCATCGGCGAGTCGAAGTTCATGTCGATTGTCTTGTTGCAGCTCCAGCCGTTCCAGGTGACGTTGGCGCCAAGGTTGAGCTTTTCGTTCGCCTGCCAGTTGAGACCGGCCATGACCGACTGCGGCATGTTCAGCTCGCCGTCCGCGTCGCACTTGTAGCCGATGCGGGTGAGTTCGGCGTCGCCTTCAGGCTTTATGTCGGTCTTGCCGCGATAGACGAGGCCGAGGCGGAGGGTGTCGGTCAGCTGGTAGGCGGCGGAGAGGATGTATGAGTAGGCCCAGTCGTCGGCAGTGACGTGCATCATGGAGCCGACCTGCGGGATCATCCTGTCCATCACGATGTCGAAGTAGAGGACGCGGAGTCCGGCGCCGAGGGAGAGGTCTTCGGTGGCCTGCCAGGCAATCGTGGGGCTGAGGGTGAAGGAGGTGATCATCGTCTTGGCGCTGTCGGCGGCCAGCGGCCAGGTGTCGCGGTTCTCGTAGCGGGTGCCGAGGCCATATTCGGAATATTCGCCAAAACCGAACCACAGGCTGTCGGCGACCTTGCCGCCCACATAGAAGTGCGGGTCGAGGAAGATCTTCTCGTCCTGGTCAACCTTCTGGCCCAAGGCGGTGGTGTAGAAGTCGGGTCGCAGCAGCGTGACGCCAAACATGGTGTAGATTCCCCCGTCCTTGAGTTCGGTCATGTTGGCCGGGTTGAAATAGACGGCCGAGATGTCGCGCGTGGAGCCGACGAGCGTGCCCTGGAGGGCGTTGCCTCTGGCCGAGACCTCGTTGAGGCCGAAGCCGGCGCCGAATGCGGAAGTCGCAGAGGCCAATGCGGCCCCCGCCAGAATGTGCTGAATGGATTTGTTCATAGCGCTTGCTTATACGCAAAGACCGTGCCAACCCCTTCTGCAAGCCAAAATTTGCACAATTCGGGCAATGATGATACAATAATTGTCTAAACGCTGGCCCCTGGTTGGACGAAAACCGTCCAGCAGGGGCTGGGGGACAGGCGACAAGCGACACGCGACAAGCTTATCGACCTTCGACCTTCGACCTTCGACTTTCGACTTTCGACCAAAATGAAAATACAACCTCAAACTGTAATCACGGCATTCAGGGCGCTGGCCGTGGCGCTTGTGGAGAGCGAAACCACGCACGAACTTCTCGCGCGGCTTGCGCAAAGCCTCAAGGAGCGATTCGGGCTGCTCCACGCCAACCTCGTCATGCAGGAGGGAACATTCGGCTCGGCCTCCGGCGAACATTTCGGGTTGAACTTTGCGAAGGAAGGGCCGATGCGCTGGGAGCGGCTTGACTCCCTCGGCCCGGAGCTGGCGGACTCATTCAGCGCGGAGATAGTTTCGGAGGAGGAGATGGCGCGGCGCTTCCCGGAGCAGGACTCTTCCTGCGCGACGGAGAAGGGGATTTCGCATCTCCGGATCCGCGTCCTCTACCGCCAGCGGTTCGTGGGCTTCTTCTGCTTTGAGCGGAAGGCCGAGGAGTCCACTGGCGAGCTCTCGCTCCAGATCGCGGCGCTGATGGAGATATTCGGCGCGGTCGTGCTGGACATCGTGGAGCAGCGGACGGCCCGCCGCCGCGAATACGATTTCCTCGTGCGCCAGAACGAGAGCCTGAAGTCGCGCCTGGAGCCGGTGTCGGCGGGGTTGATTGGCGAGAGCAACGCCATGCACGAGGTCTATGGCCAGATAAGGCAGGTCGCGCCGACCGACGCGACCGTCCTCGTGCGCGGGAACTCCGGCACGGGCAAGGAGCTGGTGGCCCGCTCGCTGGTGGCCCTTTCGCCGAGGAAAGACAGGCCCTTCCTGACCGTCAACTGCGCGGCCCTTCCTGAGACGCTGATAGAGAGCGAGCTCTTCGGCCACGAGAAGGGGGCGTTCACCGGGGCGATAGAGCGGCGCATCGGGCGCGCCGAGGCGGCCGACGGCGGCACCCTCTTCCTCGACGAAATCGGCGACCTCACGCCGGCCACTCAGGTGAAGCTGCTGCGCTTCCTCCAGGAGAAGACCTTTTCGCGCGTCGGGTCCAACGCGGAAATCCGTTCGGACGTTCGCTTCATCGCCGCCACCAGCCGCAACCTGGAGGAGCTGATGGAGAAAAAGCTCTTCCGCGAGGACCTCTACTACCGCCTCAACATCTTCACCATCCAGATGCCTGATCTGGCGGACCGGCGCGGCGACATCCTCCTGCTCGCCCGCTCCTTCGCCGAGAAGTTCAACGCCAAATACGGGAAGTCCGTGCGGCATTTGTCGCCGGACCTGACGGCCGCCCTGCTTGACTGGAAGTGGCC
>JAGCUY010000103.1 GCA_017962605.1 Kiritimatiellia bacterium | reverse complement strand
GCGCCGGAGACATCGAAGCCGAGGGAATAGCTCGGGCGGAGGCGCTTGTGGAGCGCGCCGCCGTGGCCGTTGAAGTGATTGACGCCACGGCGCCAAGCTGGCGCGGGGATACCGCTGCGGCGCTGGGCAAGGGACGCGTCGCCGCGCTAAACAAGATCGATGCCGCTGCACCCGAGGCCGCCATTGATGCCGCCGGCATCGGCGCTGTTGCGATTTCTGCAAAGACTGGCGCGGGCCTTGACTCCTTGCTTGGCGCCATTGCCGCCAGACTTGACCTTCTGCCGGAAGGGGAAGGGGAGGTGGCCGTCTCCGAGCGCCACAGGCGCTGCCTTGCTGAGGCGCGGGGGCAGCTCGTCGAGGCGGTTGCCTCGCTGGAATATGGCGGCGATGGCCTGGTGCCCGCAGCGTCGTCGCTCGCCACCGCCGCCCGCGCCCTAGGCGAAATCACTGGGCGCGTCTGGTCGGGCGATCTTCTCGACTCCATCTTCAGCCGCTTCTGCGTCGGCAAATAAAGTCCGGCGCATCCCGGCTCCAGCCAATTGAACGAGGCGCTTGCGCCAAACCTCAAAACTTCGCCCAAAGGGCTCAAATTTCCAAGCATTCTTTTTACTGCCCGCTGCGCGGGCGACGAGGGGAACGGTTCTTGTGGCCGGGCATCCGCAGGGATGGCTCTCGTCGCGGGCCGGTTCGCCTATGGCGCCCGCGTCTCGCAGCCATCCGTTTCCTGCGGACACCACGCCCAAACATTCACACAGAACTCTGCGTGAGACGTGCGGAGGAAGGAGGGCTTGCACCAGGCGGGCGCCGAAGGCAAACCGGCCCGGCTGGTGAAGCCCGCCTCCGCGCGTTGAGCGCCAAAACCGCTCCATTCGTCGCGAACGAAGTGAGCAGTAAAATCTTTTCATTCGCACCAGCATCTCGCAAAACTTCCAAGGCGCGTCAGCGCCAAACTTCCTTCTTCTCCCCCTCACTCGTCGCAGTTTTGCTATAATGGTTCCCATTATGGATAAGGAAATTGATGGCGGCTGGACGCTAATCACCGGGGGCAGCGGCTTCCTCGGCATCAACATGGTTCGCAAACTGCTCGAACACGGCGAGACGAAGATTCGCATCATCGACATCGCCGACTTCGACTATCCCGAGCGGAACAAGGTCGATGCCATCAAAGGCGACGTGCGCGACCTGGAGCTGATGCGCAAGTGCATGAAGGGCGTGAAGTGGGTCGTCCACACGGCGGCGGCCCTGCCGCTATACAGCGAGGAAGACATCTTCTCCACCGAGGTGGAGGGAATGCGTAACACCCTCATCGCCGCAGAGGAAGAGGGCGTGGAGCGCGTCATCGACATTTCCTCGACCGCAGTTTACGGCATCCCCGACCACCACCCGCTTGTCGAGACCGACAAGTTGGACGGCGTCGGCCCCTACGGCAAGGCGAAGATCCAGGCGGAGAAGATCGCCCTGGAATATCGCGCCAAGGGGATGTGCGTTCCGATCATGCGGCCGAAGTCCTTTATCGGCAAGGAGCGGCTTGGCGTGTTCGTGCTGCTCTACGACTGGGCCTACACCGGCCATGGCTTCCCGATGATCGGCAGCGGCAACAACCGCTACCAGCTGATGGACGTCGAGGATTTCTGCGACGCCATCTGGCTCTCGCTGACCGGGGACAAGGACAAGGTGAACGACACCTTCAACATCGGCGCCAAGGAGTTCACGACGATGCGCGAGGACTACCAGGCGGTGCTGGACAGGGCAGGACATGGGAAGAAGATTAGGCCCTTCCCGGCGAAGCTTGCGATTTTCGGGCTGCGGGTTCTGGAGAAGCTGGGGCTGTCGCCGCTCTACATGTGGGTTTACGAAACTGCCTGCGAGGACTCCTTCGTCTCGATTGAAAAGGCGGAGAAGGTGCTAGGCTTTGCCCCGCGTTTCTCGAACAAAGACGCGCTTGTCCGCAACTACGACTGGTATGTGGCGAACCTAGACCAGTTCAAAGGCAAGACCGGTGTCTCGCACCGCGTTCCCTGGAAGCAGGGAATACTCGGCCTGGTGAAGCACCTCTACTAAAATGTCGCCGCCACCAGGCGGCGACATTGATATTGATGTTTCTGTCAATGGTGGTCATTTGGAGTTTTTGTCAATGACTCCAATGCCAATTGGCCGTGGGGGATTAGGCAGTGGCCTGCCCTGTCTATTCTCATTTCTCGCAGAAGGCGAGGAGGTCGTCAATGTGCGCGGTGGCGAGGCACTCCACCGTGTCGGCGGCGCCATAGTAGATTTTCACCTCGCCGGAGTCTTCGAGAATCATGCCGCCGGGAAAGATGACGGAACCGCGAAAACCGTTTGTTTCATACGGCTCTTCGGCAACTAGGAGCGGTTCGCGGGAAAGGCCGATGACCTTTGACGGGTCATCTAGATCGAGGAGCATCAGCCCCGCGCAGTATTCCTTGCGCCAGTTGCCTTCCCATGAGTGGAGGTCCTGATCGGCGTAGCGCACGGCGTGGAAAGTCGCGAGCCAGCCCCTGGGTGTCTTCACGGGCGGCGCGGCCGGGCCGATTTTGCCAGTGGCGTAAGGGACACGCTCCGCGCCCATCACAAGCCTTGATTCGCCCCAGAAGCGCAAGTCAGGCGACTCCGACAGCCAGATGTCGAAGTGTTCGCCGCCGCCATGCGAATAGACGGGCATCGGGCGCTCCAGCCGCACGAAGCATCCGCCGACACGCTCGGGGAATAGAGCCATGTTGCGGTTGTCCGGCACCGACAGCGACTGAACCTCAAAGCGCTCGAAGTCATCCGTGGTGGCGATGCCGCCGCGAAGGCCGTGTTTCGTATCCATGGCGAAGCAAAGGACGGGCCGCCCCTCGACAATCGTGAGGCGCGGATCGTAGACGCGCTGGATTTCGTCGTCGCGCATCTGAAAGACCGGCTTGGGGCCGGCCGTCCAGTGCACTCCGTCTCGGCTTCGCGCAATGCCGATGTTGGTGGCGAGGTGCGGCCACTGGCCAGAGGCTTGGGTCTTCCGCCAGCTTTCCTCCGTCTGGCCGTAGTCGTTGCGGAAGAGCATGACGTATTCGCCCTGCCACTTGGCGACGCCGGCGTTGAAAATCAGACTCGCATCGTATGGAATGTCCCTGGCGGAGAGGATTGGATTACTGGAGTGACGACGGATGTATTTCATGAGTTTTAGCAGGAGAACGGCCTCGCATGGGATTGTTGAGGAGCGGTTATTTGACACCCATTTCGATGCGGAAGGTCTTAATCTCAAACGGTCTGAATTGGAGCGTAGCAGGAAGCGCCACCGGCGTCCCCGTGTCGGCGAGTTCCGTGGCGAGGCACGGCGTGGCGGTTCCCGCCATGCCAAAATCAGTGGAGAGTTCCGCCTTTGCCCGGCATCCGCGTGTCTCCACGAGGCGCACCACAAGCGAATCCGAGTCCTCGGCCTTCTTCAGCACCGCCAACTCCACACTTTCTCCAGAAATGGAGACTGGCAGCGCAGGTGCCATAGTCTTTGAGGAAAAGCCCTCAAAGCGTTCAACACTCTGGTTGAGGATGGCTGCGGCGGCAAGGACCTCCCCCGTGTGCGCCAGATCGCCCGCATGAGGCAATAGCGCGTATGTGAAACGGTGATGGCCCCGGTCTGCAAATGGATCCGGGTCGGTTGGCGCACGCAGAAGCGAGAGTGACAATACAGACCCCTTCGCCCTGTAGCCATATTTGCTGTCATTGAGGAGCGCCACGCCGAAGTCCCTGTCTGACAAGTCGGCGTAACGATGTCCGCAACTCTCAAACTGCGCGTATTGCCATTTCGTGTTATCATGGGTTGGACGAGCCACGGTGCCATACTGAATCTCAAAACGAGCCTCGTCGGCCTGTATGTCCAGCGGAAATGCGACACGGCAGAGTTTGTGGTTCTCCCGCCAGTCAGCCTCTATCTCGAAGTCGAGGCGCTTGGAGTCGATTTCAAGGCTGATAATCTGGCGGAAGGAAGATTTGCCTAGGCGGAAGGTTGCCACAAGGCCGCTTCGAACTGGGCCGGAAAAGGTTTCGGCCGATTCCACCACAGGTTTGCCAACGGGCATCGCGAGTGAGTATTCATCAATGTCCCAGGCATCCGAGGCAGAAGGATGGTCTTCAAAAAGGCTTAGGTCATTGCCGGGGCGGGCGGGCATCACGAAGATGCGGTCGCAGTCCTTGTCGAGCGCGGAGACGACTTGGAGGGTCTTCGTGTCGATCTCGTAGCGGACGTGGCCGTT
>JAGCUY010000102.1 GCA_017962605.1 Kiritimatiellia bacterium | reverse complement strand
TTCACGCCGGGCAGGCACACCCCGCCCTCCCCCAGGCCGATCGGGGTGGGCGAGTTCAGGACGCCGCTTTTCTGCGCGGGAAGGCGATGGGCGTAAGGCGAAAAAGGAGCGATTGAAATGGAGTCTATATCTAATAGAAGGATGTCTCCCCTCAAGAATGCGAAGAGCATTTTGGTTGTGAGCGCGGAGATGGGGCGCGGCAACCAGCGGCAGATCGCCGGCATATCCTCATACGCAAAGAGGGCCGGATGGGCCGTCAATGTCGTTGAGGGCCGCCACTTCGGGAACAAGCCCGACTTCGACAAGTGGATCGACATCTGGCAGCCGGGCGGAATCGTCGTTGACCGGCAATATTCCCGCCAGGCGCTCGCATGCAAGGCCGCAAGACGCCTCCCCATGGTGATATGGGGCGGCAAAAGCGCGGAGGGGCTTCCTAGGCGCTGCATCGCCATATCAAACGATCCTGTAGCCATTGCGGAGGCGGCCGCCAGGGAACTCGCCCGCACGGAATTCCCACGCTTCGCCTACGTGAACTCCATCGGCCTTCCCTCCTGGAGCCGCGAGCGCGAGGAACCCTTTCTCCACGCGGTGGCGTCAATGGGCCATCCAGCCGTCGCATTTACCCCGACATCCTCCGAGGCAGCAGACACTGTCCGCTTCCGCGACGCGCTCTCGCGTTTCCTGCGCTCTCTTGAGGCGCCATGCGGCATCTTCGCGGCAAACGACCTGACCGCCGCGCTCGTTTCCAACCTCTGTTCTTCACTCGGGCTGACAATACCCGACGACATCGCCCTTGTCGGCGTTGACGACAATGTCGAATACTGCGAGCGCAGCGAGGTCGCGCTTTCCAGCATAAGGGTAGATTTGGAAGGTGGCGGCTACTTCCAATGGCGCTGGCGCATCCGCCATGGAGCCGCGAGGGCGGCGAGGCGCAATACGGCATCTTCCGCTGCGGAAAAATCTAGCCGATGCATCTGCGCAGTTGCGCGAGCGGGGCTGGATTGAGGCGGTCATCGGCATCGATGAGGATGTTAAATGTCAGCATCCGAGCCGCTTCGGTCTGTTCGCGCATGTACGCAGATAAAGGATGTCGTCGGAGAAACGGGACGGCACCTCGAAAATTGTTCCCAGCAGTTAGCAAAAGAGACTATCACATGCCTGCCGGAAAATCAACTTATGGAGGAGATTTTCCGTAATGGGTTGTTTTCACGCAACCATGCTATGCCCCATTGCAGTTCCAATTGCCGTAGAAGTGGTTGTTCTCCGCGTGGACGCTGCCGATTTGTCCTCGATTGTCTATGAACTTGATCGGCTCCAAAAGGCGGTTCGTCATGCGGCAGTCGCGGGCGACGAGGTTTTCCACGGTCGCCTTTGCGTCGATGCCGATTGTGGATGAGGGAAGCTTGTCCTCGTCGCGGTAAAGGCGTTCGACGACGAGGTCGCCGATATCCACGGGGCCCTGCACCTGGACTACCTCCATTGGCGCGCGGTAGTCGGCTCCGCCGCATTCGGGCGGGACGATTGCCTTGCTGGCGAAGACGTCCGAGATGACTATGTCGTCAAAGCGTCCGCGCGGTTTTTGCGGGAAGTAGTGCGTGAGGCCAACCGTGTAGCAGTAGAAGTGTCCGTGGACGTTGCGGATGGTGACTTGCCCCAGCGGCGCTCCCGCCGAGAGCATGCGGACGGCGCTGTGGCAGTACTCGCAATACAGGCCGTCAATGTCCACGTCGTGGATCGGACCTTCCTCGGGCGAGCAGATGCCGTCGTTGGCGTTGAGGGCGACCATGTCGTCGAAGCATGTCCCGCGGAGGTTGGCGATTCGGAGGTGGTGGCAGATGCCGTCGAAGTGGACGCCGTCCATGTTCAGCGGAATCGGGTTCCAGGTGGCGTAGTCGAAGGCTATGTCCTCGGCCACGATGTAGGCGGCGTGTCCGAACTCAATGCCGTAGGAGACCGGATTGCGGATGGTGAGGCCGCTGACGCGCATTTCCTCGACGTTGTTGAAGCGCATGACCATGCCGATGAAGAATTCGGGGTCGAATGACTTCGGGGCGGAGTCGCGTCCTCTGGGGATCTGCTGGAAGTTGCCGGTCTGGCGGGTGTTGTCGGCGTCCCAGATGCCGCCGGTCACGGCGAGGCGCCTGTCCTTGCCGCCGCGGAATGCGCGGTTTTCGAGCATCGGGCAGTCCGATCCTGGAGCGAGGCGCACGACGCTGAAGCGGTCGAGACGCAGCTCTTGGCCGGAGCCGATCTTGAGTGTCCGCGAAATCAGGTAGGCCACCCTTGGCGGCGGGAGGTAGATGCAGGCGGCTCCTGAATCGAGAAGGGCCTGTATGGCGCCTGTGTAGTCGGCCACGCCGTCGCCGACGAGTTTATTTATGCGAGTGAAATCCATGCTGAACAATATAGTCTTATCGTGAAGCATTGTCAAAAGGCAAAAGGCAAAGGTCATTGTCATTGTTGCGAATGGGTCTGGTTCATGGTATGATGGAATGCGCAGACATGAAAAGCGGACGGATACTTGTGGTGAGCGACGAGATGGGGCGCGGGAACCAGCGGCAGATCGCCGGCATTTCGGATTGCGCGAAGCGGCGCGGGTGGGCCGTTGATGTCGTGGAGGCCCGTCATTTCGGCAAGAATCCGGACTTCACGAAGTGGATCGACATCTGGCACCCCGACGGCATAGTGCTCGACCGTGTCTATGCGAACCAGGCGCTGGCGTGCAGGGCGGCGCGTCGCATCCCGATGGCGATATGGGGCAGCAACTTCCAGGGGAAGCTGTCGAGACGGTGCGTCACGGTTGAGAACGACCCCGCGGCCATAGCGGAGGCGGCTGGCCGTGAATTGGCGCAGACGGATTATCCGCGCTTCGCTTTCGTGAACGCGCTCGGCGGCATGAAGTGGAGCCGTGATCGCGAAGAGGCGTTTTCGAGTTTTGCCACATCTATTGGACGCCCGGTGGCGGTTTTCAAGCCCACCGGTGTGGCGGTCTCCAATGCCGCCCGCTTCAGCGAGGCCCTTTCTCGCTTCCTTCGCGGGCTTGAGACGCCATGCGCTGTCTTCGCGGCGAACGATGTGACCTCGGCGCTGGTGGCGAGCCTGTGCGGCACGCTGGAGTTGTCGATTCCCGATGACATCGCCTTGGTTGGCGTGGACGACAACGCAGAGTACTGCGAGAGAAGCGCGCTCACGCTATCCAGTGTAAGGATCGACATGGAGGGCGGCGGCGCGATGGCGGCCGCCGCCGTAATCGACATGGCCGAGTCCGGCGGCACAGCCGGCCGCAGCGGCGGGAAATCGGTGCGCTACGGCGTGGAATGCGTGGTGCGGCGAGCCTCGACCCGCGCGCTGCGCATCCGATGCGGCATCGTTACACGCGCGCTGGAATGGATACGGCAGAACGCCTGCCAGCCGATTGTCGCGGCCGACGTCGTGAAGGCGCTGGGATGTTCGCGCCGGCTTGCAGACCTGCGTTTCCGGCAGGCCACTGGCCACACGATTTTGGAGGAAATCCATGCGCGGCGCATCGAGGCGGCGAAGGCGCTGCTGAAGCGGAGCAGCATTCCAATCGAGGAAATCCCCGAGAAATGCGGCTATGGCCGCAACCCCTACCTCGGCATCATCTTCAAGCGCGCAACCGGCATGTCGATGCGCCAGTGGCGCATGGCCCAACGGCGGCAAAAGAAGAGCCGCCACTAGCGCAACCCAACACGAGGGCATGGCAAATGATGCGGCACAGTCGCGATACGTGGCCAAATCTTGATTTTTTCACCAGATTTGGCCGCGTATAATTTTATTTCTTGCCAAATCTTGTAATTTTTGATAGATTTGGCTGCGTATCAAGATATGGATTTTGGAGGGCAGCACGTGTGAAAAAGGAAAATAGCATCATCGTAGGCAGGGAGGCCGAACGCCGCGAACTGGCGGCGGCGGTGGCTTCGCGGCAGTCATCACTTGTGGTTGTGTATGGGCGACGGAGAATTGGAAAGACGTTCCTCGTCAGGCAGACATTTGGCGATTCGTTCGCATTCCAATGCACAGGGCTTGCCCGCGAGAATCGGGCGCGCCAGCTTGACAACTTCCGGGATTCGATTCGGGAATCTGGTTTTACCGACTGTCCGAGGCTGGACGACTGGTTCGCCGCTTTCAATGCGCTGCGCGACTGGTTGAAGACACGCCCCGCAGGAAAGAAAATAGTGTTCCTCGATGAGATGCCCTGGATGGACACGCCAAAGTCGCATTTCGTCTCAGCCCTTGAGGGTTTCTGGAATGGATGGGCGTCTGGGCGCAACGACATCGTCCTCATCGTTTGCGGGTCTGCAACATCGTGGCTGGTGCGCAAGGTGTTCCATGATCGCGGAGGTTTGCACGACAGGGTGACTCATTCAATTCGCCTCCTTCCGTTCTCGCTGGCCGAGTGCAAGGATTTCGCCGATGAAGCAGGCTTGGCCTGGACGCAGCGGCAAATGGTTGAATTTTATATGGCGGCTGGCGGTGTACCTTGGTATTGGAGCCTCATTCAACCGGGTTGGAGTGCCGCACAGGCCATAGAGTCCCTTTGCTTCGAGGAGAGGGCGCCGCTGCGGGGAGAGTTTGATAGGCTCTTCGCGTCGTTATTCGCCGACGGGACAGAATGTCGGCGCATCGTCGAAGTCCTAGCCGAAAGGCGTTCGGGAATGCTCCGCTCGGAACTGCTCACCAGACTCGGCAGGAACAGCAACGGCGCCTTTTCTTCGCGGCTTGACGACCTTGAACAGTGCGGCTTCATTCGCAAGATACCAGGCTTTGGCAACCGTTCAAAGGATTCCCTATACCAGCTCATTGACAACTTCTCGCTCTTTCACCTCCGCTTCATGCGTGATTCGGCGTCATGGCTTCGAGGGGAGTGGCTGCAGGATGCCGGGACGGCTCGGCGCGCGGCATGGGAGGGGCTGGCCTTTGAGATTGTATGCCTCCACCACGTGGAACAGATTCGGCGGGCACTTGGTATTTCCGGCGTTCAAACACGGGCGTATTCCTGGACAAGTCGTGGTGAGTCTGGCCGCTCCGGCGCACAGATAGATTTACTTCTCGACCGCCGCGACGGCATTGTCAACCTTTGCGAGATGAAGTTTTCCGACAGGGTTTACACCATCGGAAAATCTGAAGCAGAGGCGCTCGAACGGCGGCGCAACGCATTCCTTCTGGCAACTGGCATACGCAAGGCTGTCCATGTCGTCTTCGTCACTCCAGTCGGCATTGTCCGCAATAAATATGCGGGGCTTGTGCAGGGAGAAGTGACGCTGGCCGATCTCTTCGCCGCATCGCCGCGCTGACGCCAATCCTCCAAACTTCGCCCGAAGGGCTCAAACTTCCAAGGCGCCCCGCGCCAAACCTCCAAGGCGCCCCGCGCCAAACCTCCAAGGCGCCCCGCGCCAAACCTCCAAACTTCCCCCTCCCCTCCCATTGCCAAATCAATATATATTATTTTTGCCGAATCAGAAGTGTTTTTTCTTGAATGGCTCCTCTCCATCTGGTATAATTGATGGTGTCTTTCTGGAAAAGTTGGCCGCGTGGCCGCGCCCAGAGAGCCTTCAAGAAATTCAATGCAGGGAACACCAAGCATGAACAGCACGACACTCAAAACCTTCCTGGCCTCCTTCGCAATAGCATCGGGCCTAGCATCGCTTCTTCAGGCTGACTCGACATTTTCAGGAACGGGGCTTTGGACGGATTCCACGAAATGGAGCAACGGAATTCCAGGAACGGGCGACAGGGCTTACATCGGAGAGGGCGCAAGCGCGAGCATCGACGGTCAGACCGACGATCATTCCGTCAATGTCGGCTACATCGAACCTCGCAACGGCGCAACCCTCACGATCAACAACTCTACAGTCACAATCTCGGAAGCATTCAACCTTGCGTCGCAGGTGAATCGGACGAATACGGTGGTCGTCACGGACTCCGCAATTTCGCAGAAGACCGCATACGTTGGTAAGGCTGGGTGTAATGTCGCATACACCCAACGCGGCGGCTCCTTTATTTCGACAGACTTGTGGGACGTTTATGGAAACGGACCATTCAACATGGCTTTCGATGGCGTCACGACGGATTTCCAAAATAACAGGCTGGTCGTGGGGCGCGGCACAGGCGGCGCAACCCTTTCATTCGTTAATGGGACATTTACCAGCACGGCGGACATCCTCATGGGTGTTGGCAGCGGTGCGGTCGGCCGCATGGCCTTCACCAACGAGACGATTTCTTTTGTCTCCGGCAA
This sequence comes from Kiritimatiellia bacterium, assembly GCA_017962605.1. GTDB lineage: Bacteria > Verrucomicrobiota > Kiritimatiellia > RFP12 > JAAYLN01 > RGIG5952. The sequence continues at coordinate 14,385 of JAGCUY010000102.1, read as the reverse complement.
GACATGGGACGTGGGCTATTCAAACACAAGTGCTGCGGAACCTGCTCTTGTCGTTGCGAAAGATAGCGTCATCAATCAGAGCGGACAAATCAGCGTGGGCGGCCGGAGTAGCGCGAAGGGTCAGTTCGAGGCGATAGATAGCGCATGGACCAATTCGTCCGCTCAATCGATTCTCGTGGGCGGTGGCACGGCTGGTTCAGGCCGTGTTGTCCTCTCGAATTGCACCTTCAAGACGGTGACGGCAACGGCCGACCGCTATTCGTTCGTTCTCGGCCAGAAATCCGGCACTACCGGGCGCCTCGACATCGCGGGCGGCACCTTCGACTCCACCACCGCCGGCGGCTGCGACACATCAAAGGTCAGGGTCGGTCATGCTTCCGGCGCAACCGGCATTCTCGCCATACACGACCGCACGTTGACCGCGCTTCCCGCATTTTCTTCTGCGGAAGGCTCCGACAGCACGATTGAACTCATCGGCTGCAACTATTCGAGCGATGCCATTGCCTTCGGATCGAAAACAAACGGAATGGAACGGCTCCATATTGTCGGCGGCTCATTCAGCACCAGTGGCAATCTTATAATCGGCAAGAACGACGTCTCGGACGGAGGGACTGGCGAGAGCGAGGCGCTTTTCGATGGTGCTGCGGTGAACTGCGATTACTTTGTAGCCGGACGCAACGCCAACCATCCCGGCAGCATCGTCTTGCGCAATGGTGCAACGGTGAAGGCATCGCAGGTTTACATCGGATACTCCGCCGGCGCGGTCGGTTCATACCGCGATGGCACTGGGGCTTCGGTCGTGGCCAAGGATTTCCGTGCACCGCACATCGGCACCGCAGAGGCCGAGATTGGCGGCAACGTGGCGGTGAACAGATTTTTCATTGGCGTGACCACCGCCTATACGGGCACCGTTACGGTGGTCGATGGCGCGTTCGTCGATGTCACGAACTCTTTCAACGTGGGCATGACCAAAGTCGATGGGAAGGCGACGCTCGAGCTCAAAGGCGGGGTTGTCCTTGCGCCGATGCTCCAGCGCTATTCGCCAGGCAGTGCTTCTGCCGGAGAGGCCCGTATCTACTTCAACGGCGGAACGCTGAAGGCAAGGAGCGACCAGGCGTCGAATTGGATTGCATCGGACTTCACGGTAACGGCAATCTCCGATGGCGGCGCGGTCTTCGACTCGAACGGCCACACTGTCTCTTCTGCAGCATCGCTGACGCATGACTCGCGCGCCACGGCGGCCTTGAAGGACGGAGGCATCGTGAAGAAAGGTGCAGGCACTGTCACGCTCACTGGCGCTCTTTCGTTCAACGGTGACATTCGCGTCGAGGCCGGAACGCTCGACCTCTCCAGCGCGACCTACTCGATGGGTGAATCGGCGGGTCTTTCCGGCTCCGGCACGCTCATGGCTCCGGCGGGTGGCCTGACTTGCGGCGGCAAGGTGCTTCTCGACGCCTCGCGCGGGACGCTCACGGTCGATGGCGACCTCACGCTCGGCGGGACGGCGACCGTTGAAGTCGAGAACCCGGAAACGCTCGACAGGAGCCGCTCCTACACAATCCTCTCGGCGACATCCCTTTCGGGAACCCCGACGGTTTCGGGTCTTGGCAATGGCTGGAACGTCTCGAATACCGGCACGGCGCTTCGGCTGTCCTATTCCAGTCCGACGACGATCATCATGCGGTAGCCAATTGAGCGCAAAACGGAGTCTCTGCGGACATGAAACAGACCATGATTGTTGAACCCTCCCGCGCCCTTGATGTGTCTGATTCGGCCGATGTGGTGGTCGCCGGAGCGGGGATTGCCGGCATAGCGGCGGCGCTCGCGGCCGCGCGTGCTGGGGCATCCGTCCTCCTCCTTGAGGACTCCTTTTCACCGGGCGGCCTCGCGACCGTGGGCATGGTGCCGGAATACCTCCCCATCGACGATGGCCGCGGGCGCAAGGTGATGGGCGGCATCACGGAGGAGCTGCTGCACCTCTCCACGGCGAACCTGCCGCGCGAACTGCCAGAGGCGTGCTTCCGCCGCGCCCCGGCGGTCTGGCTAGACAAGGACGCAACGGAGGAGCAACGCAATGGCATCCGCTTCAAGACCGCATACAACCCCGCGACCTACGTTCTCGACCTGGAGGCGCTCCTCGTCCGCGAGGGTGTGCGGCTCCTCTACGGCACGAAGGTCTGCGCGGTCATCCGCGACGGCGACGCCTTGACGCATCTCGTGGTCGAAAACAAGAGCGGACGCTCCGCCATCGCGGGACGCGCGTTCATCGATGCTACTGGCGACGCGGACGTGTGCTTCCTCGCCGGGGAGCCGACAGTCTCCAACGGAAATAACGTGCCATGCGGCTGGTTCTATTCCGTGCGTGGTGATGGCTCCGGGTTTCGCATCCACCACGCCTCGCACCGCTTTGCCGAGGACCCGAACGACCGCGACTCGGCCGAGGGCCCGTTTTTCCGCGGCGACGACGCCCGCGAAATCACTGCTCAGATCCTCGCCTCGCGCGACCTCATCCGCGGCGAGCTTGCCGCCGACTGCGCGACCTTGCCGGACGACCGCCGCCAGCCAATCAACATCGCCTCGATTCCGTGCTTCCGCATGACGCGCCGCCTTGCCGGCGCCGTCGCCCTGCGCCGCGCCGACGCGCACAAGCAGTTCCCCGATGCCGTGTGCCTCGCGCCAGACTGGCGGCGTCCGGGGCCGGTATGGGCGATTCCGTGGCGGTGTCTTGCCGCCACGCACACCGCGAACCTGACCGTCTGCGGACGCTGCGCATCGTGGGACGAGAGCGCGTGGGACGCGATGCGCGTCATCCCCGTATGCGCCGCCACAGGCGAGGCATGCGGCCTTGGCTCCGCGCTCGCCCTCCGCGAGGGCGCCGCCCCGGCGGCGTTCGACGCCCTCCGCATCGCCGCCGCCATGCGCGAATGCGGGAATCCGCTTGACGAGAATCTGCTCACAGAAAAGACAGCACAATGAAAATCCAGTTTGCGACCGTGTTTCTTGCCGCAGCGCTCTCTTGGGGCGCGACCCTCCCAGATGCGACGGACGAGATCCTTCGCCACGGCAAGGGCGCGGCGGGGAGCATATCGCGAACCGACGACGGCTGGGTTATCCACTACGACTTCTCGGACGGCGGCGACGGCGTTGGATTGACTGTGACGCCGAAGGAGCCGATTTGGCCGCGCTCAATATCGTTCGAGGCACAGCCGGATGCCGGCCACGAGATGGGCCTGTATCTCGTCGATTCGACAGGCCAGAAATTCCTCCAATACGCGCCGTGGGAAGAATCGTCCATGGCTTCAACCACGGAAGTCACGGAAAACACGGAAGTCACCAAAGGCGAATCGCTCGCGCGAAACGCGCGAGCGGGGTGCTATACTTTTGACGTCCGTTCCGGGTGGCGATACGTTTGGGGCGGCAAGGGTGACCGCGTCGTCCATTTCCCTGTGAAGTCGTTCGCCGTCTTCGTCGATCGCATCACGCGGGGCGAAAAGTCTCCAACGGAAGTCGGTGACATCCCGGTGTGGAACGTGACCTACGAGCCGATGCCGGAGGCGGAGATGGAGGCGGAGCAGGGGAGGGACGCGCTTCGTCGCGTCCGCGAGACGGCGGCGGAGACAAATGCCGTCCGCTACATCGTATCGGACTTCACGCCCGGCGACCGCTTCTCCGGCGCACCCCGCGCCTGGCACTTTGGCACTGACGACAGCAAAGGGCACGCACTCCGTGACGGAAACGTCGAGATCGATTTTGCGAAGAATCCCGATGTCCGCCTTGCGAACGAAGTGCCCGTCTGGGGCTTTCCAAAGGAACTCACGCTCACGGTTGAGGCGCCGGCCGCGGCGGCCGGAACGGAACTGCAGCTTGGTGTCCGCTTCGGCGGCAAGGTCGTCTTCAACTCCCTAGGCAAACTCCGCGCACCGGAGGACGGCGGCGGCACCATCCGCCAGACGCTTTCGATGCCAGCGCCCGTGAACTCGCTTGGATGGGACGCGGATGCAAAAGACGCGAAGCCGATTGGCAAGTCCAAGCGCATAGTGCAAGTGCGCATCCGCAAGGGCGACGCTCCTAGGGAGTGCTTCGCGTTCCGCTTCGTCCGTCTCGAAGCGGTGACGACACTGGTTCCTGGACACGAGGCGCCGCTGTTGGTTGGACCGCTCGGGGGAGCAATCCAACCAGTGACGAGTGACGAGTTACGAGTGACGAGTGGGCCGCCGCGCGTCATCGGCGTGGAGTATCTCAATCTGGCTCCGGTCGAGCGCGTCGGCGCGGAGGTTCGCGTCAAATTGACGGACTGGCAGGGGCGCGACCTTGGCGAAGGGAGCGCGGCCGTGCCGTCGGTGGCGTCCGGCGGAAAGACGCGCGTCTCCGTGGCGCTGCCGCCCGTGCCGGATGGACTGAACTTCGTCTCCTGTGACTGCTCTCTCTGGCAGAATGGGCGTCCGGTCGAGGAAGTGCCCGGCTGGAACGTCTGCTGGACGCGCCCTCCCGCAGACGCCGGGTCGCCGGAACTGCGACCCGACCTTCCGTGGGGCATTGGGGCCTATCTGCACCGCAGCGGCGGACTCGACTCCTTCTTCTCCGCATACGCCAGCCCCACGAACGCCGGATGGGAGGCGCGCGCGGCACGGCGCGCTGACATGGCGATGGCGGCTGGCTTCAAGTGGGAGCGCCTTGAGATCAAGCCATCCGTCATCTGTCCCGCGAAGGGTAAAGCCAGCCTCTCCGATGCGTCCTTCGACTTCTCCTACACCGACACGCTACTCGACATCGCCGAGAACCGGGGCCTAACGTGCATCGGCTGCCATTCCCACTACTGGCCCGGCGGTGTGAAGCCCTGGACGCAGGAAGGATACGACGCCTGGATTGAGTCCTTCCGGAAGACCGTGGAGCGCTACAAGGGGCGCATCCGCCATTGGGAAATATGGAACGAGCCCAACATTGGCTTTTGGAAGGGGCCGAAGGAAGACTATCCGAAACTCGTGACGGCGGCTTTTCGCGTCCTCCACGAGATTGATCCTGATGCAAGCATCTTGGCGTGTTCGGCCGCCGGTGCCGATTTCGGCTTCATTGGAATGTGTCGCGAGAATGGCATGGAATACGACGACATCTCTTATCACGACTACCCGACAGACGTTTTTGAAGGCAGGTTCCGCGCAGAACTTGCCGCGCTTGCCGAGCGGGCGCACGGCCATCCCGTATGGATGACGGAGATCGGCTGGCCCACGGGCTGCGGCGACAAGACCTACACGGAGCGGGAACAGGCCGCGAAAATCGCCCGCGCCTATATGACCGCCGCCGCAAGCGGCAATCTCAAGGCCATTTTCGCCTACGACTTCGTGGACGACGGTTTCTGCGCATCGGAACCCGAAAACAACTTCGGCATCGTGCGTCGCGACATGACGCCGAAGCCCGCCTATCGCGCCCTCGCCAAGGTCTGCCGCACCTTTACTGAGGGGACGCCCGCCTTCGAGACCGTCCGGCTCGACGAATGCACGGCTTTCGTCTTCCGCATGGGCGGCAAGTCCGCCGTGTGGGCCAACAAGCATGTCCGCCTCGTCGTTCGCACTGCCGCCCCGACGACGGCGACCAACCTTATGGACGAGGAACTCTCGCGCGGCCTCGCGGAGTCGGAAGTCGCGACCGGCCCGCTGGCGCCTCTTTTCTTCGATGCCGACATCGTCAAAGTGGAATCACTGAAGACAAGATAATGGACATGCAATTGGATGCATCTTCAAACACGGCGACCGCGTCCGTTTCGCCAGCGGCGCCCAAGCCACCTCCCGAGATCGACCACGGTTCGTTCGACTGGTACGAGGGTGCGGAGTTCGGACTTGAGGGGCAGGCGTGGCCGGACATGCTTGCGCCCTACGCCCGCATTGCTCGGACTGGTGCCGCGGCACTTCCGCCGGGTCCGAGAATCAAGGGTGAGTGGGCGGTGGGACTGCATGTGCGCTTCGTCACCAATTCGGACACGGTTCTCGTGCGGTCCGTCGCCAGGGACCCGTTCAGCGGGGAGCTTGGCAAGACAGGGTTGGACGGGCTGGACACCTATCGGCTCACAAGGCGAGGGGAATGGCGCTATCAGGAGCGCCGGCACTGGTATGATGGCGCCACGAACTGTTCGCATGTCGTCTGGCGTCCGGGGGAGGTGGGGATCATATACCTGCCGCAGATCGCAGTCGTCGAGAGCTTCCGCATTGGCGTCAGGAAAGGTTCCGAGATTCGTCGATTCCCGCATGAGAGCGGAGTGCGCAAGCCCGTCGTCCACTACGGCACGTCAATCGTCCAGGGCGGCGCCGCGACGCGCGCGGGCATCATGTTCACCGCTGTCGCATCGCGTCTTGCTGATGTCCCATACGCAAACCTCGGTTTTTCGGGAAACGGATGGATGGAGATTGAGGTGGCCGACATGCTTGCGCGGGCGGACGCTTCGCTCTACATCGTGGATTGCGGCTGGAACATGAGGATGTTCGACCATGCGACCGTCAAGAGCCGCACACTGGCTTTCCTGCGGCTGCTGCACAGGGAGCGGCCAGACACTCCGATCCTGCTTTGCGAGGCGGCGCACAACGGAGTCGAACCCCTTTGGGAGCCATGCGAAATCAAGATGTCCCTGGAGGATTGCAACAAGCCTTACGCCGAAGCATACGAAGAGTTGAAGGATTCGATCCCAAATCTTCATTATCTTTCGGGGACGGGCCTGTTGCCGGAAGACGGAGAGGCGCTTGACGACTTCGTGCATCCCAATGACTACGGCATGATGTGCATGGGACACGTTTTCGCTGATAGAATCAAATCGATTTTGTTTGGGAACCGCCAATGACGCCAACGTCGTGTCGGTCCCTTCTGATTTGCCGCCACTCTGCCGTTGTGGTATCATTAGTGAAACTTGTCATTTGCATAAAATGAACGCAGTGAACATTGACACCGGGCGGCAACTCTTCGTTGACGACGCCCTCATTGAAACGACAGGCGGCGTTGTCCGCCACTGGAACAAGCCAACCAAGATCGACGAACCTTTGGTCTGGCCGGGCGGCGGCGCCGCGCCGAAGACCGGCAAGTTCGCGACACCCGACGACCCCGTGAACCTGACGTGCGCCACGGACGGTGGTCTTTGGTGGGACCCGACGCGCCGCAAGTTCCGCCTCTGGTACCAGGCCGACTGGCTCGGCGACGTCTGCTATGCCGAGTCGGATGACGGCCTGTCGTGGGAATACCCCGACCTTGGCATTGTCCCTGGCACCAACAGGCTTTTCGACGATGGCGTGGCGCTCGACTCATGGTCCGTGATGCCGAACTACGTTGCGGCGAACCCCTACGCCGACTGGAAGCTACACATCTCCTCGCCCGGTGACTTCACCGACGACCGGCTTTGGGAATCTGGGGACGGTATCCACTTCAACGCCATTGGGGTGGCTGGCCTCTCCGGTGACCGAACCACGTCCTACTACGACCCCTTTCGCGGAGAGTGGGTCTTCTCGCTTCGCGACTATCGAGAGAATACTGGGCGCTGCCGCCGATATTTCGCTTCCCGCGACTTCGGTGGCGCGCGGTGGCGCTGGCCAAAGCGTCCAGACGGCAGGGACTTCGTCCAGCCGGAGGGATGCGCCGATGCGCCGGCGCCGGAGGAATGGCTTGAGATTCCGGACGGCATCGCAAGCCGCCGCCAGCTCTACAGCTTCAATGCGGTCGCCTACGAGTCCGTAATGCTCGGCGTGATGGAGATTCTTTCCAACACGGCTTGCGACAACGGCGACTGCTCGAAGAGGGGCCTTCCGAAGCAGACGGGGCTTCACTTCTGCTTCTCACGCGACGGGAAGAGCTACGAGCCGCGCGAGGAGCCGGACATCGCCACGGAAGGATGGGGCAGCGGCAAGTGGGACACCGGATACCTTTCATGCACGGGGGGCATCTGCGTAATCAAGGACGAGCGGCTTTGGTTCTACTACTCTGGCCTCCGCGGCGACCCGTCGCGCCTTGCCAGCGACAAGGCGTGGCATCGCAACGGCATGTATTCCAGCGGCTACATCGGCGCGGCGACTCTGCGCCGCGATGGTTTCGCGGGAATGGTCGCGGACGGCGACAGCGAAATCGTCACGAAACCACTCGTCTTTGACGGCGGCCATCTCTTCGTCAATGCCGAATGCCGCTTCGGCTTCGTCTGCGCGGAAATCCTCGGCGACGACGGCAAGGCGCTTTCCGGATTCACCAGCGCCGACGGCACCCCGTTCGCGACCTCCGACTCGACTAAGACGGAACTGCGCTTCAAGGGCGGCGACCTCTCGTCGCTTTCGGGGCGGCCCGTGCGCATTCGCTTCCGTCTCAACTGCGCCACGCTCTACTCTTTCTGGGTTTCGCCTTCAGAGCGCGGCGAGTCGCGCGGCTACGTCGCCGCCGGCGGCCCGGCCTATCCAGGACTGAAAGACCTTTGAAATTATGGCAAGTGCACACATGCAAACGGCGCGCAAGGCGCCCGAATGGTTCACGCGAGGCGTGATGTACCAGATCCAACCGAGGGCCTTCACGCCCGAGGGAACGCTCAAGGCGGCCGAAGCCCGGCTGCCCTACTTAAAGGAACTCGGCGTCACAATCGTCTATCTCGTCCCGGTGATGGAGATGGACGATGACATGGACATGGGCTTCTGGAGTCCGCGCCAGATCAAGAGCGGCTTCGACAACCCGAAGAACCAGTATCGCATCAGCGACTACTTCCACGTCGATGGGGAATACGGGACGGATCAGGACCTCAAGGACTTCTGCGCAGCCGCCCACCGGCTCGGGATGAAGGTGCTCTTCGACCTTGTGTACCTGCACTGCGGGCCGACTGCGCAACTGCTCCGCGAGCATCCCGAATTCACCTGGTGGAATGCCGACGGCTCGGTGAAGAAGGGGCCGTGGCGTTTCCCGAAACTGAACTTCGCCGTGCCGACACTGCGTGAGTACCTGTTTGGCAACATCGAGTACCTCATGCGCGAATACGGCGCGGACGGTTTCCGCTGCGACGTGGGCGACGGCATCCCCCTCGACTTCTGGTGCGACGCCCACGACAGGATGGACGCGCTTTCGGGCGGCGATGCCGTCCTCCTCTGCGAGGGCTTTACTGTCTGCGACCAATACAAGGGCTTCGACGCCGACTACGGCTGGTTCCCCGGACTCGACGCCGCCAAGGTGCAGAGCGCATGGGTGGAACGCGAGCGTCAATGCCCCGTCGGTTCGCGCTTCGTGAACCACTACGAGAACCACGACATCGCCACCGACGAGCGGCCGCGACGCGAACTCAGTTGGGGCCACGCAGCGATCGACCAGGTGCTTGTCTGGATGTTCGCGCTCGATGGCGTGCCAATGCTTTTCACGGGAAACGAGATGGCCGACGCCGACGAGCGCCATTCGATGTTCGGCAAGACGCCGATGGACTGGACGCAGCTGGAGCGTGAGCCCGGAAAGTCGCGACATGCGCTCGTCAGACAACTGGCGGACATGCGCCGGACGCATCCCGTCTTCACGGACGTGAACGGCTGCGATGGCCTTGCATGGCTGGACACGACCGCGCCGGATGCCGTCACGGCCTTCGTGCGCCGCAACGGGCACGACACCGTCCTCGTCGTCCAGAACTGGTCGGACAAGCCAGTGGAATGCGAAGTTTCCTTTACGGTGCCAAAGGCAGCAGTCCCGTGGTACATCGTCAGCGAAGAGATTGATCGCGACGTGAAAGGCACGGTGTCCGCGACGCCGATCCTCGCGCGTTCCGCAGAGTTCGTGCCGGCGCATGGCTTCACCCTCGGCCCATGGGGCTGCTGGATTTCTGAAGTCAAGGAGTAGCGAGCAATGCCGGGTGCCTTCGCTGAGCCTTTCCACAATCCGTTTCCCGCCGCGCGTGGTGTCCTTGTCCGTTTCGCTGGCGAAGCGGTCGCCGGCAAGTTCGTCTTCGAGCGCGTCGAAGCGCCCGATTCACGGGCGGAGGTTTCTGCGCGCGACGCCTCCGGCGCCTACCTTCTGCCCGTCGGAGAAGACCCCATCTACTTCGAAGGCGGCGCGCTGGCCGAGTAGGCGAAGCGGGCGTGAACCTCGCCAGGACGACGGGACGCCCGCCGCCGCGCCTTCACAGCAATCCCATACACCCTCTGGCAAAACCGTGGCCCTGCGGAAATGCGCGTCTGGATTCGAGAAGCGTAATGGGAGACACCCCTTGCTGAAGTTTGATTGACTGTTTTGCGGCGATGTGCGATAATTATCTTCATCAAGAACGAAGGAAACGTCCGCTATGTGTACTATGACCATTCCAGCATCCGTCTGCAAACGCAAGCCGGTGAAGATCGTCCGCGACAAGTCATTGGCCGGGTTGTCGGCGTTCATTCGCAAACAATGCGCCACCCGCGAAGGCGCAAAGGAGTATCTTGCATCCGTTGGCCTCCAGCGTTTGCGCGGAGGGGCTTTGAAGGTTATTCCGATGTAGCGAATGGCGACCCCTCGCATAGAATTCGTTTATGGATTCCACGGTTGCGCCCGCGAAGTCGCAGATGCCGTCCTTCATGCGGATGGAGTCTCTTTGACATCAAGCGAGAATGACTATGACTGGCTTGGGAGCGGTATCTATTTTTGGGAGTCCGCGCCTGTCCGCGCCATGGAATGGGCCTCGAAGAAATTTGACCATTCGCACATACAGGTTTCCGTGCGGAATCCGAAGGCGATAGTGTCGCTCTTTCCTGTTGAAGTACCGCCATTCGGGATTTTATCGGTATAGCATTGTCGGAACTGTGGAAAAAACTGTGGAAAAAACTGTGGAAAAGCCACAGGAAATTATTCTTTCTGCACTCGCAAAGTTTCCCGCTTCGACGCAAAGAGACCTTCAGGCTGCGACTGGCTTGACTAGGCGCGGAGTGGAATGGAATCTTAAGGAACTGAAAAAACATGGTCTCATCCGCAGAGTTGGCCCAACCCGCGGCGGCCATTGGGAGGTTCTATAATTTTCCTGTCTCTCCCATGCGAATGGGAGAAGCCCCTGAACCTCTAAACCGCCAAGGCGCTTCGCGCCAAACCTCGCCCGAAAGGCTCAAACCTCCAAGGCGCCCCGCGCCAAACCTCGCCCGAAGGGTTCAAACTTCCAGGGCGCCCCGCGCCAAACTTCCCCCTTCTCCCTTCTCCCTCCCTTCCCCATTGCCGAATCGTTATATATTATTTTTGCCAAATCAGAAGTGTTTTCAATTGAGGCCCCATCTGGCACTTGGTATAATGGATGGCGTAAACTTTCAATTCCACCTTCATTGACCAAGGAAAACACCATGAAGATCGCTGTCATATCCGTGGCGCACATCCACGCCATCGACTACTGCAAGGACATCGCGCGCGAATTCGGCGCCCCGGCCGTCATCTGGGACGACGACGAGCGCAGGGGCCGCGAATACGCGGCGAAGTTCAACTGCCCGTTCGAGCCCGACCTGGACAAGGTCCTGGCCAATCCGGCAGTCGATGGCTTCGCCGTCTGCTCCGAGAACTCAAGGCATACGCCGCTGCTGCGGCGCGTCCTTCCCGTCGGCAAGCCGACTTTCTGCGAAAAGCCGCTGACCGTGGACCCGGCCGAGGCCGACGAGGTTGCCGCGCTCGTCGCGAAGCACCACACGCCTTTCACCTGCGGATACATCCGTGCCTTCACTTCGCCGAACATGAGTTCGCTCGCCTTCGCCGAATCCGGAGAACTTGGAAAGCCGCACCACTGGATCTACCGCAACGCCCACCACGGCGCATACGGGCGATGGTTCGACAACCCGGACCTGAAGTGGTTCGTCGATCCCGCGCTTTCAGGCGGCGGTGCCATGATGGACATCTGCACGCACGGGCTGCATTTGATGCGCCTCTACGCCGGGCCGGTCGCGGCGGTCCGCGCCTCGACGGCGAACCTTGCCGGCTCCTGGCCGCAGGTCGAGGACTGGGCGATGGTCGAACTCAAGTTCGCGTCTGGCGCCATCGGGCGCATCGAGGGCGCATGGTGCTTCCCTGCCGCCCCGCTCGGCCTTGAAATCATTGGATCGAAGCGCTCCCTCTACCGCGTGGGTGACGACGTCTTCTGCAAGGGCCCCGACGAAGAGGCGAAGCCGGTTCCCCTGGCCGAAGGGCGCCCATACCGCATGAACCGCCTCTTCGCGCTTGTGCGCGGGGAACTCTCCAAGGAGGAGATCGCGAAGGACCTCGAGGCCAGCGTGGCCGCCGTGCATCTGATGGCCGCCGCCTACGAGTCCGCCAGAACTGACGGGAGATGGATCGAGGTCAAGTAATGTTGCCAATGTGAAAATGTTGCCAACAACCAATACCAATTGCCAATTTGGATTTGGAAACTGGTAACTGGCAACATTGGAAACTGGCAACAATTGAGAAAGGATTTCAGCCATGGCAAACGAAAGCGTGTCCGTCAAGATGGACGGCCCCCAGAAAGCCTATCGCGGCAAGAAGCTCCGCATCGCCATCATCGGCTGCGGCGGCATCGCGCAGACCCACCTCGGGGCATACAGGAAGAACCCGGCCGTCGAGGTCGTCGCCGGCGTGGACATCCGCGCCGACCGCCTCGCCATAATGCGCGACAAGTGGGGCGTCAAACCCGAGGCGCTGTTCGGCGCCGACCTCGCCTCCGGCAAGGAGCTGTCCAAGACGGCCTGGCGCGACATGCTGGCCGCGATGGGCGACAAGGTCGATGCGGTGGACGTCTGCACGCCGAACGGCGTGCACTGCCAGCCGGTGGTCGATTGCTGCAAGGCGGGCCGCCACGCCTTCGTGGAGAAGCCGATGGCGATGTCGGTGGACGAATGCAAGAGGATGGTCGCGGCTGCCAAGCAGGGCGGCGTGAAACTCTCCGTCGGCTTCCAGCAGCGCTACCGTCCGGCGTTCAAGTCGCTCGTAGAGGCGCGCGACAACGGCGCATTCGGCGACATCCTCTTCATGAAGGTGCGCCGCCTCCGCCGGCGCGGCATCCCCAACTGGGGCGTCTTCGGGCGGAAGGAACTCCAGGGCGGCGGCCCGCTAATCGACATTGGCGTCCACTTCATCGAATGCGCCTATGAGTTCATGGGGCGGCCGAAGCCCGTCGCCGCGACAGGCAACACATGGTCCTATCTTGGCAACCGCAAGAGCGAGACGCTCGTGCGCTGCCCCTGGCCCGGCTGGGACTGGAAGACATACACCGTGGAAGACCTCGCCATCGGCCAGGTGCGCTTTGAAAACGGCGCGCTCATGCAGATCGAGACATCCTTCGCCGCGCACATCGAGGAGAACGACGTGGCCGGTTTCTGGGCCATGGGCACCAAGGGCGGATGCGAGTTTCCGTCGGGCAAGATATTCACCGACCAGAACCACACCATGGTGAACATCACGCCCGCATACCTCGACCCGGCCGGAGACGAATGGGACAGCCTCTTCGCGACGAAGCTCGGCAACTGGGTTGACGGATGCCTCAAAGGGACGCCGCTCGGCGCAACGGGCGACGACGGCCTCAACGTCCAGCGCATCCTCAACGGGCTATACGACTCGGCGGCGGCAGGCGGCAAGGAAGTCGCCATCCACTAGGCAGGGAACAGGGAACGGGGAACAGGGAACGGGGAACAGGGAACGGGGAACAGGGAACGGGGAACGGGGAACGGGGAACAGGCAGACGGAGCGCGGGGAGGCGGCTACTTCCAGTGGCGCTGGCGCAACCAGCGGGGGCGTGGGGTGGCTTTCTTTTTGGCAGAAAGTCCGAACATCTTCTCAACGCTCACATAGCCCCAGCCCCAGGCGTCGTCGCGTCCTTCCGGCGATTCTGGATTGACGGCGTATTTCTTCAGGTGGTCGTAGATATCGGCGACTGTGCGGCAGTCGTTCTGACCTGTCTCGGCCTCCTGCCGCCTGTGCTTCGCGATGAGTAGCGCCACGAGGCCTGCGCATGCCGGGCATGCGAAAGATGTCCCTGAAACGGACTTGTATCCCTCGTTCTTCCATGTGGTGCGTATGCCCACTCCGGGGAAGGCGAAATCGACCTCGGCGCCACGGGCTGAGAAGTCCGCTATGTCGTAGCGGCCGCCGAAGGCGCCCACGGCAATCGTCTCGGGGAACTTTGCAGGATATTTGACACCGTCGGCGCCGCCATTGCCCGCCGAACAAATCACGGGAACCCCCATGTCGGCAAGCGTCCTCAGGCTCTTGCGGAGCTTCGAGGCACCGGAGGGCAGTCCAATCGAGACGGACACGACATCGGGGCGGAGGTCTATGGCCGCCTCGATGAGACGAGAGAGAAGTTTTGACAGGCTTGATTAGGCCCGATTTTTTGACGCACAAACTTGAAAAAACAAGCGATTGGGCGACGAATCAGGCGAAATCGCAAGAAAGGGTTGAACTGGAAATCCTGAAAAGGGTTAGCTA
>JAGCUY010000101.1 GCA_017962605.1 Kiritimatiellia bacterium | reverse complement strand
GCCGGCGAACAGCCCCTCGACAAACTCGTCGCATGTGCGCCCAAGGTCGCTTTTCAGTATAATTGTATCCACGGGAAGATCCTTTCGTCCGTTTTTTTGCATGGCTATTATGCCAAAACGAAAAGTCTTCCCGTTTTTTCATATACGGCAACTCCTGTCAAACCCAGTATCCATGCGGGTCTCAGAAATCGGGGGACAGTTTATCCCCCATTTTTGGGGGATAAGCCTGTCCATATGACTGCAATAGTTCTTTATCGAAACTTCCGTCCTCAAGTATTTGCCTTTTCAAGACTTCTGCCTCTTTACGCTCTTCGGGGTCATCACTGTCCCGAAGCGTGGCATACCATTCCACGGGCCAAAAACCTGTCCCGACATTTTCCGCAAGTTCTTTCAGTATTGCCCGAACCTCCGCCTTTATGACGGGGTTGTCGTCATATTGGTAGCGATAATAGAATGCCGCCATTGCGCGGACATCTTCCTGGGCCAATCCCCAGAGTTCGTCATGCGACAAATACTCACAGTCCGATTCGTTGAAGTCCGTCGCCATGTTCCCCCACAGTCGAGGCAGAAGACTGCGGACCTCATTTGCCTGATCAGGGGAAAGCATGGCAAAGGAATGCGGGATGAAGTTCCTGCCCAAGGTCTCTGCTACCGTATCCTCGCCTATGAAGCGTCGGACAAAACAAATTTCAAATGCGAAGGCCGTCTGTTGGCCCTCATAGTAGCGCATATAGTCCTCATGCTCGATGCCACCATCTGGGAAAGTCCGCTGCCACACTTCCTCTGGCGTTCCAGAAAGGATTTCGCCGATTTCAAAAACAGCCAGCAATGTCGCCGGCGCATCTGAACTGCACAGCACCATGTCGCAACCTGGCGACACCCATGAAGGGCATTGCTTGCGGAATTCGTATTTCTTTTTCCCCGCCAGTATCCTGTCGCAATACTTGCGATGGATTTTCAAAAGTCCCATTGGCTGATTATTCTTTTCCATGTTGCATATTATACCATTTTTTGTCCTGTCCTGTTCTGTCAAATGAGCCATTTACCTTGAGAAACGACATCCTTTCTCAGTTTTTTTTCTTGCGATGCACTTGGGTGTAGTGGTATAATGTAATGTGTTGTACTTGGAACCATGAGAATCAATCATGCATTAACAAACATGGCTCTCATAAGCACTATCGCCGGAAGCTGGTATCCGGGAACAGAACAATCCATCCGCGACACCGCAGCCAGGTGGGAGGCCGTCGCCACCGCCGACGAGGCGGCGCCGCCGGAGGGCGTGAACCTCCTCATTCTCCCCCATGCAGGATGGGCCTACTCCGGCGAGACGGCCTGGCGCGCCGTCCGCACCGTAAAGGGCGCGAAGTTCCGCCGCGTCGTCATCCTGGCGCCAAGCCACCGCGCATGGATTGAGAACCGTCTCGTCGCCCCCGAGGCCGATGCAGTCTCCACCCCTCTCGGCGAAATCCCCATCGACCGCGACTGGCTCGACCGCCTCGCCCTTGTCGCACCCGTCGCCCGCAACAACCGCGTCCACGACGCCGAGCACTCCGCCCAGATTGAGTATCCCCTTCTCCAGCTCGCCCTTGGCGACGGCTTCTCAATCGTCCCGCTTGTGATGGGTTCCTTTGGCCAAGACCAAATGGGCATGTGCGCACGCGCCCTCACCCGCCTCATGGACGAGGACACGCTGCTTGTCATCTCCTCCGATTTCACCCACTACGGCTCCGATTTCTCCTACGCCCCCTACGGTACAGACGGCGACGAGGAGGTTCGCGAGCAGGTCGCGGCCACTGACGCCAAGGCGTTCGACTTCATCGCCGCCGGCGACGCCGATGGCTTCGCCGCATTCGTGAAGCGCACCGGCGCCACAATCTGCGGACGAGTCCCCATCGAGCTCGCCCTCCGCGCCTTCCCCAAGGACGCCTCGTCAATCGTCCGCCTGAGATACGCGACATCGTCCGACCCCGACCGCGACTTCTCGCGCTTCGTCTGCTACCTGGCGGCCGCCGGGCGCGTGCGCATCGGCGGCGGCGCCGAAGAACTCTTCTCCGCCGACGACCGCGCATACCTCCTTCGCGTCGCCCGCGAATCGCTTGAACGCGCGGTGCGGAGGGAACCACGCCTTGACGCCAAAAAGCTCGTCGAGGACGCGCCAAAGGCGACCCTCGCCAAGATGGGCGCATTCGTAACCCTCAACGAAAAGGACACCGGCGCACTGCGCGGCTGCATAGGAGAGATGCTGCCCATGCGCCCTCTCGTCGAGGCCGTCGCGGCCCGCGCCGTAGATTCCGCGCTCCGCGACCCGCGCTTCTCGCCCGTCCGGGAACGCGAGCTTGCCGGACTTCGCGTGGAAATCTCCGCCCTCACGCCCCCCTGCCCCGTCGCCTCGTGGCATGACATCGTCCTCGGCCGCGACGGCATGACCATTGAGAAGGACGGCGCCTTCGCCGTATTCCTGCCCCAGGTCGCGCCAGAGCAGGGCTGGGACTTGCCCACCACCCTCACCCACCTTTCGATGAAGGCCGGCCTTGACGCCGACGCATGGCGCGAGGGCGCTTCCTTCGAGACCTTCCAGGCGGAGGTATTCCATGAGTGAGACGGCGGGCGCGGTTTGCGAGACCTGTCCGCGCCACTGCCGCCTTGCAGAAGGGGCGACTGGCTATTGCCGCGCACGCAGCGCCGTCGGCGGGCGCGTCGTCTGCACGAACTACGGACGCCTCACCTCCCTCGCCCTCGACCCTATCGAGAAAAAGCCGCTCTCCTTCTTCCATCCTGGCGGCAACGTCCTTTCCATCGGCTCATACGGCTGCAACCTGCGCTGTCCTTTCTGCCAGAACGACTCCATCTCGCAGCACGGCGAAGACGAAGTGTCATGGCAGCAGGCGACGCCTTCCGCCCTCGCCGACCTCGCCCTGCGCCTACGCGACGAACGCGACAACATCGGCCTCGCCTACACCTACAACGAGCCGCTCGTCGGCTGGGAGTTCGTTCGCGACTGCGCCGTTGAAATACGCAAGCGCGGCCTGCAGAACGTCCTCGTATCCAACGGCTGCGCCGAGGCGGCTGTCATCGATGTGCTGGCGCCGCTCATCGACGCCGCGAACATCGACCTAAAGGGGCCATCGCAGGACTACTACGACTGGGTCGGCGGCGACTTCGGCGCTGTCTGCCGCACCATCAGGACTCTGCACAAAGCCGGATGCCATGTGGAGGTGACGACGCTCATCGTGCCGGGACGCAACGACGCCGACGATGACATCGACGCCATCGCCACATTCGTGGCCTCCGTCTCGCCGGACATCCCGCTGCACGTGACGCGCTTCTTCCCGCGCTGGCGTATGTCCGACGCGACACCAACGCCAGTCAGCGACATCCGCCGCCTTGCAGACGTCGCCCGCGCACGCCTCGGGCGCGTCCTTACAGGCAACTGCTAAACCGCGCTGGCTCATGACAGACGGCGGCTTTACTAGGGGTTGTTCTTTTCCTGAAGGATGATGGCGAAGGAATGGGGAGGGAGTTCCGTCGGCAGCTTGATTTCGGCGTCGGTGCGGTCCGCGTCGGTGATGCGGCTGGTCGCGACAGCGGGGGACAGGGCCCTGCCGTCAATGGAGGGGACGAACGGCACCGCCTCATCGCCGTCGTTCGCAAGCATGATGGCAATTGAGCCGTCCTCGCCGAGCGCGGCGGCCGCGACGAGGGGCATCCCTTCCGTTTCGACTTTTACAGCCATTCCGCGCTTGCGCAGCTCGTTGAAGGCCGTGAAGGCGTAGTAGGCCTTGTGCGGCTTGTAAGTGAGCGGGTTGAAGAGCGGCGAGTAGTTCCCCACTCCGCATCGCGCGTCGTAGATGCACGCCACGTCGCACGGCCCGTTTTGCAGCCTGATGAGCTCGGCGGCCACGCCGGCCGCCTGGAGCGACGTGCCGAGGTTGTCGTGGCTCACGTATGGGAGCCATTCGTTGAAGATGCGCTCGCACCTGTCGGCAGTGAAGCCGTATTCGTTCAGGTGTTCGTCGGCGAAGCGCACCTGGCGCAAGGCCTCGGGGGGCGGGGAATAGGAGTGGAACGAGAAGAAGTCGAGCGGCCAGCCGTTGTCGCGCGCCGCCGCTAGGAAGCGGTGGGAGCATTCGACGAAATGCTCCATGCGCGGCGACGAGTTCGCGGCCGGGACATGGTCTGACCCGACACCGGCGTAGAAGCCGCAGTGGCCGTAGCCGCCGATCTTGAGGTGCGGGAACTCGGCCTTGAGATAGGGCGCCACCGTGCCGTAGAGACGCATGAATTCGGAAAATGGTGCCCGGAACATCGGGTTTCGGTTGTCATCCGGATGGTTGTCGGGCTCGTTCCAGATTTCCCAGTAGGTGATCTTCATCCTGAATCCGTCCGCCCAGCCCTCGGTGTAGTGGCGGATGACGTGCGCGCAGATGCGGCCCCACTTCGCGAAGTCCTTTGGCGGCATGAT
Source organism: Kiritimatiellia bacterium (assembly GCA_017962605.1). Classification (GTDB taxonomy): domain Bacteria; phylum Verrucomicrobiota; class Kiritimatiellia; order RFP12; family JAAYLN01; genus RGIG5952. Next base: position 37,419 of record JAGCUY010000101.1, on the reverse strand, counting down.
GTGCACCGGCGGGAAACCTCGCTCCGCGAAGTTCTCGATGGTGACGCCAAGCCGGAAGAATGGCTCCACGCCGTTCTCCTCCAGCGCCTTCATGAGCGAGTCGGTGTAGGCGAAGCGGTAGTTGGCGGGGTCGTCCTCGTCGGCGTCGAAATCCGGGAATAGGTTCGGGATATCGACATAGAGGCCCTGGCCGAGCCAGCCGCCAACGTCATGCAGACGCGAATAGGGGATTCCCGCCTCCTTGAGGTAGTGGAACAGCGGCCAGTCGCCGAGGGCGCCAATCATGGGCGGCTGCCCGACGCCATTGACGGGCTTCACGGGGCCGATGGCCTTGCCAGAATCGACACGAATCATAACAGGTACCATTGAAAGTTCCTCCTTATTGGATTTCCCATTTCCGGGGTGATGGCGGCGGACCATGGAGTTCCCGCCTACTCGTGCAGGAACGACTCCCGATGGCGCGGCGCGCCATCCGCGGCGAAGAGAATGTATCCCATGGCCGGAACGCTCTCGCCATCGATGGCGAAAGGCTCCTTGCGGTAATTGCAGAGGGTGCGCGAACCGTCTTCGTAGCGTGTCTCGAACACATCCGGCGCGATCTCCCTGTGCGACATCATCAGCTCGCGCTGGAGGTGGCGCACCGGCACGAACTCGTCCCACGCCCTCTTGATGCGGGGCACGTCGGCGAACTTGAATGTGTAGAAGATCGGCCGCCCGCCGAACTCGATGATCTTCAGCGCGGCGTATGGATCCTCTATGCCGTCGCCCTCCATCCAGCGCGGGTCGCCGCTCTTCTCGAGCTTGTAGAGGCACTTGCCGCGCGTGTGGTTCTGGCAGAGGCGGTCAGAGGTGTAGAGAATGACGCCGTGATAGACAAGCTCCCAGAGGGGGAAGACGCCATGGACGAGCGCGCAAACGTTCTTGTCCATCTCTACTCCAAGCGTTTCGAGTCCGTCGTGGAGCATTTTCATGTGGCGGCCGACATAGTTGATGTAGTCGATGTTGCCGGCGACGTGGTCGAAACCGGCCTCGCTGGCGGCGCCGCCCATGAGTTCCTTCGCGTAGGCGAGGACTTCGTTCTCGATCTCTGCGGCCCTTTCGGGGGTCAGCGGGTGGCGCGGGTCGCCGCAGGGCTTGGGGTAGGTCGCCGAATAGACATCGACATAGTGCTGGCCGTTGACGCCCAGGGCGGCCATCTCGCGCATCTCGCCTGGTAGCCAGTTCTTCCACGCCACGTCCTGGCAGACCCAGTAGCACTGGCCGCCGGCCCAGAGGCCACCCTCGTAGAAGGTGCCGTCGGCGAACTTGCAGACCCAGTTCTCATCCCAGAGGCGCGAGCACATGTAGCCGTCCGTGTTCGTGGCATGAAGGCCGAATTGGTAGCCCAGGGCCTTGGCCTTGTCTATCAGGCGGCGGTATGCCTCCTCGCCGCCGGCCTCCGCGCCGACCGGGAGGTGGCCGGGAACGCGGCCGTCGTAGCCGCCGTACTGCCATCCGGCAGAGCAAACGGAGAGCTTGTCCACACCGGCGTCGTGGATTGCCTGGAGGAACTCCTCCGTCACGCCGAAGGGCATGTGGACGACAATGGGCAGCTCCTCGCCGGACTTGAAGAACTTCTGCTCAATTCCGTCGGCCGACTCGGGGATGGGCTTGGCGGCGTGCGTCTGGATGCGGACGACAATCGCCTCGCAGAGGTAGTCGAGCGAGGGGAAGTCATGCGCGCGGTCGCGGATGGTGCGGATCTCGCCCTTGGCGAGGCGGCTCTCGCGGTAGGCGCGGGCGACGTCGTTGTAGTCGGCGTCCGCCCCGGGGAAGGGCGTGAACTCGACTACGATGTCCTGGTAGTAGGCGGGGAAGAACTTGCGGACGCCGGCGCAGCGGAAGCGCGGGAACACCTCGTATGCGCCGCTGCGGGCGCGGGCCACGAAGTCGTAGTCGAAGCGCCACGATAGGACCTGTGCGCCCCAGAGCGTCCCGTTGCGCTTGACGGCCATGAGCGGCGTGTGCTGGTCGTTCTCGAGGTATTCGCCGTCATCCTTGTCGAAGAGGCCGTATAGGCCGCGCCCCTGCATCCACCAACCCTTGTCGCCCTTCGCGGCCTTGAAGAAGGAAGGGACTGCCTCGATGGCCCACACGTCTGGCGGGATGGACTCCTTTTGCACGACGAGGCGGAACTTGCTGTCTCCCTGTGGGACGAGGGCGACGTCGCGTGTCTCTATGCGGTCGATGTGGTCCTGGCCGCCCCAGATGAGGCGGAGTTGCGCCGTCGGGGCGCAAGCCGATGAAGTATCAGTATTCATTTGTTGACGCAATACATTATGCCACAAGGGCAACGAAGCGGCAAACGACACACTTGGCAGTCGATCATAAAAACATGGCCATGTAGTGCGGCAAGGTGACTTTCTTGCCAGAGGTGCCGACATTGCCGCCCGTGAGCTTGATTCCGTAAGGTATGGCGTCACTCTCAATTAAAGCGTCAAATGAGCGCGACCTGCCGTCTGTGGATTTTACTTCAACAGGCACCACGCCGTCGTCGTTTTCAATCAAGAATTCCACTTCGGCGGAATCGTTCCTGTAATACCGTATGGGATGGCCGTTGCGTTCGAGGATGCTGGCCACGAGGTTTTCGTAGATGCCGCCCTTCACTCCGCCCCGGAGCGTTCCGCCTAGGATACCGCGTTTGGCCAACATCCCGTAGGTGGAAGCAAGAAGCCCGATATCGCACAAATAAAGTTTGAACCACTCCTCCTTTACATAACCGGCAAGGCCTGGGAGCGCCACATTGACGCATTCGGCGAGCCTTGCGATTCTAGCATCCCTGAGCCACTCGACACTGGCGAGATACTTGCGGGCGGTTCCACGATCCTCGACCTCCGCGTATTTGAATTTCCGATTCTCCTTGGCGAGGATGCGTGGAATCGCGTGGAAGCAGTTCTCAATTTTGGGGATGTCGGCGGTGTTGGCGTATTTGTGTATGTCGGCAACATAGTCTGCCAGCAGTCCCTGCTGGAGCGATTGGACCTCGCCGTAATGCCCGCTCTCAACGAAGGCGCTCACGACCGCCGGCATTCCCCCAACCACCGCATATTCGCGCAAAAGTGCATGGAAGCGCGCATTCACGGGATCCGGAACCGGCTCACGGCGATCAAAGCAACGGCGCACAAGCGCCAGCGCCTCTCCTCCATGCCCCTTGGCCTCCAGGTATTCCCTGAAGGAAAGCGAGTGCATGTCCAGCTGGCGCTCAAATCCCACCGGTATCGATCGCGGAGTCTTCCCCGTCCTGCCCTTTTTATACTTGATTCCAAGCAGTGACCCTGACGCCACCACGTCAAACGTGCCGTCAAGCGCAAAAGGCTTGAAGGCCGTCCGCGCATTCGGGCAGTCCTGAATTTCGTCAAGGAAGAGCAATGTCTTTCCGGGAACGATTCGCACGTTTCCGCGAATCGCAGTCAGTCGTTCGATAATCGAGCGGACATCAAGGGATCCATCGAAAATCGAAGTGCACTCCGGCTCCAAAGCAAAGTTGATTTCGATGCAGCTTTCATAATTCTCGCGCCCGAACTTCTCAATGATGTAGGTCTTGCCAAACTGTCGCGCGCCATTCACCAAAAGGCATTGCCGTGGCTTTCCCTTCTTCCATTTGACGAGTTCGCTATAGAAATCCCGCTTAAGATCCATGTTCAAGCCTTTCCATTCCCATAATGTTTTGCATTGAATTATACACGAATTCCAGCGTGAAATCAAGAGACACGCATCATTTTCGTGGTTTATTTCGACAGCTTATGCATTATTTTCGAGGTTTATTTCGACAACTTATGCATCATTTTCGTGGTTTTCTCCGGCAATTTTGCATCATTTTCAAAGTTTTGTCGCAGGACCGTTGGCGTATGCTATAATATTTGCAAATGTTAGACAAAACCCAACTCGATTTCCTGCGCACACTGTGCGAGACTCAGACCCCAAGCGGGCGCGAGATTGAAGGCCAGCGCCTTGTCGCCAAATACGTCGAGGGCTTCGCCGACGAAATAACCCTCGACGGCCTCGGCAACCTCCACGCCGTCAAGAACCCCGGCGCCCCCTTCCGCGTCATGATCGACGCCCACTGCGACGAAAACGGCCTCATGGTGCAGTTCGTCGATGACAAGGGCTTCCTCTTCTTCTCCCCCGTCGGCGGCGTCAACAGGCAACTTCTGCCGGGCGAGCGCGTCTCGCTCATGGGGCCGAAGGGGAACGTTCCCGGCGTCATCGGTCGCAAGCCCATCCACCTGATGTCGCAGAAGGAGAGGGACTCCGGCGTTGGCGAAATGGACGAGCTCTGGATCGACATCGGCGCAAAGGACAAGGCGGAGGCGCTTGAAGTCGCGCCGCCCGGGACCTTCGGCACCGCAGACGCCCCCTTCCGGCTACTTTGCGGCACCCGCGCAAGCGCCAGGGCCTTTGACGACCGCTGCGGCGTCTTCGTGATCATGGAGGCCCTGCGCCGCCTCAAGGGGCGGCCGCTCGCCGTCGCCGCGCACTTCGTCAGCACCACCCAGGAGGAACTTGGGCTGCTCGGCTCCAAGGTGGCGGCATTCGGCATCGACCCTAACCTCGGCCTCAGCGTCGATGTCACATTCGCCACCGACGACCCGCAGGGGAACCCGCGCCGCACTGCGGACCTTCGGCTTGGCGGCGGCCCCGTCATGGGAGTCGGCCCAAACTACGATCCGGCCTTCAGCGAAATCGTCAAGGGGACGGCCGCCGCATCGGGGATTCCGCTCCAGCTGCACCCGCGCAAAGGCAACGGCAACGACGCCTTCGCCATACGCCATACGCGGGCGGGCGTGCCGGTGGTACATCTGGCCATCCCGCTTCGCTACATGCACTCCTCGGTGGAGACCCTCGACCTCGACGACCTCGACCGCTGCGCCCAGCTGATTGCCGACGTCCTGGCCTCGCTTCCCGCCCAGCCCGAAGTCGGCTTCCGCCTGTAGAGGCTCCGTAACGACTTCTCAAAAAGGGAGAGCGGCTGCTGGCGCTTTGAAATCCCCATGCCGCGGCGCGATGTTAAAATGATATGATATTCAACTCAGAAGTTTTTCTGTAAGAGCGCATGAGCATGAAATACGAGAGTTTCCAGAAATACACCGGCGTGACGGTGCAACCCGCCGTGAGACTCGTCGCCCTCTTTGAGGAGGCCGTCGAATACGACCGGCGCTACTTGCTCCCCTTCCACACCCTCGAACTCTGCGCGCGCGACAACCCGGCAGACCCTACTTGGTGCGAAATCGGAGGCAAACGCGAAATCTTCCCCCTTGGACAGGTGAGATTCATTGCGGCCATGACGCCAATGCACATCCGCTGCACCTTTGCGTCCCACAAGCTCGCCATCCACTTCCGCTGCGAACTCCTCCCCGGCGTCGATTTGCTTTCCGGCCTTCGCGGGCGCTTCGTCCTTGAGGAGGGGGACGGCCCGCTGGCGGCCAAGATCAAGGCTGTCTTCGCCGACCCCGACCCCCTGCGCCGCGTAGTCAGGGCGGAGGCCATCGCCTACGAGGCGATTCTCCCGCTGTGGCCAAAGCAAATGCCATTGGAGCTTGTAAAAGTCGCCCCCTACGCCGACGCGCTGCGGGCCGTCCAAGCCACGGTCAACGCCCGGACGCGCGTCGGCGACCTCGCGGAACGCATGGGGCTCCCCGCCACCCGCTTTCCGCGCGCCTTCCGCGCGCTCGTCGGCATGGCGCCGAAGGAATGGCTTGAAAAGGCGCTCTTGGACCGCGCCTCGCGCCTCCTCGCCGACCGCCGCCGCACCATCAGGGACATCGCCTACGCGCTGAAGTTCTCCACGGAGTTCAACTTCTCCCGCTTCATCCGCCGCCAGCGCGGATACTCGCCCTCGCAATGGCGTCAAGCCCTCCGCAACCGCTGACTGAACTTTTCCCGCCTTGTCCGAAAATGATATGTTTTTGGCCCTTTCCGATATTCCAACGGGAGGGGTATTTTGAGATAATGGATGCCGTTCCTTCCACCACTCTAAGGAGAGGCAATGGCATTTTCGACGACAAAGACAGTTCTTGCGGCGTGCGCTGCGGCCGCCGCGCTGGCAGTTCCTGCCGCATCCGGCACAGGTTCGCCCAAGTTCATCTACTGCGGCTGGGACCTCGGGCGGGCCACTCTCGACGAACTCGTCGAGAGCGCGGACCTCTTCCGCGATTCGGCGGCGGACGGCATTGGCGTCTATGCGAACTTCAAGGACGCCGCCGGCGTCTTCCACCAGTGGACTCAGCCTTTCGGGAGCGAGACTTTCTCCCGCGAGACGCTTGACGGCCTTATCCCGCTGGCGCGAGCCTTCGCCGAAAAGTCCGGCCTCCGCGAGAACTTCCTCAAGGCCACCTGCACGCCGAGGAAGCGCCTGGACTGGACGGACGACGCAGCATGGCGGCGCGGGGCGGAGAACTTCGCCGCGCTCGCCCGCTTCGCAAAAGCCTCCGGCATGAAGGGCCTCGTAGTCGATTTCGAGGACTACGGAAAGTCAGGCCAGTTCACGCGCCTCGAGAGCGACCCGGACTACGACACCTGCCGAACGCTGGCGCGGCGGCGCGGCGCCCAGTTCTTCTCCTCCGCCTTCCGCGAGTTCCCCGACATGAAGGTGCTGGCCTACCTCCTCTACACACTTGAAATGTGCTATGTCGGCGCGCCCGACCCCGCAGCCGTGATGCGCTCGCGCGGCGACCTCTTCCCCGCCTTCCTCGACGGCGCGTTGGAGGCCCTGCCAGAAACGGCGCAGTTGATCGATGGCAACGAAATCGGCTACCGACTGGAGGCGGACAGGGGCGACTTCTGGCGCTTCGTCGAGCACCAGCGAAGCGGCGCCCTGCCGCTCGTCGCGCCCGACCTCCGCGCAAAATACCTCGCGACCGTCGGCGTCTCCTTCGGGCAATACATCGACAGCTACATCTTTCCCGACACCGGCCCACACGGCGAACACCACCAGGGACCGCTGAACGGCTCGCGCCTCGCCCATTTCCGCGCCAACCTCGCGCAGGCCGCCGACGCGGCCGACGAATACGTCTGGATGTGGAACGAATTCCATCCCTACGTCAAATGGCGGCGCAACGAGCGCGGCGCCGACCTCATGGCCAAGGGCACGCTCGAGGAGACGCTTCCCGGCGCGACGCGCACGATGCTCTCCGTCCGCTCCCCGTCGCGCTTCATCGACCGCTACTGCACGGAAAGTGACGACCTCGTGAAGGCGGGGAAGGCCAAGCTGGGCTTCTACCAGTCCACGAAGTCCATTGAAGGCGGAGGCGCGACAAGCATCGCGGACTTCGGCGGACGTGCGGGATGCCGCGTCTTCAAGGGCGTGGCGGACGGCTGCGTCGTCTCGTGGCTTGGCGCCGTGAAGCCGGGCGAGGCCTTCGCCTTCACGGCCGACTGGAAGGGCGACGGCATGCCGATGGGACGCTGCGCCTGGCGGCGCAAGGGCTACTGGTTCTACTCGGCCCCTCCGGCGCGCTTCGACTGGGGCGAACCGGACGCCAACGGCTGGCGGCGCGGCGAGTGCCTCGCCGTCGTTCCGCCCGATGTCGACGAGGCGGTCTTCGAGCTCAACGCCATCCAGCGCCCCGGCGAGACCGCCGCGTACGACGCCATCCGCATCATCCGCATCCCCGACTAACCAAACTCCGCACGTTCTACACGGCTTAACCTTCAAACCTTCAAACCTTCAAACTTTCAACCTTTTTTCGACTTAAGGAGAAAAAACACATGAACTACAAATCAATCCTCATCGCCGCATCCGCCCTTGCAACCCTCTGCGCCGCGGCAGCAGACTTCCCCTCCGCCGGAGGCGACATTGCCTCCAACGGCGCCGACGGCTGGAACGGCGCGAAACCCGGCTCCGGCGAGGAGGCCAAGTTCACCCAAGCCGGTACCTACACGGCATCGGGCGACGTGACGTTCGGCTCCGTCAACTTCGCCTCCGACGGCCTTGTCTTCGACCTCCGTTCCGGCAACAGGACTGTCACGCTTGACGGCGCAACGCCCGTTGTCGGCCCAACAGCCGCCAATGCCACGACGCACCTTAAAGGTGGCTCATGGAGCGGCACCGGGATGGCATTAAAAAATTCAGATCATATTGGCGAGGGCTACACCCTGATGCTCACCGATGGCGCGGTAATTATGGATGCGGGGACATTCAGTCCAGGATGGGGATTGAAGAACAACTCAATTGTTCTGACCGGCGGTTCGGAGATTCACGCGAATAACTTCTACCTCCACCAATGGCCAAACACTGGCACGAGGCTGGATGTAGGAGATGGCAGCAAAGTTTATACGACAAGTGCTTTCATGGTGCAGACAAGTGATGCAGACGCACCCGGCTATCATCTGGTTGACATCCATGGCGCTGGTTCGCTTCTTCATGTCGGTGGCGATTTGAATGTCGGGCAACGTGCTTCCCACAATACCGTCCGCGTTAGGGACGGCGCGAAACTTGAAGTTACGACATCGGGCAAATCGCTCGAAATGGGAAGCGGGTGGGTCGTTTCCGACCACCACGTCCTTGAAATCCTGAACTCGGCGACGGGGGAGGTGGCGAAGATTGCCATGAACCGCGGGGACAACCGGGTTACGGTCTCTAACGCCGTTCTGTCCGCGACGGAACTCTTGATAGGGAATACCACCCGCAACCAGGGCGGCAATGTCGTCGAAGTTCTCGACGAAGCGGAGGCGACTGTCGGCACGACTACCTTCTACACAAGCGGAAACAGCCTGCTCGTCTCCAATGCCACCTACACCGTCGGCACAGGCTTCTCGCTGGGCAGCGCCGCCACCGTGACAGGCAATGTGGTGAGAGTTGAAGGATCGGATTCCACTTTCAACTTTAGCAAGAACTTGTTTGGATCCGGTTGCAACAACACCTTCGAGCTTGCCAACGGCGCGGCTTGGCGACTTGGAGGAGCCAACATCATGTCGATGATGGACGGCGGGTCAAACAACGTCCTTCGCGTCACGGGAGGCGCCGTCCTCGACAACACAAGCGAGCCTGCCGGGAACTCGGACTTCTGGCTGAACTACGAGAACAATACTTGGGAAAACAACACGCTGGAGATTCTCAACGTGGCGACAGTCAAGGTTGAACGTCTCTTTGTCCATGGCGTTGGCACGAAAATTGTCGTGTCGAACGCGACGCTACAGGCATCCGCAACCGGTGGCTACGGAATCTGGCTCGGGCGCGGCAGCGGCTCATCCGGACAGAAGCTGATTGTCCAAGGCGCCACGCCGCGCGTCATTCTGAACGAGTACAAGTCGTCAACTGGTTCCGCCCTGCGCTTCGAAATTCCCGCCGAGGGCTATGCGGATGGCTATGTGCCGGTTACGGCGCGAGTCCTCAATCCTAGCAGCACCGCAACCGAAAAGTTCGAGATCGACTGCGCCGCCTGGGCGGCGAAGACCGGCGGGAAACTGACGCTCATCCGCGCGGAGACGGCATTCTCCCAAAACGCCAAGGACTGGATCGCGGAGGCGTCCGACCTTCCGTCTGATTGCGAACTCGTCATTGAAAACAACGATCACGACCTCGTCCTGCGCAGCCCCAGCAAGGCCGCCACAGTCATCTACATGCGCTAGGGGCGCTTTCTGGAAACACCAGCGCACCACACCCCGCGCCCGCCCGTACTCTTGGCGTTGGCGCGGGGCGTTTTGATATTATGGATATGATGAAAAAAGAACTGGAAGTTCCATACGAGGCTCACAGCGTCAAGACAGTAGTCGAGGACGCCAATCCATTCCGCGCCGAGGACTTCGCCGCGCTGCGCTCCCAGCTGCGCGCATTCCACCCCGATGAGTGCCATGGACGCTGCAAGGATCCCTCTTACGCCGAAGCGGAAAAGGCGATTCTCCAGGACCTCGCCACATACGCGGAGAGCCATCCCGGCTATGACGCGCTGGACTTGCGCCGCGAGTGCTACCTCTCGATGCGCAGGCACTTCGTCCCCTTCCTCTTCACCGAATCGCCCTTCTACTTCGAGGCCGGCGTCAATGGCGGATGGATCATGGGCCTGGCCCCGGCGCGCGGCGTGAACAGGCTCTGCCAGAAGTTCTACAAAGAGCAGTCCCTTGTTCCCGATGAGGAGTTCCGCATACTCGGCGCCCGGAACCGCGAGGCGCTCGCCCTCTGCTGCGGCCCCTTCTCTGACGACATGCACCACGTGCCGCCGCTCCGCACGATACTCGCAAAGGGCTTCGGGGGCGTCCGCGCCGATGTCGCCGCCGCGCTCGACAAGTGCCCGGAGGACGACCCCCACGGCAGGAAGCAGCTTGAAACCGCGCTCGTCGGGCTGGACACCATCCGCGAAATCCAGTTCGCCTTCGCGCGGCGCGCCACAGAAATCCTCGCCGGCGGTAATCTGGACGATGCCGTCCGCCGACGCATGGAGCGCATCGCCGAATGCGCCAGGCGCTGCCCATGGGAGCCGCCGAAGACCTTTTTCGAGGGGCTGAACACGCTCTGGTTCGTCCGCGAAATCCTCGGATATGTCGATGGCGTCTGCATATTCTCGCTCGGCCGCCCCGACGCAATGCTCATCGACCTCTACGAGGCAGACCTCGCGGCGGGGCGCATAACCAGGGACGAGGCCCGCAACCTCGTCGCGCGGTGGCTCATACACGCCGACGCCCACCTGGACACCAACCGCACCATCGACTCGTACTCAGACCAGGAGGCGGAAATACCCATGTCGCTTGGCGGCTGCGATGCCGACGGGAAGCCCGTGTGGAACGAACTTACGGAGATGTTCCTCGACGCCCACCTTGGTTGCGACTGCGTCTTTCCCAAGCTCCACTGCCGCGTGGGCTCGACATATCCGAAGCCCTATCTTCGCAAGATTGGCGAACTTCTGATGAAAAACCACGCCGTCTTCACGCTCCTCAACGACGACCGGTTCGTCCGGCAATACATGGACGAGGGATTCTCGCCCGAAGACGCCCGCTCCTTCATCGGCTGCGGCTGCTGGAACGGATACATCGACTCCGTGATGGATGTCGATGGAGCCAACTACACATCTGTCATCCGCATTCTGGAACTGACTATCCACAGGAACCCGCAACTTGAAAAGGAGCTGCGGCTGTCACTGGACTCCATCGACGGGGCGAAGACCTTCGAGGAGGTTGAGGAAATTGTCTTCCGCAACTTCATGCGCTTCTTCCGGGATGTGATTTCCACATACACGCGATACGGCGGCGTAAACGCGAAGGTTTTCCCACACCCCGTCTATTCGGTTTGCCTGCGCGGCGGCATCGAGACAAGGCGCGACACTACGGAAGGGGGCGTCGCCTCGCGTCCCCGCATCATGACGCTTGGCTTCATCGGCAACGCCGTGGACTCCCTCTGCGCCATCCGCCAATTGTGCTTTGTTGACAGGACATGCACGCTTGCGGAACTTCTGGACGCCGTCCGCTCGAACTGGGATGGCCCGCGCGGCGAGGAGCTGCGCGCGGCGGCGCTTCGTGCGCCCTACTGGGGGGATGGCGGCGAAGTTGCGACTGGAATGATGTCGCGCTGGATGAGGCGCATCCACGATGAAATCGATGGCTTCCGGAACGACCAGGGCGGACTATACCGTCTTGCCATTTACGCCTACCGCGAGTTCATGTATTGGGGCCACAAGACGAAGGCAACGCCGGATGGCCGCCATGATGGCGACCGCCTCGCGCAGGGATTCTCGCCGAGCGAGTATCGCTGCAAGGAGGGCATCACCACCGTCATCAACGCCATTGGCGAATTGCCGCATGAGGCGCTCTATGCCTCCAACGCCAACCTCTCATTCGAGAAGGAGTCGATGAGCGAAGCCACGTGGGAAGCCGTCCTGCGGGTCTTTGCGCAAAAGGGTTCGCACATGATGCAGCCCAACTGCAATTCCGTTGAGGAACTCGTCGACGCCCAAACGCACCCAGAGCGTCACCAAAACATCATCGTGCGGGTCTGCGGGTTCTCCGCGCGCTTCGTTTCGCTTTCCAAGCGCTGGCAGGACGAAGTCATCGCCCGCCACCGCCTGGCCTGACCGACAGGGAACAGGAGCCGTTCCCAGTTCCCTGTTCCCCGTTCCCAGTTCCCTGTTCCCCGTTCCCTTATCCTATCAGGAAAGCGCGATAGGCGCGCCAGGTCATGTAGCAGTCGAACTTCGACGCGATTTCCCACGGCGCGTGCATGTTCAGCAGCGCCGTGCCCATGTCCACCACGTCCATGCCGTAGCGCGCCATGAACTTGGCGATGGTGCCGCCGCCGCCGTGATCGACCTTGCCCAGTTCGCCGATCTGCCATGCCACCGAGTGCTTGGCGAATGTCGCGCGCAGCTGCGCCAGAAACTCGGCGCGGGCGTCGCTCGCCCCGCTCTTGCCGCCGCTGCCGGTGTATTTGTTGATGCAGGCGCCGGCGTTCATGATGGCCGAGTTCCCCTTGGGGTCGGCTTCGGGATAAATCGGGTCGCTCGCCGCCGTCACGTCGGCGGAGATCATGCGCGACGCCTCAAGCACGCGCCGCGTCACGATGTCGTTGTAGGCGGCGCCGACGCACCGCGAGGCGATTTCCGCAATCGAGTTCTCGAAGAAAGTCGAGTCCATGCCGGTGGCGCCAACGGAGCCGATCTCCTCCTTGTCGCACATCACGACTACGGCCGTCCGCTCGGGGATGCCGTCCAGCGACATCAGAGCCTTCAGTCCGGCGTATGCGCAGACGCGGTCGTCATGGCCGTAGCCGGCGATCATCGAGCGGTCGAAGCCCACCTCGCGCGGCGTGCCGGCCGGCACGATTTCAAGCTCGGCGCTGGTGAAGTCCTCCTCGTCGATTCCATACTGCGCCTTGAGGATCGCCAGGATGTTGTCCTTCACCTTATCCTTGGCCTTCTCCTCGGCCTTGGCATTGGGCTCCGAGCCGATGAGAAGATCGAGGTCCTCGCCCTCGATGCCCTTGGAGAGCGGCTTCTTCGCCTGCTCCTGCCCGAGGTGCGGGAGGATGTCCGTGATCATGAACACGGGGTCGCCGGCCTTGTCGCCGATGGCCACTTCGACCGTCTTGCCGTCTTTCTTGCAGACGACTCCGTAGAGGGCGAGGGGCCTCACGACCCACTGGTATTTCTTGATGCCGCCGTAGTAGTGGGTGTCGAAGTAGGCGAACCCGCCCTTCTCGGCCACTGGCACGGGCTTGAGGTCGATGCGGGGCGCGTCGGTATGGCCGCCCACGACGTTCACGCCCTTCTCGATTGGCGCGCGGCCGACAACCGCCGCCAGCAGCGTCTTGCCGTGGTAGCCGCGATAGACCTTGTCGCCGGGCTTCAGTCGCTTGAAAGACTCCAGCGGCCTGAAGCCCTTTGCCTCGATGAGGGCGACCGACTCCGCGTAGGCGCGGCGCTCGGTCTTGGCCTTGCCGAGGAAGTCCATGTAGTCCTTGGCGTAGCGCTCCATCTCGCGGCGCTCTGCGGCGCTGAGGTTCTTGAATCCCGGTTCGCGGACGTAGCGTCCTTCTTCTTTCTTCTTCATTAGTTTCTCTCCAATGGCAAAATTGTTAAACCTTGCAAAACTCAAAAGTATTCTCTTCCTGGCTAAAAGCCCTCAAGTGGCCGCCCCTTCTCTTTGGTCTGCTTGAGGCTCTCCTTGTAGGCCTCAGCCCAATTCGATATGGCACTTGCTGCATCCGTGTTCATTATCAAAATACCTTTGCAGCATCCCATTCCTAATTTAAAAGCAAAAAGATTATCCCCACTCCTCCGATAAGCCGTTAACCATACTGGCGCTTGAAGACTGTCGAAAATCGCCTGGCATTTTTCATCTTTTGCATAAAGGTGAGCCTCCTTACCCCTCTCTAAAGCCCCTGTAAATGCCTTGGCGGCGCTCTGCGCCAAATCCAAGTTCTTTTTCCAAGTGGGCGTTTTGTTGAAACCGACCTTGTTTGCGCCCATGACTGACCGATTTGAAGACTGTCCGTCATCATCTGTGGAACCCCATGAGACATTCAGCGACGCCATCAGCGAATCAACTTGAGCTTCAGTCAGTGTTGCATTCCCTATGATATGAGCCGCGTCAGCCCGAGTGTACAATATGAGAAAGCATTGCCTTGTCGAACGGTCGAAGAACGCCGTAACGGCGATACCGCTCTTCTCAAAGCCAGCGACACCCAAGGCATGTTCTAGTCCAGGCAAGGCGGCAATAGCCTTGCCGTAGCGCTCAACGCATTGCCTATAGCCTTCCCCAATCCTTCCGTAGCCGGATGGTGCGACAAAGAGGGCAGATGCGATGCTTATCGCAACAATTGCTTGACGTGTTCTCATTTTCTTTCCTGAAGTTATTGTGAAAAGCCGTCGTTTGGTGCCTGTGAGGCGGATGCCACATGGCAACTATGCTGAAAGAGACTATCACAAACTTGCATGAAATTCAAATTTCAAATATTCCCGTCAGTGGAAAAGATTGTCATGCTCGTAAAGGCGCTACCGCGCCGGAACACGGAAACCGACGGGATTCGGGATTCGGGAGCCGGGTGCCGCAGCGGGAGGACACGCGACATGCGACAACCGACATGCGACAACCGACATGCGACTTTCGACCTCCTGGATTCGGGATTGGCCATTGGCAACATTTTCCATTCTCCATTCCCCGTTCCCTGTTCCCCAAAGAAAAAGAGTATAATCATTGCCTTTAGAAAAAGGAAGCACCAGGAATGCAAACGCTTATCGCCGCCACGCACAACGCCCACAAGCTCCGCGAGTTCCGCGAGATCTTCGCGGGATGGAACATCGACGCCGACTCGCCCGATGCGGAGGAAACCGAAAACACCTTTGCCGGCAACGCCCTCATCAAGGCCCGCGCCTGCGCCGCACGCCATCCCGGCGCCTGGATCATCGCCGACGACTCCGGCCTCTGCGTGGATGCCCTCGGCGGCGCGCCCGGCGTCTTCTCCGCCCGATACGCCGGCCCTGGCGACGACGACGAGGCCAACAACGCCCTCCTTCTCCGCAATCTCAAGGGCGCCGCCGACCGATCCGCCCACTACGAGTGCGCCATCGCCCTCATCGAACCGGACGGAGCAGAGCATCTCTTCGAAGGCCGCTGCTGCGGCCGCATCACCGAAACGCCCTCCGGCACCGGCGGCTTCGGATACGACCCGCTCTTCATACCGGACGGCAGCGAAAAAACCTTCGCCAATTTCGCCCCCGCCGACAAGAACGCTATCTCGCACCGTGGCAAGGCCCTCGCCCTGATGCGCCAGTGGCTTGCGGAGAACGCCCATGCGCCTCTTTGACAGCCATTGCCACTTCGAGCGCGCCGACGCCGCTGAAATCACCGCAACGCTGGCGCGGGCCAGGGAAGCCGGCGTCGAGGCTGTTCTGGCCGTCGGAGGCTCGCCCGCGCTCAATGCCTCCGCCCGTCTCGCGGCGCGCCTCTCAGCCGACTCCCCTTCCCTCCCGCGCGTATTCGTCGCCTGCGGCCACGACCGCGACCAGGCTACTCCCTCCCGTCCTGTCGGCGCAGTCCTTCAGACTGAGCCTGCCACGGCGGCCGCGCCAGCGGCCACCACCGGCATCTCCGCAATCGGCGAAATCGGCCTTGATTACCACTATTCGCCGGAGAGCCGCAACGAACAGCTAGCCCTCTTCCGCGCCCAGCTGGAGCAATCCGCCAAGGTTGACCGGCCGGTAATCATCCACACGCGCGAAGCCGACGACGACACGCTCTCATCCCTCCGCGAAATCCCGTCGCGCGGCATCATCCACTGCTTCACGGGCTCGCCCGAGTTCTGCCGAGCACTGCTAGACCTGGGCTTTTTCATCTCCATCTCCGGCATCGTCACATTCCGCGCGGCCGACAACGTTCGCGCCTCAGCGCTTGTGGTTCCCGACGACCGGCTCCTCATCGAGACGGACAGCCCATTCCTTGCGCCAGTCCCCATGCGCGGGAAGGCGAACGAACCGGCATTCGTGGCGCACACGGCAAGGTTCCTGGCAGAATTGCGCGGGACAACGCCCGAGGCGCTTGCGGAGACGACCTTCCGCAACGCCTGCTCCATCCTGTCAATCTCTTAAAACCCTCTGTGCCTCTGTGGCTCTGTGTGAGGAAACTTATGCCATTGTCCAGCGACACGTGGCATTTGCGGCGCGCAGGGCTCTTTGGTATAATGGTTGAGTTCTTTTTGTAGGCCAGTAGCTCAGTTGGACAGAGCGACAGATTCCTAATCTGTAGGTCGCGGGTTCGACCCCCGCCTGGCCTACCACTTTTTTTAATCTTCTACCCGCCGCCCGTCACGTGGCTAAATGAACGGGAGCAGTTCCTCAAGCGAATCAACCATGAGGTCCGTCAGCCCGGCAAGCTCTTCGCGGAAGACAACGTTGGTCGCATCGGCCACCCCAACTCCACCAAGCAATCCTGCGGCGCGCGCGCCCTTGTGGGCGTGGAAGCCGTCGTCGAAGAGGACGCAGCGGTTCACCGGAACGCCGATGAGGGCAGAGACCTTCTCAAAGTAATCCGGCTTAGACTTAGACGCGTCCACGGCGTCGCTGCAGCAGATGGCGTCGAAGAAAGGCACAAACCCGCTTTTGGTCAAGGCAATCGTCGCATGCGTGGCCCAGGTGGAGGTTGAAAGGACGATCTTCACGCCGCGCCTGCGCAGCGCCGAGAGGAACTCACGCGCTCCAGGCTTGATGCGCGAACCGCCGAGGTATGCCTCCATCATCCGCTTGCGCTGCAGGTCGCGGAACAGCGGAACGTCGAACTCAAACCCAAAGGTTTCGCGGACATATTCGAAAAGAAGGTTTCCGCTTGCCGCGCAGACAACGCGCAGACGCTGCTCAGGAGTCATCTGGATTCCATTGGAGTCGAGGTAGTCGATGTTGCACTGGCGCCAGATCTGCATGGTATCGAGGAGCGTCCCGTCCATATCGACGAGAGCAGCCTCCATTTTATCGAAAAGTTCCTTGGGTTCCATAACGGTTCTAGAATATCAGATTCCGCCATGTTTTTCCCGCCACTTGTGCAAAGGACAGTGGTTTGATAGACTTTTCACAATGTTTTACAAATCATCCAAAATGGGCGCGCGTGCGCATCTGCCGCATGTGCGCGTGAGTGATGTGTCCGCATTGGCTGCTCTGGCGCTGTCAGCCGCCGAAGCGGCGACCATTCCCACCGCGTGGCGGCAGGCCGACCTCGCCGCCGACATCTACCGTCGCGCCGCAGCGCTGAAGGATGCCCAGGAGAACGTTGTCCTCTCCCCATGGGGCGTCGCGAACCTCTTTGCCCTTCTCCAGACCGGCGCATGCGGGGATACCGCGCGCGGCATGGCCTTCGCCCTCCAGCTCGGCGGCGTTGAGACGCCCGCGCCGGATGAAGTCGCCGCCACTTTCCGCGAGGCCCGCACCGCGCTCTCGCGCGCCGCCAACGAGGATGTCGCGCTAGAACTCTCCGACTCCCTCTGGCTCGCCCCCGGCTTTGAGCCGGCAGCCGAATTTCTCGCCCGCGCCCGCAGCGACTTCGACGCCGAGGCCCGCGCCACGAAAATGGGCGCGGCCGGCCGCAAGGCCATCAACGACTTCGTCGCCGACAAGACCCACGGCCGCATCAAGGACCTCATCGGCCCGCCAATCCTCGACGACCCCTTGACGAGCCTCGTTGCCGTCGATACCGTCTATCTCAAGGCCAAGTGGTTCCAATCCTTCGACAAGCACGCCACGCGCGACGAGACCTTCCACGCGCCTGCCGGCGACGTCAAGGTTCCATTCCTCCACGCCAGGCGCCAGGCCCAGATCCTAGACGCCCCGGAGTGCGCGGCCCTGCGCCTCCCCTACCGCCGCAGTTCGCTTGAGATGCTTTTGATTCTCCCCTCCCCCACCAACACGCTGGCGGAAATCGAGGGGCGCATCGGCGGCCCATGGCTCGACCGACTCGCAGCATCGCCATGGCAGGGGGAGGCCGTCCTCGCCATCCCGAAGTTCGACTTCGGCTCCCAGCACGACCTCCGCCCAATCCTCGAACCCATGGGCATGGCGGCCGCGTTCTCCCCCGCCGACGCCGACTTCTCCAACATCGCGCAGGGCCTGTCAATCGCCACGGCCATGCAGAAGGCGAACATCACCGTTGACGAAGACGGAACCGAAGCCGCCGCTGGGACCTTCGTGGCCATGATGGCCGCCGGCGCGCCTATGGGAAACAGGCCGCCGCCGAGGCCGTTCGTCGCCGACCGTCCATTCCTTTTCCTCATCCGCGAAACCCGCACCGGCCTGATTCTCTTCATGGGCCGCGTCGTTAAACCCTGATTGAAAGTACCAATGCCATGAAAAAGCAACTTATCCCCGCAAACGGCAAACGTCATGCCACGAGCGCCATACGCCAGGCGGCAGCGGCGCTGGCGCTTCTCTGCGCCACTGCGGCGCTGGCCGAAAAGGTCGAGATCCGCAGCGCCGCGGACTGGGACAACTTCGCCTCGCGCGTGAACAACGGCGAGGCGTCGCTCGGCGCAGTCCTCGTCCGCGACGTGACCCTTACGCCCTCGTCGCCGCGCTGCGGCTCCTCCCGCTCCCGCTTCTACCGCGGCGACTTCGACGGCAACGGGAAGACCCTCGCCGTCGATTGGACGCTCACCTACGCCGGGGATGGCAATCCCGCAGCCCCGTTCGCCAACATCGGCTACGGATGCAATGTCCACGACCTCCATGTCGTCGGCAACATAAAGACCGACGGCAAGTTCGCCGGCGGCATCTTCGGATGGGTCCAGACGTCGGCCGTGTATCTCAGCCGCTGCCGGTCCTCGGTGACGATCACCTGCGACAGGAACGGCGACGCCACCAGCGCCGGACTCGTCGCCTGCCAGAACGAAAACACATCAGCCATCTTGACAGACTGCCTATTCGACGGTTCGCTCCTGGGGCCGAGGGCGGACTCCTGCGGCGGTCTCGTAGGCTGGCGCTACAACTCCGCCTACTCATACGTGAGGAACTGCCTCTTCGCGCCAAATGACATCACGCTGTCGCCGGCGAACAGCTTCACGCTTGTGAGAAACGGCTTCAAGTATTCCTCAAACCTCTCGAACGGCCTCTACACGCGGGCCTACGGCACCGTCCAGGGAACAGACGCCTCGGGCATGAGCGCCGCGCAGCGAGTAGCGGCACTCGGCGACAACTGGGCCGTAGTTGACGACGCCGCCGTGCCCACGGCAGTCGTCTCGTTCGTCGATGAAGTCCGCGACCCGTCAATCGGGACAGCCTCATTCGCCTACCAGGGGGCGCTCCGGGACGCGCAGGGGCAGCCGCTTTCGCAGCTCACGCACACCGTCGCGTTCCGCATCTACGACCAGCCCACCGGCGGCTCCCCGCACTGGGGGCGCACCTTCAACGTCACCCTTGACAATGAAGGGCTCTTCAACGTGCGGCTCGGCGACGAATCGGGCGAGGCAATCGAAGGCATCAACGGCGAAGATCTGGCTGGGATCATCGCCGCCAATGCCAACGCCTCGCTTTACGTCGGCCTAACCGTCGATGGCGAAGATGCCGAGATCATGCCGCGCCAGAAGCTCCTCGCGGTTCCATACGCAGTCTGGGCGGCCGGAGCCGCCACGGCCTCCGGCGACATGGCGGTCGCGGGCGCCACATCCACGACCCGCATGAATGTCAACGACGCCATTTCCGCGCGGTCGGCCACGATGGAGAACAAAGTCGACACCGACACTCTCGCAGTCTCCGGCCGCGCCGAAATCGGCGGCGACATGGCGGTTTCAGGCGCCGTGAGCGGCGCAGGGACAATCCCAATTGGCGGCATCGTCATCTGGAGTGGTTCCGTGGCGTCCATCCCGGACGGCTGGGTTCTCTGCGACGGGCTAACGCACAATGGCCGCAAGACGCCAGACCTGCGCGGGCGTTTCGTTCCGGGCGCAGGCGGTGATTACTCCGTGGGCAAAACCGGCGGCGAGGCGACGCACAAACTCACCGTGAGCGAGATGCCATCCCACAATCACACCTACGATTTCAAGGGCGCGGACCTCGACCTTGCCTGGAAGGACAGCAACAAATTCTACGACGCCAGCAGGCACTACTCCCACGGCAACGCGGGCTACACCGCCAGCACCGGCGGCGACAAGGCGCATGAAAACCGCCCTCCCTACTACGCCTTGTGCTACATCATGCGCGTCCGCTAACGGACACGCATGATAAATGAAGGGTGCCAAGGCAAATGAAGGGTGCCAAGGCAAATGAAGGGTGCCAGGGCAAATGAAGGGTGCTGCGCAAATGAAGAGTGCCAGGGCAAATGAAGGGTGCTGCGCAAATGAAGGGTGCCAGAGCAAATGAAGGGTGCCAGGGCAAATGAAGGGTGCTGATGCAAATGAAGAGTGCCAGGGCAAATGAAGGGTGCTGCGCAAATGAAGAGTGCCAGGGCAAATGAAGTGTGCTGCGCAAATGAAGGGTGCCAGAGCAAATGAAGGGTGCCAGGGCAAATGAAGGGTGCTACGCAAATGAAGGGTGCTGCGCAAATGAAGGCTGCCAAGGCAAATGAAGGGTGCCAGGGCAAATGAAGGGTGCCAAAGCAAATGAAGGGTGCCAGGGCAAATGAAGGGGTGGAGTAAAAGAAGAGGGATAGGGCAAATGAAGAATGATCCTCTTAAGGCAAAGAGCATGGCTTTTGCCATTCGAGTAGTCAAGCTCTCTAAGTGGCTTCGCGAAGAGCAAAAGGAATTCAGCCTTGCAGACCAGATTCTCCGCAGTGGCACCAGCATCGGCGCTAATCTGGCTGAGGCGCACTTTGCCGCTTCAAAGAAGGATTTTCTCGCTAAGTGCAGAATTTCCATAAAAGAGTGCTCCGAAACTCTATTCTGGATTGAACTACTTGAAAAGTCCAATATTCTCCCACACGAGCAGGCTCGTTCCATTTCGGCGGACTGTAATGAATTGCGTCGCATTCTCTCTGCGACATGCAATACCATTGTTCAAAACGAAGAGTGCCAAAATGAATGAAATGGCACTTCAATAATACAAACTCAAAGCAACGACTCTCAACTATGAAACACTCCTTGACATTTCACTCGCCGGCAGCGCTGGTCTCATTCATTCGGCGGCAGAGCCGACGCCCTTCATTCGGCGGCAGAGCCGGCGCCCTTCATTCGGCGGCAGAGCCGGCGCCCTTCATTCGCCGCTTGGCGGCGCTCTTCATTTTTGCAGCGGCAAGCGCGATGGCGGCCGACTCCAGCTTCACGCTCGGCGTGCCTGGCGCGCCTGTCCTGCGCGCTGGCGGAGACGCCAGCGTTAACGCATGGCTCTCCGCCAACCCAAACTACCCCGCCATGTCCATCGTGGCGCCTGCGGCGTCCGGTATCGACGGCATATCCTCCCAGCAGGTCGCCGGCGAGGATACCGTTCGCCTCGACGACTCCGAGGCAGGCTTTCCCATTGAGCGCACCAAGCCCGAATACTACCTCGGCGACCAGATAGACCCGCCAGACGGCGTAGATTGGCCCGCGACTTACAACCAATTTCTCGCCGACAACACAAGCGGATTCCTATTCGACCGCTCCAACAACCGCGTATTCGTCACGAACGGCGGAACCCTGCGCTTCAACTGGGTCCTCACCAGCGGCAAAGTCATCGAGATGTCCTATGTCGCATCCGCCTCCTGCTCCGGCCGCCCGCGCCGCATCTACTGGACTGACTACCCCTACAACGGTCCTGCGGTCAACCTCTCCGGAAAGTTCGTTAAGTTCTTCGGCCCGGAGGAAATCCTCACTCCCGTTTACGGTGTTTACACCAACTCCGCCGGCGGCATCGAGCAAGTCCTCACCAACCGCGTCGTATCCGGCCTATGGCTTGACAAGTCCACGCAGATGCTCTACGCATACGGACAGCTCCAGGGGCAGGTCGTGATGGCCTACTACGACACCGGCACCTACGAGCGCCTGCTGTCCGTCCAGGCCGTCGAGATATGCCGCCCGGCAGTGAACCGCATGAAGGGCGAGATCGGACGCGCCCTCAAGCCAGACGGCCGCGGCTTCGACACCGCCGGACTCCGAGCGCAGCCCACATACATCGGAGCCTCGGACAACCGCGGCGACTACTACTACCAGCACAAGGGCAAATACTCATACAGCCCCAAGCACGACAACGTCTATCCGCTCCGCCCAACGGTCAACTCCCCGTGGAACATGGAGGTTTACTGGATGGAGACCGACGACATGCAGGTCGATTGGCCATTCGAGGTTGACCAATACGCCTGCGACTGGCCGGAGGACGCCACCGTGTTCGTCCGTGGCGACATGAAAGGCGACGGCGGCCGCCCCGTATTCGTGCCATCGCACTACAGCGCCACCCTCATGAACTACCAGGAACCCGAGGGCCACGCCCGCGCCGTCGAATCCGACGGAACATTCAAGACGACCGGCGAGGGCTACTCGCTCCTGAAAGTCACGGCCGACGACAACATCTGGTTCATCCCCATCCACTCTGTGTTCCGCTCAAACGCCGACTACTTCACGCTCGAACCGGAGGAGGAAGTCGTAGGCAAGGAGCTTCAACTGCGCGGCGGCTCAATCGCCGGCCTCGCCCCGGGATTCTCGCCCGTCTGCGACCCCGACAGCCCCGGCTATGTCTATCGCGCATCAAGCGACCCGATTTGGAACGCGGGCATCTACTTCGACGCTAAGCCCGACACCGCCTCCGACACCAACGCCACCACCAGCGCCTCGTCCACCGACACCAACAAATACGACTCGGTCGTCTATGCGGTCCGCCCCGGCCAGATCGAAGTCTGGTGGAACACCACCATCAAGGAAGAGGGGATGGCCGAAGCCATCGAGATACCGACTCTTCCCCAGACATACCAGATGCGCTGGCCGCTTGAGGGCGAATCGCCGCAAATCGTCATCGCCTCCCAGCGCGGCAGCGCGGCGGAGTCGCTCTTCTCCCACAACTCCGCCATCTACCTGTCAAGCGGCGACTCCAGCGCCTCGCTAGCATCCCGCGACTACTTTGGCGACAACGGCGGCACCGTGACCTTCTGGTTCTGGCCGGAGAGCGTCAGCAGCGACGCCACCGACCCCGCCGCCCTTCTCTCCCTGCGCGGGTCCGACGGCACCACGCTCTCCATTGACGCCGCCCCGCCACCGGTCGGCAGCGGTGCCGTCTCGCGACTCCAGATGCGCCTCGTCGCCCCCGGGGCATCCCTTGCGGCCACGCCCGTCTCCAAAGCCATATCCGTGCCGGCGTCCGCCATTGAATGCAACGGCTGGATTTCAGTAGCCCTCCACATCAACGCCGACTCGGCAACCATCTCCATCCCCGCCAACACCAACGTCGCGCCAGCAACCGTCTCCGGCGACTTCTCTGGAATCATCTCCGGCGTCGATGCCGCGCTTGGCGAATTCGACGACATGCCGGCCCGCTCCGGCGTGAACGTCGGCGAACTCCTCTTCTGGAATTACTTGCTCACCAACGCCGAGATCCAGAGCGTCCGCCATTCCGCCAACCTTGTCGGCAAAACCGGCCTCACCGGATGCTATACCTTCGTCAAGGGGAAGGACCTAGTCGCCACCAGCACCAACAGGCGCACCTTCACGGACAAAGTCCTCTCGCTCCCTCTCAACGCCTACGAATGCCTGCTTGAGACGCACGGGCCGCCGGCCCTCGTGTCAGGCGTCATCTCAGCCGACGCAAACACCACGCCAGTCGTCTATGCGCAGAACGACCCCGACGCCATCGGCTACAATCCCAACGAGGAACACGCGCTCATCATCGCCGGTTCCGGCGGGGCAGAAGCCGGGCAGGCGTCTTACGTCGCATGGGCGCTCCGCTCCGACCTCAACACGGACGACACCTCCGCCCCCGGCGTGCTCGTCCAGTATGTGAAGGACGGCCGCAAGACGATGCAGTGGTTCGATGTAGCCGTAACCAACTCGCTCTACCCGGAACTCGCCGCCGACTGCGTCGCCGGAAAGGCCTTCCCCGGCCCGCACCCGATCGACCTCCTGGACAACCCCTGGTGCGCAGAGGACTATTGGGAGGAGCCCGTCGAAACGGCCCCCGCGTTCCGCGACCGCAAGGGCCAGCTCTGGGCGCGCGCAGCCGGCAGCGCCACGATGCGCCTCTACTACCGCATGCAGGACGGCTTCGCCTTCCCGTCGCTCCCGGCAAGCCAGTGGCCTGCCATCGGCAGCGCCATTCCATGGCTCTCCCTCCTCGACGGCAAGTCGTCATCGGACTCCGTTCTCACCGCGAAACCGGCGAAATGGACCTGGCGCGTCTCCTGGCCCGAGAGCACTCCTGAAATGGAAATCGGCCGAACCCTCACCGTCGCCGCATCCGGCCTGCCCGAGGTCTGGAACTCCGGCAGCGTGGGCGTGGTCTGGCCGGCCACCGACGCCGAGCGCGACGCGACGGCCGTCCTCTTCGACCCCACAGTGGCGCAGGTCGCCGGCTTCGACAAATCGACCTTCGACTCCGTGGCGACGGCGATCACGGAACTCGGCATCAAGCAGGGCGCAGGCGGCAACGCCACGCTGCGCAAGGGGCGCTGGACCTTCGACGGCCTGCCGCCCAACCTCGCCTCCCGCTTCTATCTCGACACCACCGCCGACCTCTCCCGCTGCATCAAGCTCGAAGGCAAAATGGAGAACAACCCGGCAGGAGTCTCGCTTCTCCACGTGAACGTCCTTTCAGATTCCGAGCGAAAAACCCTCTCGGAACTCCTCGACGACAAAGCCACTGAAAAGGGCAAGAGCGCATGGAAGGCAGCCATAGCGACACTCGCCAAGGCCCCCGTCCTCCCCAGCCCGCATGTCGCAGTAGGGCCGACCGAAGACCGCATCGAATATGTTCCGCGCGACCACTACGCGCTATTCTCAATGGGCGCTACCAACTACGTAACCCTCATCCAGAACGACTCAACCAACGAGCTGATGTCCGTTGCGGAGGGCGACCCGATTTCCATGCACGTCATCAAGGTCATCCCGAAATACTACGTCGGGCGCATCGTGACGCGCGAGGATCCCATCAACCTGCTCTCGCAGCAGCTGTCGGTCATATACGCGGAGGCATTCGCCGGCAAGCCCGACGACTACATCTTCGAGTGGCGCAAGTGCGCCCCGCACGCAAACGGCTCCGTGCCCGACGACTTCGAGGGCGAATACAAGCAGAAGTTCGAGCCGACGACCGGCCTCACCCGCTTCGTGATTGGCGAACAGGGCGACACCCTCGACAACATGGTCAACACCTACTACGCCATGCGCTACCGCGCGGCCAGCGACTCCTCGCCGTCTTACGCCGCCATGGGCTACGAGTGGTCGAACTGGACCGATCCGCCCGCCCTCGCCGAAGGCTGGGTGCAGCGCGTCCTCAACAACGTCACCCCGTTCGCGCAGCGGATGCGCGACCTCGTGGAAAACGAAGCAGAGGCAGACATCTCCATGATCGCCCAGGCCGGCAAGCCCTACGAGGGCGACGTCGCCCTAAACCAGGACAACCTTAAGGAAGTCGGCCTCATCCAGCTCTATGAGACAATCCTCTCCAAGGCCGAGTCGATGTCGCTCGCACTGGGCATCGACAACGCCGACGCCAACAAGCAGCTCCAGCTCGCCGTCGCCCGCCTGGCCGACCTCTACACCGTCCTCGGCGACGAGGCATGGTGCGACGCCCTCAACCCGACCATCGGCTTCGGCGCGAACTTCGACAACACCGACATGACCGGCTTCGAGCTTGACTATGGCGCGCTTTCCTCCACGCTGTTCTCATTCGACAACCAGGTGCCGACCCTCCTCGACGAGGAGCTGGCCCTCCTGCGCGGGCGCAGCGGCGCCAACGCCCCGTCAACACGCCTCTCGCCCTACTACAACCGCCTCGTCTGGAACTTCACCAAGGGCATTACTGCGGGCGAGGTCGCCTACGCCGTCAACTACGACATCAACGGCAACAACAGGGGCTACCTCGACGAAAACGACGCCGCCGACCAGTATCCACAGGGCCACGGAGACGCCTACGGGCACTACCTCTCCGCCCTCTCCGGCTACTACCGCCTGCTCCGCAACCCATATTTCACCTGGGGCGAACCCGCCATGGGCGAGATGGTGGTCGCGGACTCCGTCCTCAACGTCGATTACTACGACGAGGCCAAGTTCGCCAAGGCCGCTTACGATGTGGCCAAGGTCGCATCGGCGGTCGTCGACCGCACCGCCCGCAAGGCATGGCGAGACAGCGGGGGGGCCAGCATGGCCGGCTACCTCGACGACGAATCGTCCCGCGCATTCGGCTACGGCGAATGGGCCTCGCGCGGCGGCTTCGGCGCGCTCGCCAACTGGGCCGTCGGCAACGCCTTGCTCGGCGAGGCGCCCAGCAGCGGCCGCTACTGGCGATTCAGCTTCACCGGCGACAGCGACGACGCCATCAGCACGACTCTCCCCGAAACAATCGATGGCGGCATATCCGCATCCAACGCATGGACACTCGAGTTCCAGCTCGTGCCGAGCACCACCGACTCTGTCACGGCAGGGGGCGCAGATGAGTCCACCGTCCTTTGCCTAACCACCGAGACACGCCGCCTCTCCGTTCTCCGCGACAACGAGTCCGGCGACCTGTCGGCCGCCATCTACGCAGTCGCGCCGGTGACCAATGTCATCCACGGCCACTACTGGTTCTACACCAACGTCCTGGACTCCGCCGAAGACGAAGCCGACGAAAAGGATGCCTTCAGCATTGAAAGGCGCATCGGTAACGACTTCTACGAGTGCCTGTTCGCTGGCTCCGGGGCTCCGCCCACGGACTTCCCCGAAGGCTACGACATGGCGGACTTCGCCACCAACCCGCCGGAATTCAGCGGCTGGGCCTGCGTCTTCCCGTTTGACATAATCGACGAAGAAGACGGCGAAACCTATCACTTCCCCGGCATCATCAACTACGAGGACGAGGAAGTCACATACGAGATCTCGGGCGAACCGCTCGTGACCGCCGCCATCGGCAACGCGCCCGAAAACGCCAACACGCTCGTCGCCCTCCGCTCCAGCGGCGGCGGCACATGCAAGGCAGTCGTCATCAACGCCACGGGCGCCGTAATATCCACGACGAACCTCAACCTCCCCGAGGGATTCTCGATTCCGCTGGCAAACGCCTGCGTCGCATTGGGCGGCGGCTTCACCGGCGAGATTGCCGAGATCCGCGCATGGACCGGCGTTGCCCGCACGGACTCCGAACTGCGCGAGAAGCGCGAGTTCGTCTCGCCGCTTTCCGAGAACCTAGTCTTCTACGTGCGCCCCATCGCGAACGCGCAGACAACCACGCTCACCGACGAAAAAGTCACCGCCCTGCGCTGGAACGTCAACTGCGGCGCCTGGATCGCGGCGGAGTCGAGCGGCGTCAACATAACCTTCGAGGACGAAGGACTCTCCCGCATCGACCGCGACACCGTTCCCGAACTCGCCTCCCTCGCCTCCATGATCCCCGACATCCAGAGGAAGGTCGATCGCATCGACGCAGGACTCACCCCGATTGGTCTGGCCTCCGGCGCGATTCCCTTCGACCTCACGCCAATCGCGCCAGGCGAGGACGGGCTCACCCACTACGAGCAAATACGCGAGCGGGCGGGCACCGCGCTGGCAAACGCCCGCCGCGCGCTCGACAAGGCGCAGTTCTACGGCTCCCGCCTCAGGATGCTCTACGAATCGCAGGTCTCCCGCGAGAACCAGCTTGAGACGATGGAGCTCGAAACCAAGAACGCCCTCATCGAATACTTTGGTTACCCATACGAGGGTGACATCGGACCCGGCGGCACCTACCCGCAGGGCTACGACGGCCCGGACCTCATCAACTACGCCTGGATGGAGCCCTGGCAGTTCGGCCTCAAAGCCGACGAGGACATCAAGTCCATAACCACCAACCTCTACGTCCGCGACGCCAGCAAGTTCCGCGACGGCCTCGCCATCCTCATACCCAATCTTGGCAAGACCGTAGATTTCGACACGCTGACCTACGAGAAGTCCGCCACCGGCATCATCCTCAAGCCCGCCAAGATCACCGGCAAGCGCCGCGCCTGCGGCCAGATTCAGGACGCGCTTGGCGAACTGCTAATCGCCTACCGTGGATTCAAGTCCTGCCTCGAAGATTGGGAAAAGGCCAACACCTACTTCGAATATGAAATCGGCAACATCCGCCTGGAAACGGGCTTCCACACCGCCAAGCAGGCGGCTAGCGCCGCGAAATACGCCTACGAGGCCTTCGCCGCGGTGGAGGAGGCTGCTCTCAAGACCGGCATCAACTCGGTCGAGGCGATCATGAAACTTAGCGAAGACGCCCAGTCTGCCATCTACAAGGCGACGCCGTCGATAGTCGGCGCGGGCATGACAGTCAACACCGACCCGAGCGCCATGGTCGCGGCGGCAGTAGGCCCGGCCGAGGTTGCGACGCGGCAGTCGTTCGAAGGCACGATCCTCGCCGCCAAGAACGCGCTAGTCGCCTCTGACTCCATTCAAACCGGGCTTGAAATAGCGGAGCAGGTAATCGAGGCGACTGCCGACTACATCGAGACATACGACGGCTACTACCAGCGCGCTCTGAGCGCCGCCAACGACGTTTACCAGGCCGCGCGCGAGTGCAGGAGCGCATACGTCGAGCTCCTCGCCGCAGAGTGCGCGGTGGAGACCATCGTCGCGGAAGCGGAACGCGTCATAGACGAGCGCACCCTCGCGCGCCAGCAGTCTGCCGACGCCCTAACCAGGACGCGCTACAACGACATGTTCTTCCGCCTCGTCCGCAACAACGCGCTCTCGCGCTACGACGCGCAGTTCGAACTTGCGCAGAAATACGTTTACCTCGCGGCGCAGGCCTACGACTACGAGACCGGTCTCCTCTCATCCGACCGCGCCTCCGGCGACGCCTTCATGGCCCGCATCATCGGCACCCGCACCCTTGGCGAGTTCACCGACGACGGCGACCCAATCGTCGCCTCCGACGCCGTCAAGGGCGACGGCGGCCTCGCGGCCATCCTCGCCGAGATGGACGAGAACTGGCAGGTCCTCAAGCCGCGCCTCGGCATCAACAACCCGCAGCCATACGCCACATGGTTCTCGCTCCGCCACGACCTCTTCCGCATCTACGATGGCGAGAAGGGCGACAAGGAGTGGCGCACTACCCTGCGCAAATACATAGTGGAAGACCTCAACCAGATCTCCGAGTTCCGCCACTACTGCCAGCCCCTCGCCGGCTCCACCGCCGAAAAGGAGCCTGGATTCGTCATCCCCTTCCCCACCCTCATCGCCCAAGGCTACAACTTCTTCGGCGAAGAGCTGGAAGGCGGCGACGCATCGCTCGACCCCACGTGGTTCGCCACGCACATCAGCTCCGCTGGCATCCACTTCGTGGGCTACGACGACGAGAACCTCTCCCGCACGCCGACCGCCTACCTGGTGCCAGTTGGCGAAGACCGCATGCGCGCCGTCGGCGATTCCGACACCGTCCTCTCCTGGAAGGTCGTTGACCAGACGATCCCCGCGCCATACGCCATCGGCTCGGCGCAGCTGGACGACCCCGACTGGACGCCGCTCTACGACGGCGCCACCGGCGGAAACGACGTCGGCGCGCGCATCAGGAAGCACCCGTCCTTCCGCGCCTACTACGACGAGGCCGGCAAGGATCCCGACGACGAATCGCTTGACTGCACGCGCCTTGTCGGCCGCTCCGCGTGGAACACCAAGTGGCTGCTGATCATACCGGCCTCGTCGATGTCGGCCGACCGCGAGGCGGCCATCGCGACCTTCATCAGCGGCATCGACGCCGACCGCGACGGCGACCTCGACTCCACCGGCGTCTCAGACATCAAGATCGGCCTCAAGACCTACTCAACAAGTGGGAACTAGGGGCTAGGGGCTTGGGGCTAGGGGCTAGGGGAACGATGCGGCTCCCGGCACCCGAATCCCGGCTCCCGACGGTTCAGTGTTCCGGCGCGGTAGCGCTTTGCCAAAGATGACGAACTATTGCCACACTTTGAAGAGACAAGTTGTTGCGGGGCTGGGGAACGATTTGGTAGAATTTGAACTACTTTATTAAGGAATACTACTATGGCTAAAGCTGCAAAGAAAACTTCTCCGGCGCCGAAGCGCGTCGCAATTATCGGCATGGGCATCCAGTCTCGCACGATGATGCTCCCGCAATTCCTCAAGGAGGAACCAGTCGTGGCGACGATCTGCGACTGCGACAAGGCCCGCCGCGAGGCCGGCGCCAAGCAGGCGAACGATTGGTACAAGGCGAACCGCCCCGAGTTCGCCGGCATCTGCAAGCCGGAAGCCGACTTCCGCAAGGTCATCGCCGACAAGTCCATCGACATGGTCGTCATCGTCACGCCCGACCACTGGCACTCCTACATGGCCATCAAGGCGATGCAGGCCGGCAAGGACGTCTATTGCGAAAAGCCCCTCACATACAGCATCGAAGAGGCGCTGGAAATCATCAAGGCGCAGCGCAAGACGAAGGCCGTCTTCCAGACCGGCTCCTGGCAGCGCTCCCGCCGCGAGTTCCGCACCGCAGCGATGATCGTCCGCAACGGCCTTATCGGCGATGTCAAGTTCGTCGATTGCAACTACGGCAACGCCGCAGCGCAGAACAACACCGACATCTCCAAGTTCCACGACAACCTCGGCGGCCCATCGCACCCGCACCGCTTCTTCTGCCAGTGGGACGACGCGAAGAGGGCAGTCCAGGACATCGCCACGGAGTCCGCGCCGAACAAGGACGTCGATTGGGACATGTGGCTCGGGCCGGCGCCTTGGTCGCCCTACTCCGACCAGTGCGCGCCGCGTGGCGTCAACAAGTTCTACCCGATGTTCTGGCGCTTCGACGACAACTACGGCACCGGCTACAACGGCGACTGGGGCGCACACCACCTCGACATCGCCCAGTGGGGCCTTGACCTCGACAAGTCCGGCCCGGTGAAAATCGTCCGCTCCGACGCCCCCTACTCCACCAACCCGCTGCACGGCGGCCGCCGCCAGAGCGGCATGAAGTTCGTTTTCGCCAACGGCGCCGTCATCTTCCACAACCCCTTCAGCACCTGGGGCACCGTCTTCTACGGAACGAAAGGCATCGTGGCCGTCAACCGCGGCAAGATCGCCGTCTGGAAGGGCCGTGGCGTGAAGCCGAACGACAAAATCCGCAAGGAACTCGCCGACAACACCTACAAGGGCATGAAGCAGGTCGCCGCCTTCTACGGCCAGGACTGGGGCAAGGACACCAACGTCCAGGCTGGCGAAGGGCTCGGCATCGCGCTCGACACGCTCGACAAGGTCTTCGCCCTTGACAAGGCGAAAGTGCAGCTCTACAAGTCGCTCTCGCAGGTCCACAACTTCGTCGAGTGCTGCAAGACCCGCAAGCCGACGATCTCGCCTGCCGAGACTGGCGCCCGTTCGTCGATCCTCTGCGGCCTCTGCAACATCAGCTACGTCTATGACTGCGGCTTCGACTGGGATCCCAAGAAGAACACCTTTGCGAACGGCACCGGCGACCCCGCCTGGCTCAAGCGCGCCGTTTACCGCAACGGCTGGGTAGCCAAGGCCTAGCGGCTCAGACGCATCATTGCCCACCACAAGCACTCCGCCAGCCCCTCGCGGCAGCGGAGTGCTTGTGTATTTGGTCTAATAGAAAAGACACCGAAGCACTTCAATGGTTGACCCCGTTGTTCAAAAGGTTCCTTCTTTCCCTATTTCGGTGTCTTTTATTATGAACAACTGCAGTTGCGGCGTTCGACAAATATTGATATAATTTTTTCGTAATTTTTGGAGAACATTATGCCTATAATAAAGCCGGTTTCCGAGTTGAGGAACTATCCTGAAGTTCTTAAGGATGTCGCAATTGGCAATCCCATTTTCCTAACGAAAAATGGAACTGGCCGATATGTCATTCTGGACATAGCCGATTATGCTACCATTGAAGCGGCTGGCAAACTGGCAACCGAATTAATGCGGGGAAGATCGTCTGGCGAGTCGGAAGGTTGGATTGGCAAGGACGCAATGCGCGCCAGGTTCTCGGAGGCTTTGAATGGCTGAACGGACGCTTTTCTACTCCCCGCTGTCCCAGCAAGATTTGGATGGAATATTCCGTTATATCTCGCAAACACTGCACAATTTGGAATCCGCGAAAAAGATTGTTTCAGACATCCTTGACGGTGCGGAGAACCTTGAAGAGTTCCCATTCATTGGAAGCCTCGTAGAAGGGCTTCCTGCGGAGATAGGAGAATACCGGGTTATCGGCATCCACAACTATCTAGTGTTCTATCGTGTGACAGCGGGCCATATTTTTGTTGACAGAATCCTTTATAAGCGACGGGATTACTTGCCGTTATTGGGCCTGCAATAATTCGAATCATCCCATCGTCATTGTTCGTGCCATAGCATCACCTTGCGAAGGCTCGCGCGGAGCGCTCGTCTTGCCTTGGCTAGCGCCTTCTTTACGGCATTGCGACTTTCCGCTGGTTTCCAGAAAGCAGCCAGACGCCGCAGCCGTGGGTGAGGCGCAGGAGCAGTTCGTTGGCGCCTGGGCGGAGGGTTGCGCGGAATCGCGCGTTGCCCTCCTGCCACTCACGGCGGCGGACGTCGTCAAAGACTTTCTCGCCATTGAGGAAGGCCTCCACGCCATCGGAGACGCCTAGCGAAATCTCCACTTCGCCGCCGCTCCCGCTCTCGATATTTGCGACCGCGTAGGCGAATGAATTGTTCGCCTGACGGCCAAATGTGGCGGTGAGATTGGCTATCGGCGCCGCAGAAAATGCGGCGTTCACACGCAACGACGCCGGTTGCCAGCACGAGAAGGTCCCATCGTCAAGGCTGTGAACGGCCTTCATGTCCACCGGCGAGCGCGGTACATCGGTTCCAGACCGACCAAAAGCGCCGCCAGGCAGGGCGAATGGCCCAAGCAAATGCCAGTCAAGAATGGCGACTCCCTTCGCGTCATTTTTCACCGCGCCAGAGGCCGAGGCCGCAGTCTCTACGACGTCGCGGAACTTGCCCTTGTCGGACACGGCATCGCCCATCTCAAAAACGACCCCCGGCTGCGAAGCGGAGATGCGCCAGCGTCCTGCCTCGCCAGTGAAGACTGACTTTACCGGAAGTCTCGCCAGTTGTGCGCCACCGGAAAGGAGCGCCACCGCCCCGCCTTCCAACCGAAACTCCAAGCCGGATTCCAGCAGCGGCCAGAGACGGCGCCCGCCAATATCCGCCGCGCGGGTCCCATCCACCTCGAAGAAGGCCATGCGACCTAGCGGCGCGTTTGAGATGACGCACGAAACGCCCTCCCCTGCCCCATCGGCCGGGAACAGCTCAATCCTGGCAAAAGCCCCCTTCTCCGGAGTCTCGCGCCAGCGCAAACGGAAAGGTCCGTTGCAGACCGCAGCGGCCGAGGCCGCACCACCGCGCCACTCCAACTCGGCCGGAGCATCGGGCGATGCCGGTTCGCATGAGACGAAAACATTTCCGCCCTCCTGGTCGAAATCGCGCCGAAGGAGCGAATATGATGGCGACAGGGGGGAGACCCACTTGCGGAATGGTGCGTCCAGGGCCGCCAGACCGCCGTAGAGTTCGTCCAGCAAGGCGTCGGAGGCCGCCTTTGCGCCATCAGCGCCCATGCCAGGGCGCACGACGATGCGGCGGCAGTACTCGCGCCATTTAGCCGCGTAGTCCGGAGTGGATTGGAGGAAGGCCGTGAGGAGCACCGCCAGGCCGCGGGAAGGGTCGGAATCGGAGTAGAGGGCCGTGAAGGACGGTTCGCCAAGCGAGCGCCACTTGCAGAGGCCATCCGCCAGATGGTTGTGGATTGGGGCGCGGTCAAGCACGTTCACTTCGAGCCTGTGCGCCGCCGGGTCAAAGACATGGCTGGAGAGGTAGTCCGCCACGCCTTCGAGGAAGAAGCCATAGGAGCCGCGCGTATTGCCGGAGAGGCAATACTGGAAGAGGTGCGTCGCCTCGTGGAGGACGATGTAGCGGGTCTGATACGGTGTTCCGGCGTAGAGGTAGGAGCAGCCGTAACCCTCCTGTGTGACGCCGCCAAGCGTGAAGGCGAACATGCCGTCGTCGATCATGGCGCGCTTGAGGGCGTTGCGGCTGGAGGCGACTACCAGCGCCATGCGCCTAGGTGCCGGAGGCGCCGCGCCGAAGATCGCCCTATACTGTGGCCATGCGAGTTCGAGGAGTTCGAGGACCTGCGTGGCTTCGGATTCGGGCAGGTCGGTCTTCACCGCGTAGTGGCGCGAGCAGAGCCATGAAAACCCTTCGCTGGGGCGGATGAAGTCGCCGCAGTAGAGGGCTTCGGGCGAAGGTTCGCGCACCCTGGCGATGTCAAGCGTGCCTGACAGGCACGAGATGGTGCCGCAAGTCGAAACCTCGGCGCGCTGCGCCTCGGGCCTCGGCATGGAGCGCGAGGAGGAGAGGCGCAGCTGCGGGGTGGCGGCCTGCGCCACCGCAACCATCAACAGGCTTGCCAACAGCCACTTCATGTTCCCTGAAACCGCAAAGACGAATCCCGGCAAAAGAGAGAAGGACGATGGCGGACGACTAGGCCATGCCGCCGTTCACGCCGATCACCTGGCCGGTGATGTAGGACGCCGCGTCGGAGCAAAGGAACGCCACCGTTCCGGCGACGTCCTCAGGCTCGCCGAGCCGCGCAAGCGGAATTCCCGCCAGCATCTTCGTCCGCAAATCCTCAGGCAGGGCATCGGTCATCGCCGACTTGATGAATCCGGGGGCGACGGCGTTCACACGCACTCCGCGCGCCGCGACTTCCTTTGCCAGCGACTTCGCGAAGGCGATTAGTCCCGCCTTCGAGGCCGCGTAGTTGCACTGCCCCGCATTCCCCACCTGCCCCACGATAGACGAAATGCAGACGATGACTCCGGACCGCTGCTTCATCATCGGCCGCACTGCGGCCTTTGAAAAGTTGAAGGCCCCCTTGAGGTTGGTGGCCATAACAGTGTCCCACTCATCATCGCCCATTCGCATCAGGAGGTTGTCTCGTGTCACGCCGGCGTTGTTCACAAGGAAGTCAAGCCGACCGAATTTCGCGATGACGTCGGCGACGAAGGCGGAAACGGCCGCGCCGTCGGCGACATCCACCGAAGCCGTCATGCAGCGGCCGCCAAGGGCCTCGATGGCGGCTGATGTTTCGGCAAGCGGCTCAACGCGGCGAGCACACAGCGCAACCGCGCATCCGCCCCGCGCCAGTTCCAGAGCCGTGGCACGACCTATGCCTGTACCGCCGCCAGTGATGATTGCAACCTTGCCGTTGAAGTCGAACATGATATTAGAACCTCACTTTCAATAGCCCTTCCCGCCGTGGTTCGCCGGAAAGCGCAAACAGTATATCAGACTTTATCCAAAAGCGTCATGAAACCGCCACAGCGGCTAAGCTTTACGACGGCCTTCGTGGCTGCGGTGACAACGGATGGCCTTATCTCCAACCCGTCGCGAACATAGTAGTCGAGGGCGTCGTCATGCCATTCGGCGCGCAGGCGCACACCAGCGCCAATGAACGGGAACTGGATTGTCAGGGTGGCGCCGGCGGTCGAAAACCCCACGACGGAAAAACGCCCCTGCGCCCTGTCGGCAAATGACCAGACGGCGCAGTCGCCAAACTCGCCGCGCCCGGAGACGCACTCGCCGCATCCTGAGCGCATGGCGGCCAGCGCGGCGGCGGCGCCGGGAGATGGGGTATCCCCCACCAGCGACCCGGCAAAGGCAAGCCTCATTTGGGCGGTCCCCTGCCCTACTGAGGCGCGGACCTTTTCAGGCAATGCGGCGGCCACGGTCTCGTCAAGGGCCAGCGCCGCCGCCGGAGAGCCTGCGGCGACCAGGTAAGTTTCGCCGTCATCGTCGCGGATGGCCAATGCGCAGCAGCCGCGACGGAACTCCAGCAGCGCCGGGAACGATGGCGCGGCACGGAAGGCCGCCGCGCCTACGCGCACCTGCGCCGGCCTACTCTCGCCCAAACCCCATGCCGACGCGAGGGTGGTCGGCCAGACGATGTCGGCGGGGCGACCCCGCCGGATGTTGTGGATGGCCGCCACGTTCCCCGCAATGTGGGCTGGCGTCGTGCGAAAGGCGCCGGCGAGGCCGGCCATCGCCCGGCCATGGTAGAGGATGCGGCAGCGAGTTTCGCCGCCCTGGCGCGAGGCTCTAAATTCCAATTCCCGAAAAGGCATCGCCGAGGCTTCCGAAAGAACCGCCGTCACCCTGCTCCTTGCGGAAGTCGTCCAGCGCGGCGCCAAGGTCGAAAGGCTCCTCGGCCTCCGCCTCTTCAGCGGAAACGCCCATGGCCTTGCGCCTGCGCGCCTCACGCTCCGCGCGCTCCTTTTCGGCGGCAGCAATCTCTTCGGCCGTCGGGACGAGCCGCAGGGAAATGCGCTTGCGGTCCGGCTCGATGGAGTCGATGCGGACCTCGACAGACTGCCCGACGGAAACGAGCTGCGACGGATGGCCGATGCGGCGACCGCGTGCGATCGCGCCAGTCGGCAGCAGCCCTTCGACGCCAGGTTCAAGTTGCACGAAGGCGCCGAACTGCTCGATGCGCGTGATCTTGCCGGTCATCTGGGCGCCAACCTGGGCCGCAGCGATGAAGGCGTCCATTGGGTTGGCCTGGAGGGCGCGCAGGCTGAGCGAAATGCGGTTGGCCTCCCAGTCAATCGTGCGGACGAGGACTTCCACCTCGTCGCCCGGCTTGGCGATGTCGGCCGGTTTCACGCCGCGATCCCATGAGAGCTCGCGGAGCGGGACCAGCCCCTCTGCGCCGCCGAGATCGACGAAGAAGCCGAAGTCTGCGATGCGCGTCACCTTGCCGGTGCGCGTCTCGCCCTCGACCAACGTGGCCTTGAGGGCCTCGCGGCGCTCCGCCGCCTGGCGCTCCAGCAGGGCGCGACGGCTGACGATGAGGTTCTTCTCTTCGGGGTCGTATTCCTCGACGAGGAAGGCGAAGGTCTTGCCGATGTAGGAGGCACCCTCCTCGCGGTGGAGGGCGATTTGCGAATAGGGGCAGAACCCGCGCGTCTTGCCGACCATCACCTCGTAGCCGCCGTTGACCTCGGACTGCACCTTGCCGTCGATTGGCAGCTTTGCCTCAAACGCCTGGAGGACGGAGCGGTCAGCGCCACCAGTCGCGTCGGCTGCGCCAGTCGCGAAGACCAGCGCGCCATCGACTAGGCCAACGAAGACCACGTCGATGGAGTCGCCGGCCTTCAGCCCTTCCGCCCCCTTTTCAAGGGAAGTCAAGGGGAGGATGCCCTCCTTCTTGGCATTGACGTCGAGGATGACATTGGTTGGAGTGATTGCGGCGATGCGCGCCCTGACGCGCTCGCCGGGGTCAAAGCCCTTGCGGAATGACTCGAACTGCGCGTTAAGCAGCGCCTCGAAGTCGGCCATGGATGCTTTTTTCATAGATAGTAGGGGTTAGGGACTAGGGGTTAGGAGTT
>JAGCUY010000100.1 GCA_017962605.1 Kiritimatiellia bacterium | reverse complement strand
TAGCTAACCCTTTTCAGGATTTCCAGTTCAACCCTTTCTTGCGATTTCGCCTGATTCGTCGCCCAATCGCTTGTTTTTTCAAGTTTGTGCGTCAAAAAATCGGGCCTAATCAAGCCTGTCAAAACTTCTCTCTCGTCTCATTGTAGCTAAAAAACTTGCCGCGCCTATCTCATGATAAGCACGGTGGACGGGCGGTGGTTGACGGTGCACTGCGCCGACGCGGTGAAGACCTCCCAGTGGAAGAGGTTCTGCCACGTGGCGCTGGTGCCGATGGCGGGAGAGCGGTTTGCGCTGCCGTCGTCGTTGTAAACCCAGGGCAAGTCGGCCGCCCTGAATGCTGGTGCGGCCAGCATGGCCGCCGCGAGGAAGGCGGCCAGACTGCGCCCCCTCCTGTCCGTGACTTTTTGTGCGATGTGCTGCATAGTTTGCTGCCTTCCTTGCGCCCAGTCCCGTTGATCGTGCGCGGGCGCCTCGCAGTCGGTCGGCCCAATGCCGCCCGACGCAAATAATTGTATCACGGAAATGGGGCGCGAAACCGTCCCTCCAAAAAAACCTGCAAAAGCAGGTTGGAAAACTTGCAAAGGCAGGTTCAAGGAAACATTGCCATGTCTAGTGGCGGCGGTGTCCGGCTAAGTCGCGGGGGCGAAATCAGGCTCGCCGTATTCGCCGAAGAGGCCCGAGCGCATGCCGAGGTAGAGGGCGGTGTCCATGTCGTTGACGAATGGATCGGCAAACTCGCCGCGCCGGGCCGACCGGAAGACTGTCCCGTCGCGGTTGAGCATCGTGACGGACAGTGGCAGCAAAAGCGCACATGTAGCCGAGCCGTCCGATCGGAACATGCAGAGGCAGTTCCTAAGGCACCGCTCGGCGCGCGCGACGGGGCGGCTGTCGCCGGTCGCGGCGGCGTATTGCAGGAAGGCCCGCGCCGTGATGGTGCTGTGCTGGTGTAGCGTGTCGCCGTAGAGGTGCCGCTTGCCGAACCAGTAGCCGTCCCAGTGGCGGATGGCAGTCTCGTGTAGCCTGTGGTCGGGCTGGTTGCCCTGGAAGCGCGAAAGGATGTCGAAGTTGGCCTCAAGCGCCTCAAGGGCGGCGGGGGTCTTTTCCACGAAGCGGCAGTATTGCGCGATTATGCTCACGGCGGGCGTGGCGATAGTCTGCTCGAAGCGGACCTCGTGCTCCGGGTAGCGAATGCCGTTCGCGACGATGTTGGCGACGTGCCGCCGGACGGCTTCGCGGAGTTCCGGCACCTCCCGCCCCTCGCGCTCCAGGAGCGCAATCTCTGAGGAGAAGTCGCAGCCGTTGGGGTAGAACCTGTCGCCGCCGAGGCGGTAGTAGTCGAGCAGCGACTTCTCGATGTAGTCGAGGTAGCGCCCGTCCTTTTTGAGGTTGTAGAGCTCGCGCCAAAACTGGACGAGATTGGGGGCGTTGTAGAGACGCTTGAACTTCGGGTCCTTGCCGATGGTGTCGTAAACGGTGCAGGTCGTTTCGTCGAAGAACTCCCGGATGGCGAACTGCTCGAAGAGTTCGAGCGACTGCATCACCTTCGGGTCGGGATGGCGCTGGAGCCACCGGGCGACGGTCAGCGCCATGACCACGCGCTCGCGGCAGGCGTTGTGGTCGCGCCAGAGGAAGTCGAAATAGGGTGCGTCGTCTTCGCTGTCCCAGATGAGGTAGGCGCCGTAAAGCGGCGAGGATGGTTCCAGGCACTGCTGCTTTTCGACGATGAAGCGGACGCGCGCAGTGACAAGGTCGTCAAACGCCGGCGAGCAGTAGCCGCGCGCCTTGGCCTTGCGTCCGCCGACGTCGAACTCGAAGTCGTATGCACCGACGCCCCGGTCGGGCTTGCGCGAATGGTGGACGGTTTTGCCGTCAGGGCCCGTCACGTCTATCTCAAATGTCTCGCCGGGGAAGACCGTCTCCTGCCTGAAGTCGATTTTGGCTCCACCATGGCGCAGCAGCGTCTCGTCGAACTTTCCCGCCGGGTATACGACGACCTTCCAGGCGATGGTCTTCGATGCGCCGGGGTTCAGGTGGAATGGCGCGGGGTGCAGGACGAAATCCCCGCGGTCGTTGGACATTTCTTCGAAAATTCGCCGGACTGAGTAGGTGTCGAGGTCGCCCTCCTGGAGCACGAGCGCCAGCTCCTGCTGGAACGGTCCCATCTTGAGCACGCGCGCCCAGGCGATCTCTCCGCCGCACCAGATATGGGCGTGGCAGCGTTGCGTCTCGCTCACGGACGCATGTGCGTAGGAGTCGTTGAAGGTTGCAAGGATGCCGAGGTGGCCGCGCAGGAAATAGACGGGGTAGGATGCTTCGTTCGTGAAGACGTAGGACTCCGACAGCCCCTCGTCCGTCACCTCGCGGCGGACATCGGCCCGAATCGGACCGAGGCGGTAGGTCGAGACGATGGCATTCCCCTCCTCGCGCATCTCCACGAAGTCCATCCGCGTTGTGTCGCCCCAGGTGTCGGCGCCGTCGATGAATTCCATCCTGTGCAGCCGGATGGCGCCCCAGCGGTCGGTGCCCTCGATCCAGTTCATGCGCGCTTCGTCGCCGTTCATGACGAGCGATGAGAGCGTGCCGTCATCGTCGTTCCAGGTGACGGTGAATGACTTGTTCGACCGTGCGGTTCTTGAGGAACTGTCAGGTTTGGTTCCCATGGTTGAGGTCCCTAGTGCTTGCGGTGGTGTCCGAAAGAGACGGCGCGGCGGAGCGCCTCCTCGCCGTGTTCGCGGCGGTAGGAATAGACCTTTGTGCGAAGGGCGAGGCAGGCGACTGCCGCAGCGGCGGCGATGGGCAGGAGTATGAGGAAATAAAGCCTGAATGGGCCGAGTGTCCCGTCGAAAACCCCGCCCAGCGCTGGCGCCCAGTCCGCCGCCCTTGAGACAAGCCATGCCCCGACGGCAGAGCCGATGACCCCGGCGCCTCCGCCGGCGGCTAGGTTGACGGCGATAGACCCCGCCACCTGCGCCTTCTTGTCGGGGCATGCCAGCAGGAAGTAGCTATTGGTGGAGTTGTAGATCAAGTAGAAGAAGCCTCCCAGCCAGAAAAAGAGGGAGAGGCTCGCCGCAAGCGCGGTTTGCGGACCCGCGCCTACGGGGAATAGCAACCATGCGAACGGCACGGTTGCGCATCCCAGCAGACCGGCGAAGAGCACTCGGCGCGGTCCGAACCTGCGGCAGAGGCGGCCGCTGGCGAACGACGAGGCAATGCCGCCGGCGAACTGCGCACAGGCGCAAAGAAGCGCCTGTGTGTCGCCGAATCCGCACCCGCGCTTGATGGCTAGTGTGGAGATTGGAACAAGCAGAATCGAAACGAGGTTTAGCAGGAACCATGCGAGCGTGAGGCGAAGCAGGTCCCGATTGTGCAAGGCGTCGCGCATTCCGCTTAAAAGCGGTTCACGCGCGGCGTCACGGATGGCGCCAGTCTCGCACATGCCGCGCAGGAAGAATGAGGATCCAATCCCCAGCAGCGCCCCCAGCACTATGACGGCGGCAAGGGCGTCGCGCCCCTGCCAGCGGTGGGTTGCGGCCGTGATGGCTGCCAGCGTGGCGACTGCGCTGACGTTGAAAAGCGCTGTCGTGAATCCAATCACCCCCGGCGCCTCCTCCTCGGTGGAGACGTCGCCCATGAGCGGCGTGAAGAGGACACCGCCCGCCGCGCGGAACCCGTAGAATAGCAGGGCGCCCAGGAGGACTAGACCCCAGGCTGCCGGCGGCGAGACGCGCCAGACGAGCGCCGCGGATGCTGTGAGAAGGGCCGCCATGTTGCGGGCGATCCAGAAGTCTGCCTGGCATGTCGCCGCGCCCCGCCGCGACGTGTGCCGGACGCCGAGCGGCAGCATCGCGTAGCCGATGAACTGCATTGCGCCAAGGAGCGCGACCACGGCGTTGGGCGCACCAAGCTGGACCGCGAAGAGAACCATCAGGTTCTCCCCGAGGCACATGTAGCTCATGCCGTTGCCAAAGCTGAATGCACCGTAGAGGCGTTGTGACTTGCGGCGTTCCGCCGCAGTAAGGGGGCGACCGAGTATCATTGGCATGCAATCTCGTAGAGGAAAGCCGGGGTTTCAGGGTCGGCGGCGACATTGGCGATAAAGGCGCGCCGCGCCGGGCGTCTCGCGGAGTGCCCCCGCCAACGCTTCATTCCACGACATGGAGCGGACATCCCATCTCCGGGCCGCCGCGTAGCGGCACATGCCGTCGCGGATTAGGCCGCAGACCCGGAACTTGAAAGACGCGCTGAGGAATATGACCTGCGGACGAGCCATAATTCATCGGCAAATTTCAGCGCTAGAGCGCGGCGAGGAAGGCATCGACCTCGGCGGCGAGGGGAATGGAGTCGGCGGCGCCTCGGCGCGTTACCGATATCGCGGCCGCGGCGGATGCGCGGCGCAGGGCGGCGGCCTCATCCATTCCTGCGGCCTTGGCCGCCAGGTAGTATCCGGTGAAGGTGTCGCCGGCAGCTGTCGTATCGACGGCCTTCACGCGGAAGGACTCGCAGCGGATTGTCTCGCGCCCTTGAGCGAGCGACTCGCAGCCGTCGCCACCGAGCGTAATGACGCGGTCTGCCAGCGCCGCCTTGCCGCCAAGCGCCTGCAGCGCCGCCTCCTCGGTTTCGTTGACGAGGAAAAAGTCAACCAGTTCCAGTGGCAGCGCGGCTATCTTCTCGTCAAAGGGCGACGGGTTGAGGACGATGCGCATCTTGCGGGCTTTCGCCTCACGCATGGCATCTGCGACGGCGGAGGTCTCGTTCTGGCAGAGGAGGATGTCGCCGGGGGCGGCGTCGGCGAGCGCTGCGCGCGCGGCTTCCGCAGTGATGGCGCCGTTGGCGGCCGCGAAGACTATGATGGCGTTGCGCCCGTCGCGATCGACCTGGATGATCGCGTGGCCGGTGGGCTTGTCCACGACCGCGATGCGCGCCGTGTCTGCGCCGGCGTCGCCCAGCATGGCCACGAGCCGCGCCCCGTCTGGGCCTACTGCGCCAATGTGGCGGACGGCCGCTCCGGCGCGCGCCAAGGCGATGGACTGGTTGAAGCCCTTGCCGCCGGGCGACTCCAGCAGAGCCGATGCGGAAGTGGTTTCGCCCTGGACGACGACGTGGTCCAGCGCGTATGAGCGGTCGATGTTGATGGATCCTAAGTTGAAGATGGTCATGCGAGTGCTCCAAACCAAATGCGGAAGAATGCGTCGGCATCTACGGTGTGCGCCAGGCTGTGCGGCGCCTTTTCGCCCTTAGGAGCGGGGCAGGGGACTGTCCAGCCTAGGGTCGGCTCTGTAACGGATACGCGCACGAAGGCTTCCTTATAGGTGCAGACTTCGGGGTGGAAGATGCAGACTGCGGCCAGCGGGTCGTGGAATATGACGTGTTCGGCGCGGCTGAACCAGACCTCGGCGAAGTCGCGGACGGGTCCCAGCCCGGAGAGAGTGGCGAAGCGTCTGCGCGCTTCGTCGCATGGCAGCCGCACCTTGGTTGTGACATCGAGGCCGAAGCTTACATGCGCAGGCGGACGCGGGTGCGTTCCATTACCATATACTATATAGGTGGCCCATGG
This sequence comes from Kiritimatiellia bacterium, assembly GCA_017962605.1. Taxonomy (GTDB): domain Bacteria; phylum Verrucomicrobiota; class Kiritimatiellia; order RFP12; family JAAYLN01; genus RGIG5952. The sequence continues at coordinate 897 of JAGCUY010000100.1, read as the reverse complement.
GTCGAGGAAGGCGTTCCACTCGCCGACGTTGGCGTCGAAGAAGCGCCCGCACATGAGGTAGAGTCCCTTTAATAAAGATGGTATTTCGGGGTCAAGGGAGAAAAGCGTGGCGATGTTGGTGAGCGGCCCGATGGCGAGGAGCGTCACTTCGCCGGGATTGGCGCGGATGGTCCTGCGCAGGAAATCGACGGCGGAGTTGTCGGCCACGAAGCGGTCGCGCGGCCAGTCGCCGAGGCGCGCCGCCTGCGGGCACGTGGGCTGGCGCTGCGCGATGCTGAGAGGCACTGGGCAGCCTGGGTGGATTGGGATGTCCGTGCGGCCGAGGTGCCGGCAGATGGCGGAGGCCATCTCGCAGCGTTTCTCCGGTTCGCCGCAGACTGTGGTGATGCCTAGAAGTTCGCACTGCGGCTCGCGAAGGAGGTAGGCGAGGGCTAGCGCGTCGTCGATGTCGTTACCAATGTCGGTGTCGAGAAGCAATTTCATGATGAATTAATTCTATCATAGTTGAAAAAGCTTTAGCGCAGGGTCGCCGAAAACCTGCAAAAGCAGGTGCGCAAAAGCCCGCTCCCGACAGTGCCGCGCCAGAGTGTTTTTCAAGTGAGGATAATCCCATGCCGATTGCCGCAGCGCCTAGATTTGGTGCGGGTGCGGCGGCGATTGCGGCATTGCGGGCAGGTGATGTTTCCGCTCTTCTCCGCGCCTTTTTTCCCCCCTCTTGAAAAAAAATTTTTTGAAAAAGTTGACAAAAAAAAAAGGAAGTGGTAGAGTAGATAGCACGCTTTTGAGAGGCGAAGGCCCGAGGGGCCGAGCAAGGAGAAGGCGAAGTTCTTTGAAACCGAAGAGACGATTACGGAAACAGACAGACCTCCTATCAGGGAGGGATGTGACGGATTAAGC